>NZ_JBDSWZ010000137.1:0-5000 GCF_039926425.1 Dokdonella sp.
CGCGCAGGGCGAACTCGCGATCGGGTTCGATCTACATCGTCAAGCCGAAGATGCACGGCCCGGCGGAGGTCGCGTTCGCCGACGAACTGTTCGCACGCGTGGAAGACCTGCTCGGCCTTGCGCGGCATACGATCAAGATGGGCATCATGGACGAGGAGCGACGCACCAGCGTCAACCTGCAGGCGTGCGTTGGCGCGGCAGCATCGCGCGTCGCGTTCATCAATACCGGCTTCCTCGACCGCACCGGCGATGAAATCCACACCGCGATGGAAGCCGGCCCGATGATTCGCAAGGGCGACATGAAGTCGTCCGCATGGATCACCGCGTACGAACGCAGCAACGTACTGGTCGGATTGCATTGCGGTCTGCGCGGCCGGGCGCAGATCGGCAAGGGCATGTGGGCGATGCCGGATCTGATGAACGCGATGCTCACGCACAAAAGCGCGCAGCTGAAAGCCGGCGCGAACACCGCGTGGGTGCCGTCGCCAACCGCCGCAACCCTGCACGCGTTGCACTATCACGAGGTCGACGTGCAGGCGGTCCAGCGCGAACTGGAAACGATCGACTATGCGAGCGTGCGCGATTCGCTGCTTGCGGATCTGCTGACCATTCCGGTGGTGTCGACTGCGGGTTGGTC
The DNA here is from genome assembly GCF_039926425.1 of Dokdonella sp. GTDB lineage: Bacteria > Pseudomonadota > Gammaproteobacteria > Xanthomonadales > Rhodanobacteraceae > Dokdonella_A. The sequence continues at coordinate 638 of NZ_JBDSWZ010000137.1, forward strand.
GCCCGACGAGATCTCCGCCGAAGTGGAGAACAATGCGCAGGGCATCCTCGGCTATGTCGTCCGGTGGGTCGAGCAGGGCATCGGATGTTCGAAAGTGCCCGACATCCATGACGTCGGCCTGATGGAAGACCGCGCGACGCTGCGCATCTCCAGTCAGCACATCGCAAACTGGTTGCGACACGGAGTCGTCACCCGCGAGTTCGTGCAGGCGATGTTCGAGCGGATGGCCGTCGTGGTCGACGGACAGAACGCGGGCGACCCTGCGTATCGTCCGATGGCGCCGCATTTCGCAGACTCGCTGGCGTTCAAGGCAGCGACCGCGCTCGTGTTCGAAGGGCGCGAGCAACCCAACGGCTATACCGAACCGTTGCTGCATGCGTTTCGACTTGCAGCAAAAGCAGCATCGTCGTGACCCTGCAATGGCCGTCGGCGCGCTGACGGCACTGCATGCTCAAGCGGAGTTCTGCTTCGGACGGCGGACGACCCTCACCTTGCCGCTTTTTCCGCCGCCGCAGAAGAACCGGTCGACGCCGTCCGATTCGAGCCCCGACACGCCTGCACCCGCGGGCATCTCGAGTGTTTCCAGCACCTCGCCGGTGTGTGCATCGATGCGTCGAAGTTCGCTGTCGTCACCTTCCCATGTGGCGTGCCAGAGATCACCGTCAAGCCACGTGACGCCGGTGACGAAGCGGTTCGATTCGATCGTGCGGAGGACGGCGCCGGTCTGCGCATCGATCTGATGGATCCTGCGGTCGCGATACGCGCCCACCCAGAGTGTTCCTTCCGCCCATGTGAGACCGGAATCGCCACCGTCGCCAGGCGCCGGAATCGTTGCGACAACGGCGCCGGTCTGCGGATCGATTTTCTGGATTCGGTTTTCGGCGAGCTGGAACACGTGCCGGCCATCAAATGCCGTTCCCGCATGTGCGGCGACGTCGACCGTGCGCACCGTCTCTCCGCTGTCGGGATCGAGCACGTTGAGGCGGTCGCCGGATGCGAACCAGACGTTCCGTCCGTCGTAGGTGACGCCGCCGATGTTGTCGGCTGCGGGGAAGGGTCCGTACTCGCGAATGATGTCAGCTTTGGTCGGGTTCATTGATCGATCCTGTCTTGGGCCGCTCGATCCTAGTCAATCGGCAGAGGAGCGGGGAGTAACAAGATCGTCGTGAAACCGGGCACCTGCGGAGTCATCCAGCGTCGCGCGCGTCCGCGGCCGAACGATTGCACCTTGCCGCGGGCGTCGAGCGAATCGAGCGCCCGCTGCACGGTGCGCTGGCTCGTTGCCAATGCGATCGCCAAGGCCGAGCTCGACCACGATTCGCCATCGGCGAGGAATGCAAGGACGTCGGCGTGTTCCTCGTCTACCGGGCGCGTGAGCACGACGACATCGCAGGCACGACGCGGCGCCAGCGTAAATCCGGCACGCGTCGCCTTCACGTCGGCCAGCGGGCGGAGCATCGCGCGGAGCCGACCCATTTCGACGCGCAGCCGCACCCGATGCGAGTCGTCGGCATGCCGTGCGTGGAATGCCTGCGCGATCAGGGTGTTCCTCGCGACATCGTGCGGCCATGCGTCGCCGAGCGCGCGCGCGAGCGCAAACAACACCGGTCGCGTCGCGAGCGAGACCATCTGGCCTTCACTCCGCACGACATGACGGCATGCGTCGACGATGAAATCGCGCGATGCGAGCAGGGCTTCGACGTCGTCGAGCAGCATCAGCCGCTCTGCGCCGTTGGCGATCAAGCGCGCAGCCGGCGTATCCAGCACGAGGCGAGCGCTGGCGATCTCGGCGCTCAGCGCAGGAACGCTTGCCTGGCGCGCTGCATCTTCGGCCCGGCAGAGCGCGGCGCGTGCCTCCGACATGCGCAGCCGCCGCATCGCAATTCCCGCAGCGACCAGTTCGCGTGTCGCCCGCATTGCGGCAGGCAACGCATCGGGTTCGAGCAATGAGAGCGACTGGTCGGCTTCATCCAGCCGTCCAATCAGCAACAGACGGCGGATCCCCAGCAGACGCGCGTGCGCCGCGTTGATCGGGTCATGATGTTGCTCCAGCGTCACCCGCGCGGCATTGAGTGTTTCCGCAGGCCAACCGAGGTCGCGCGACGCCAGCGCGATTTCCGCCTCGGCAACCACGCATCGGGCGCGCGCCACCGCCTCCCGCGGACCGAACGCACGCGCGGCGCTTCGCAGCAGCGTCTTGGCGCGATCGAGATCGCCCAGCTGCGCCATCGCGAGACCGCGCAGTGCGAGAGCGGGCGCGTCGCTCCGCAGCGCGACGCGCTTCAACGCGCCGAGCGGATCGCCGGCTGCGAGCGCGCGCGCCGCCGCGGTGATCAGCGAGTCCATTGGATTCCCGTCACATTTGTCACTCTCATCGATGCGCGTGCGGCGCCTAATCTATCCCAAGACGAACGATCACCGGCTCGTCCCGAACACGTGAGGAGAAATCGCAATGAACACACACACCACAGGAACGCGCGAACAATGGCTCGCTGCCCGACTCGATCTGTTGCAGGCGGAAAAAGAACTCACTCGACGCAGCGACGAGCTCGCATTGCGCCGCCAGGCGTTGCCGTGGGTGCGGATCGACAAGGAGTACCGGTTCGAGACGGACGCGGGAAACGTCTCGCTGGCGGATCTTTTCCAGGGGCGTTCGCAATTGCTGGTCTACCACTTCATGTTCGGAGCCGACTACAAGGCCGGCTGTCCGTCGTGTTCCGCAATCGCCGACGGCTTCAACCCGATTGCGGTGCATCTCGCCCATCACGACGTGACGCTCGCGGCTGTTTCAAGCGCCCCGTTCGCGAAGCTCGCCGACTACAAACGGCGCATGGGTTGGACGTTTCCATGGGCGTCGTCGGCCGGAGGTGACTTCAATGGCGACTTCAACATCTCCTTCACCGACCGGCAGCAACGCGAAGGAGGCATCGAATACAACTACCGGCGCGAAGCCCCGGCCAAATCGCAAGACGGCAACGCGGTCCAGGAATGGGAGTTGCGCGGGGAAGAGGGGCCTGTCGCGCAATTGGCTGCGATGACGGGAACCGATGTCGCGACCTACACGCGCGATCGGCCAGGGATCAGCACGTTCACGCTCGCGGATGGAGTCGTCCATCACACGTACTCCGCCTATGCGCGCGGGCTCGACGGCCTCTGGAACATGTACCAGTGGCTTGATCGCGCGCCGCTGGGGCGCAACGAACAAGGCATCTGGTGGCGCCGGCACGATGAATACGCACAGGCCTGATCCGGCACAGACGCGCACGGGATCGCGTACTGCGACGCCGGGGCGGATGTTCATCGCCGTCACGCTTCTGGTGTTCGCGGCGAGCATGGCGGCGACGGTCGCCGGGTGCCTGTCGATGTCGGCGATGGACTCGATGCCGATGGCGGGTGGCTGGTCGATGTCGATGGCCTGGATGCGGATGCCCGGCCGCTCGTGGCTCGAAACGGCCGCGTCGTTCGTCGGCATGTGGGGCGTGATGATGATCGCGATGATGCTGCCTTCGATCACGCCCATGCTGATGCGCTATCGCAGCGCGCTCGACGGCGCGGGTGAACACCGTGTCGACCTGCTGCCCGCGCTCGCGGCAGCCGGATACGTGCTGGTCTGGGCGATGCTTGGGGCAGCCCTCTTCGTCCCGGGTGCTGTGCTGGCGACCGTCGCCATGCGGCATCCGTCCCTCGCGCGTGCGATGCCGCTGGCCGCAGGCATCGTCGTTGCGTTGGCAGGCGCGCTGCAGCTCACCCGCTGGAAGGCGCGTCGATTGGCGTGTTGTCGGGAAGCGGTGCCTTGGGAAAGCCTTCTGAAGGCGAACGCAGGCACTGCCTTGCGACACGGCGTGCGCCTCGGTCTCCAGTGCACCGCGTGCTGCGCCAGCCCAACGGCAGTTCTGCTGGCGCTCGGCGTGATGGATGCGCGGGCGATGGCGGGAGTGACCGCGGCGATCGCGCTCGAACGACTCACTCCGGCCGGCCCGCGTTTTGCCCGGGTGATCGGAGGGATCGCCATCGCTGCCGGACTGCTTCTCGTTGTGCGCGCTCTCGCGCGCGATTGACGCTTGCGGATTCGAGGACGCGCGGCTCCACACGTTCGCCGCCCGCGTTGAAGGCACGATTATTCAGTCGGCGCGACGCACGTCGCCAATCATCCCGGCCTGCAATTTCCTCAACTCCGACCAGCGGTTTTCGGCGGCGAGCAATGCCTGCTCTGCCCAGTTCGCCGGATTCGCCAGGCGGAAGTTCGGTCCGCCGCGTTCGAGCAGGTCGAGCAGGTCGTCGACGTGGAGCTGGGCCAGCTGCACGAAGCTCTCGACGCCGTGGATGCGCAACAGGTCGTCGATCTTCGGTCCGATGCCTTCGA
>NZ_JBDSWZ010000138.1:0-8234 GCF_039926425.1 Dokdonella sp.
CGTCGTTGAACGCGATCGACATCACCCACATGACCGAAGGCGAAGGACTCAACGTGCTTGGCTTGATGATCAAGGCGAAGTATTTCGCCGACCACCAGGTCCCCTACGAACGTCAGCAGTGCCTCGGTGGTTTCGGCATCCTCGATCTGCCGCAGCAGATTGCCGGCTACAAGCCACGTCCGCTGGAAGGCGTATGGGCAACGCCGCCGTTCCTGCACAACGGCTCGGTGCCGTCGATCTACCAGATGCTGCTGCCGCCCGCGGAACGCAGCGCGCGCTTCTTCGTCGGCCGCCGCGACTACGACGCACAGCACCTCGGCTATGTCAGCGAACCGGCCGATCCGAAGGAAGCCGACGGCTTCTGGCTCGACACCGGCAAGGACGGCAACCACAACACCGGCCATGCGTTCGTCGCGACACCCGATCAGCTCGCTGCATGGCGTGCGGACTCGGCCGCGCATCCGCTGCCGTCGGGGGTGATCGGGCCGCTGCTGACCGACGAGGAACGCTACGCGATCCTCGAATACCTGAAAGTTCACCGTGACCTGCCGGCGACTCCGGCAGACTTCGTTCCGCCGGATTGTTCGCAGTGACCGACGCGCGCATGCCGTTTGGAGAGAGCGTGCGGCACGGAGTCGTGCGATGACCGCACAAGACGATCACGGCGCCGGTTACACGACCGACTTCGAACCGGTGCGCGAAGCCGAGAGCGAATGGCTTGCGCGCCGACGCAGTGCGGCCGATCTTCCTGCTCCGAACGGTGATCTTGTCGGCCTCGCTTTTTCCGGCGGCGGCATCCGTTCGGCGGTGTTCAATCTCGGCGTGCTGCAGGCGCTGGAAGCGTCGGGGTTGCTGCGTCAGGTTGATTATCTGTCGTCGGTGTCCGGCGGCGGCTACATCGCCTCGTGCTACACATGGCTGCGTGCGCGACTGCCGAAAAACCCCGTCGGCAGTGTGTTTTCCGCATCGCTCGCGTCCGCCGGCGGCAGCGTGCTCGACGGATTGCGCGCACACGGGAAATACCTCGTCAGTCATCGCGGCTTTTCAATCTGGACGCTGATCGCGTCGATCCTCGCTGCGACGTTCGCCAACATTCTCGTGCTCGGGCCACCCCTCGTTGCGGTCGTGTACGCGCTCACGCTCGGATGGTTGCCGGTCGACTGGCCGCCGTGGCTGATGCTGCCGGGTGGACACGTGCCGCAAGGACACCATGGCTATTGGCTGCTGCTTGCGCTCGGCGTCCTGTGCCTCGCCGCCCTTCCCGTACTGGCGACCGTGTTTGCGCTCGTCGCCGGCGTTCCGCGGTTTGCACCGGTGCACCGCATCGATGCGCTGCGCGTCCTGATGGGCCGGATGCTCGCGTTCGGACCGGCGCTGATTGCAATTGGACTCATTCCGGTCGCGGCGACGCTCGGCGACATGATGGAACACATGTTCTCGATCCGTCACGCACATGCGCTGGGAAAGCACGCGTCCTACCTGATGCCGGTGGTCACCGGCATCGTGTCGATGCTGCTCGACCGTCGCGAAACCGGCAACAGCAGCGGACGGTTGACGACGATCGGCCTCAGCATGGTGATCTACGGCCTGCTGATCCTGTGCTACCACATCGCCGTCAACACGCACATCGGCTCACCGGTGTTTCTCGCGTTCGCTGCGCTGTCGGTCGTGCTCGCGTTTGCTTGCGACATCAATCGCGTGTCGATCCATGCGTACTACCGCGCGCGCCTCGGCGAGGCGTTCCTGCCGCGTCTCGAGGGCGACGACGTGCCCGACCCGGGCAACTTCGACATGCGCGAGTTGACCCCCGACCACGGCGCGCCGCTGCATCTGATCAACACCACGCTCAACACTACCAGCTCCACCCTCGAGCGCCTGCGCAGCCGACAGGGCGCGAGTTTCTTCATTTCGCCGTTGTACGCAGGGTCGTCGGCGACCGGCTACCGGCGGATGGACACTTACACGCTGGCCGAGCTCGCGCTCTCCAATGCGTTGACGATTTCCGGCGCCGCGATCGATCCGGACATGGTCGCCACGCGCGCGCGATCGGTGTCGTTCCTGATGGCGCTGCTCAACGTGCGCCTCGGGTTCTGGGCGCACAACCCGCGTTGCGCGAACCGGTCGCCGCCGCCGAGGCCGTGGTGGTGGATCTTCATCACGCGCGAAATGCTCGGGCTCGGCCTCGACGAAACACGGCGCCACGTGCATTTGTCCGACGGCGGCGGCTTTGAAAATCTCGGTCTCTACGAATTGATCCGCCGCCGCGTGCGCTACCTGATCGTTACCGACGCGGGCGCCGATCCGCAGACGACCCTCGGCGATCTCGGTCGCGCGGTCGAGCGCGTGCGCGTCGATTTCGGCGCGGAGATCGATCTTGATGCCGACCGCTTCTACCACCAACGCCACGACGCATTGGCCGAACAGCCGTTCGCGATCGGCAGCATCCGCTACGCCGATGGAAGCCGCGGGGAGATCCTGTACCTGAAGCCGACCCTGAGTGCCGGACTCACCGCGGACATCTACGCCTACTGGCGCGCGCATCCGGCGTTTCCCGACGAACCGACGTCCGAGCAATTCTTCGCCGAGCCGCAGTTCGAGGCGTATCGCGCGCTCGGCGCCCAGACGATCGCGGCGCTGCTCGGCGCAGCAATGCCGTCGACGATCGCCGCGTGGTTCGAGCGCCTGCGCGACGCGCGAATGGACCCCGCGCCCATGTCTACAGGCTCTTGAGATACTCCAGCAGATCGCGCTTGTCGGCATCGGCGAGCGCCGTTCCATAGACGTGCCCGCTGTTCGCGTTGCCCGGCAGCGCGGTATCGAACGTCTCTGGCGGATGCGCATCGTCTGCAGCAAGACCGACGGTTGCAGGATCGAATGCGCGGCTGCCGACCGGGAAGGTGCGCACCCGATCGGGCGGCGGCTTCAGCAACTCGGCGAGACTCGGCACCGAACCATTGTGCAGGTACGGCGCCGATGCCCAGATGCCGCTCAGCGGACGTGCCTTGTAGCCATCCGGATGGCTCGCAATCGCGGCCTTGATCACCTCGTGGTAACCCGCCACTGCATCGCGCACTGCCGCGAGCGGGTGGCGCAGCGCGGCGCCGACGGCCGCGTGCACGACCAGGTCCGAGGTCTGTGCACGCGGGCCGATTGGATCACCGAGCACGACGCCGAGCTTATGGCCTTCGAACGATCCGCTGCTCGAGACCGATGCGAGCACGTTGTTCACCATGCGCGGATCGGTGCCGACCTCCGCAAGCGGCGTGATCTCCGACTTCAGTTCGCGCTTCGGATCATTGCGATCGGACAGCCGGTGACAGCGGATGCATTGCTGCGCATAGATCTGCGCACCGTGCGACACGCGTGTCGGATCGAGCGCGCCAAACAGGTTGGCCGGCCACTGCGGCGACTGCAGCGCGTACAGGTCGTCCTGGATCTGCGCCAGATGCGAGAAGTCGATCGACGACGGAAAACCGGCGAGGCCGTCGTGCCCCGACACGTCGAGCGACCCGTACACCGCAAGCGCGGTCGTGATGTTCTGCAGCAGCGGACCCGGACCGGCGTTCGGTGCCGACCCGTTCCACTGCACCAAGTCCAGATGCGGCGCGTCCCACAGCACCGGAAAACTCACCGGCGCGTCCGGCGCGCGACGGTTGTCCGGGATTCCGAGGAACTGCACCGCGATCGCGTTGAAGATCTGGCCGAACGCGTCGAGACGTCCATAGCCATACGGCACATCGACGTGGTTCATGCGATGCCGCTGGGCAATCCGCGCGGCGAGCGCAGCGACATCCCCTTTCAGCGCAGTGCGCCGTTCGTCGTTCACGCCAAGCGCGGTGGCGAAGCGTTCGAACTTCGCGTCATCTGCCACCGTCGCATCGAGACTGTCGATCAACGCGCCTTCGAACCCGACGAAATCGAGCGTGCCCTGTCCCCCATCGAGGCGGATGCGGTGCCCGCCGTAGCGCACCTCGCCGGTGTGGCAGGCGGCGCAGCCGAGGCCGGTCCAGTCCGTTCCTTGCGCGTCGGTTTCCTGCGTGAAGCCGACCGGGAAACCATCCGGATTGAGCGCACCGGCCGACTGCGTCAAAAAGCCGAGCGCGTCCATGTGGTCGTCGGTCGCGAAGCGCTGCGTGTTGCCGGACTGCTCGAGAACGCGCAGCCACGCTGTCGGAACGAGGCGGGATCCGAACGAGCTGAACCACGCACGCTCCTGCACCTCGCGGCTCCAGCCTTGCGCCAGATTGATCGCGCCGTCGCCATCGCGCACGGCGGCATCGTTCGCAATCGGTTTTTCCGGTGATCTGCAGCTGCCGAGAGCGACCGCCACCACGATCGCCGCCGGAATGATCCACGCCTTCATCGAACTCCCCCAGAGTCTTGCGCCTGCTATTCTGACGCAGTTCCCTCTCGCAGAATCGACGGCCCGTGATTCAAGCCGCTTCACCGTACATGGACCGTCTTCGAGTTGCCCTGGTGTTCGTGGCGTTGACGTGCCTGGTTCCATGGTGCGCGGCCGCGCCGTCGACGACTCTTGACGCTGCGTTCTCGCGCGCGACGCTCGAGCACCGCGTCGAGGTGCTCGAAGATCCCACCGGCGCACTCGATTTCGACGCCGTTCGCGTCTCCAGTGCGTTCAAGCCTGCCCCCGCACTCGGCACCAACTTCGGGTTCACGCACTCGACGTGGTGGGTGCGGTTCACGCTGGTGAATCCCGACGCCGCCGATCGCCACGTCACGTTGCGTGAAGACTATCCGCTGATCGATTACCTCGCCCTGTGGTCCATCGACCGCGCCGGCGCGTGGCATTCCACCGAGACAGGGGACCGCACGATCTTCTCGACGCGCGAATACACCCATCGCGATTTCCTGTTCGACCTGGAGGTTCCGGCGCGCAGCGAACGCACGTACTACCTGCGCGCAGCGTCGAGCGGGCCGGTGGATCTCAGTCTTTCGCTGTACGAATCGCACGCGCTGATCGGAACCGTGAGCAACGAGCAGCTGGCGTATGGCGGCTACTACGGCGGGTTCCTCGTGCTGGTGCTGTACAACTTCTTCCTCTTCATCATCGTGCGCGACCGCGCGATCTTCTACTATCTGCTCTACGCATCGAGCTACGGGCTGTACTTCGCGGTGCACAACGGCCTCGCGTTCCAGTTTCTGTGGCCCGACAGTCCGGCATGGGGCAACCAGGCGCTGCTGGTGCTCCTCGCCTCGACGCTGGTGTTCGGCCTGCAGTTCACCCGCGCGTTCCTCAGCACGTCGAGCGTGCTGCCACGGCTGGACAAGGTCGCAATCGCGTTGCAGATCCTCGCCGGAATCAGCCTGGTCGCGTCATTCTTCACGCCCTATTCGGTCCTGATCCTGCCGCTCGCGTTGCTGACGATCGTCGTGACCTGCCAGATCATCACGATGGGCACGATGGGTCTCATCAAGGGCTACCGGCCGGCGCGCTACTTCATGGTCGCATGGGGCATGCTGCTGGTCGGCGTGATGGCGTACATGTTCAAGGTGTTCGGCCTGCTGCCGCACAACATGCTCACGCAGAACGGTTTCCAGGTCGGCTCGCTGATGGAGATGGTGCTGCTGTCGCTTGCGCTGGCGAGCCGCCTCAGCGACCTGCGCCGGCAGAGCCGCACCGACACGCTGACCGGGATTCCGAACCGGCGTTACTTCGACGAGGTCGCCGCCAACGAGTTCGAGCGTGCACGGCGCAACCAGAGTCCGCTCGCGTTGCTGGTCGTCGACATCGACCACTTCAAGCAGTTCAACGATCGCCACGGCCATGCGCGCGGCGACGAAGTCCTGCAGGTGGTCGCCGACAAGCTGTCGCGCGGTGTGCGCCGCGGCGACAGCGTGTGTCGCTACGGTGGCGAGGAATTCGCGGTGATCCTTCCCGGAGCAGATGGCACCACCGCAATGAAAGTGGCCGAGTCGCTGCGCAGTGCGGTCGAGGGCAACGCGTCAGCCGATGCGCAGATCACCATCAGCATTGGCGCGGCAAGTACGCGCGATGGCGAGTTTGCCGATGTCGACGAGATGTTCCGGGCTGCGGACAGTGCGCTGTATCGCGCGAAGGATTTGGGGCGCAATCGGGCGATCCGTTTTGCGAACAGTGCGGCCAACGGGCGCGAGCAACCGCGCAACGACGCGTCGAAGCCGGTCGACCGACCGGGTTGACCCCCGCCTGCAGCCTCCGTCGTCGTTGCGCTTGCGACCCCGAACCACTGCTGCTGCTGCCGTTTTCGAATCGTCACGGCGGCATGTGCCGGCCTGAAAGGCGCGATCGCGATCGTGGTGGCCTCGTCGAGTGTCCCACCGATGAGGTCGCAGCCCATTGGAAGAACGTGGCCCTTGCGAGGGCGTTACCCCGTTGAACAGGTCAATGGCTTAGCGCGCCAATCCGGGGAATGCCGTGGCATCGAAAATGGGGTGTGTGGTATTGGGAATCGCGGTCGCGACCATGGCGCACGCGCGCGACGGCGACCTCGTCACGACATTCGGCGACGACGGCATCGCCCGACTCGGCGTCACCAATGTCTACGGCTCGACGACGATGTCCAAGCCGGTCGTCGGCCCCGGCGGCACGATCACGTATTGCGGCACGCGCAACGTTGTCGGCGCGGGTCGCGACTTCCATGTCGCGCGTGTCAAGGCTAATGGCGTGCTCGATACCTCCTTCAGCTTCGACGGCCGGGCCGGTGTGGATTTCGACGGCAACGACGATGAATGCAACGCGATCGCCATCCAGGCCGATGGCAGGATCATCGCCGTGGGTTCCACGCAGAGCGCGACGTCGCGCAACTTCGCCCTCGCCCGCTTCACGTCGACCGGTGCGCTGGATTCGACGTTCGGCGTCAACGGACGACTCCAGGTGCAGTTCGATGTGTTCGGCAGCGACGACAGTAGCGCTTACGCCATCGCGCTTCAGACAGATGGCAGGATTGTCGTGGCCGGCGACTTGCACATTACACCAGGGATCTACGACTTCGCGATCGCGCGGCTGCTCGCCGACGGCAGCTATGACACCGCATTCAATGGCAACGGTCGGCAGCGCGTACGGATCATCACACCCGATGGAACCGAACGCGCGTCGGGCCTGGCGCTCGCCATCGACACCATCGGGCGCATGGTCGTCGGTGGCTATGCGCGAAAGCACGCCGCACAAGCGTCGGACTACGACTTCGCGGCGGCGCGGCTGCTCGGGGACGGCACGCTCGATGCCACGTTTGGAAATGGCGGATCCACCACAGTCGCCCTGGATCTGGGAGGGACCACTGGTACCAACGACGACGTGTCAACCGCGATGGCCCTGCAGGCCGATGGCAAGATCCTTCTCGCCGGCAAAACCGATGTTTCCGCGACCGTGACGCCCAACACCGATATGGCCGTCATTCGCCTGCTGCCGAGCGGTGTGCCCGATGCCGCGTTCGGAATGGACGGGCACGTCATCGTTCCGTTCGACCGACATCCAAGTGGCGGCGACGAAGCACTGGCCATGACAATCGACGGAGGCAACATCACACTCGGCGGCTACGCGTTCACCAGCGCACAAAGCGCGGATATCGCGCTGGTGCGCCTGCTCTCGAATGGATCGCGCGATGCGTCGTTCGGAAACCTCGGCCGCCGCACCTTCGACCTTCATCTGACCAATCCCCCGATTCAGTACATAGCGGGACTATCGACGGAGAGCGATCACCTCATCTTTTCCGGCATCGTCAAGGTCGGTGACAACGATGCGGCCGACGCCTTCGTCGGCCAACTCGAAAACGACACCATCCTGGCGTACGGAATGGAGTGACAACATGCTTCACGTCTTTGCGGGCGAGCGCTTGTTCGAGGACGGTTTCGAATTGCCGCGAGCGCTGGCTGCAAGATAACGTGGCTTCACGGGCGGCGAGCGGGTCGTCCCCACGCGAACGCACGTGCCCGGCGACTCGAGTCCAACGCTCGTTGAAAAATCGCGCTAGAGGACGCCGGACATCAGGCCCAGCGCCACGACCAGCAACATGATCGCAACGATTCGCTGGACTCCCGGCATCGTCATTTTTTTCAGCAAACGATTGCCGACTAACGCACCCAGAAATGCGGCAGCGACGGCGCAGGCCACGAGACCCGCATTGCCGTGCACGCCGTTGTAGTCGCCGGTCGCGGAATAGACGGCGAGCCGTGAAACGTCGATCAGGCACGCAATCACCACGCCGGTGCCGATGAAGGCTTCCTTGCTCAAACCG
>NZ_JBDSWZ010000139.1:0-11115 GCF_039926425.1 Dokdonella sp.
CAGATCCTCGCGGGCAACCGCAAGTTCAGCAAGAACGCAGTTGACCTGACCGCTGGTCCGAACACCGCGCCGTACACCTTCATCGGTGGTTCGTCGAGCGTTCTCGGTGGTCGTATCGTTCTTCCGGCCGGCAATCCGCTTCGTGACGTATTCGGCTGCTCGCAGATCACCGTCAATCCGGGCGCAACCGGCAACGCGGCCGATACCGCGAACTACCACTGCTTTACCAACGCAGACAAGTACAACTACGCAACGGTCAACCTGATCAACGCTCCGACGGAGCGCACCAGCGCGTTCCTCAATGGCACGTATCATCTGACCGACAACGTCGACGCGTACCTGACCGTCATGCACAGCAAGACGTCGTCGAGCTCCCAGCTGGCGCCGAGCGTCATCACCAGTGGCGCTGGTCTGACGATTTCGGCCGACAGCTATTACAACCCGTTCGGTCTCAATTTCGGTCCGGGCCTGAACACGTTCGCGCTGCGCGGCGCGGCGATCGGTCCACGCCGGACCAACGCAACCAACAATGTTGAACAGGTGAACACGGGCCTCAAGGGCCGCTTCGACATCGGTAACCAGAACTGGACGTGGGATGCCGGCTTCGGCTATGGCCACACGTCGCTGATCGCGCAGAAACTCGGCCTTCCGAATCTTGACACGCTCAATGGTTCGCTCGGCCCATCGTTCCTGGATCCGGCAACGGGTCTGGTGACGTGCGGTACGCCCGATGCACCGATTGCCGGCTGCGTGCCGATCAACATTTTCAACATCAACAACGCGAACGCCGATCCGGCATCCATTGCTGCCATCCGCGCGGCTGCGACAACCGCCCAGAACACGTTCACGTCGATCGAGAAGTACGAGCACCTCGAAGTGTCCGGCGGCTTGTTCGATCTTCCGGCCGGTACCGTCCAGCTCGCCGGTGGCGTTTCGCACCGCAGCGAGTACACGCGCTCGACGATCGACTCGCTGCTCAACATCGATCCGGCCACCAACAATTGCACGCTCGGCAGCCAGTGCGCCGCCGGTCTGCAGGGTGGCTACACCGTGAAGGAAGCGTACGCGGAAGTCTTCGTCCCGATTCTCAAGGACATTCCGTTCGTGCATGCGTTGAACGTGACGCTCGGTGACCGTTTCTCGAAGTACAACACGTTCGGCAGCACCAACAACTGGAAGGTCGCACTCGAGTATCGTCCGATCGAAGACCTGCTGTTCCGTGGCACGGTGTCGAAGGTGTTCCGCGCTCCGACCGTCGGTGACGTGTTCGGTCCAGCGGCTTCCAGCGCCCCGACGCTCTCGAGCGATCCGTGCGATTACGCGGCAGGTGGCGCTTCCACTGCCGGCAATCCGGCGTGCCGCGGTGTTCCGGCGACGGGTGGTTTCACCAACTTCGACGTCCTCAACGGCAACCAGATCAACGCGACGTCATCGGGATCCAACTTTGCCAATTTCCCGCTCGGACCCGAGCTTGGCAAGTCGTTCGACTTCGGCGTTGTCTATGATCCGAACTGGCTGGAAGGCCTGTCCGTTGGTGCGGATCTCTGGCGCGTTTACCTGCTGCAGACGATCAGCGGCATTGGCGCGCAGACGATCCTCAACCTCTGCTACAACGGCACGACGAGCTATTGCCCGCTCATCACGCGTAATCTGGACGGCCCCAACGCCGGCCAGATCACGAACATTCTGCAGCCGACGGGTAACCTCGGTCGTACGGACGTGTCGGGTGTGGACGTGAACCTGAACTACCGTCTGCCGGAGTTCTCGTTCGGCAAGTTCTCCGCGTCGATCAACGCGACGTACCTGAAGAACTTCAACGTCGATACCGCTCCCAACACTCCGGGAGACATTCCGTTCCACCTGGCCGGTCACTTCATCGGATTCGGATCGGGCGCGCTGTCCGGCTGCCCGGGCAATACCGGTGTCTGCACCTTGCCGCGCTGGAAGGCAACGACGGCGCTCAACTGGGGCCTTGGTAATTTCGATGCGTCGTGGCGCATGCGTTACTTCGGTCGCTACTCCAACGGCAACGAGAATCTTGACGAGCAGCAGTCCGCCTATCCGGGTCTGCCGGGTGCGGAAGTCAAGAAGGGTGCAAACACGTACAACGACATCAGCTTCGGCTACAACATCGAGCCGATCAACACGCGCATCGACCTCGGCGTGGACAACGTTGGCGACAAGCAGCCGCCGTTCTTCGGCTTTGACTCGCAGACGCTGAATGCCGGTACGGATCCGTCGACGTTCGATCTGGTCGGCCGTTACTACCACGCAAGCGTCACGGTGAAGTTCTGATCATTTGATCGGTAACTCGCTTCAGTGTTGATGAGCCGCGCGAGGCAACTCGCGCGGCTCTTTTTATTTGAGCGATCATGATCCCAACCATTGCACTTTCATCCATTGTGGCGGCCATTCAGGAGGGCAGGCCTGGCGAGGCAGAACGACTTTGTCGCCTTTCGCTTGAGCAGGCGCCGGATGACGAAAATCTTCACCTTCTGCTCGGCATCTGCCTGCAGCAGCAGGAGCGACATGACGAAGCCTTGATTCCGTACGCGTGGTTGACCACGAACGATCCAGGCTCCGCAACGCATTGGACCAACTACGCGACGGCGTTGCGCATGGCGGGCAGACCGGCAGAGTCGGCAGACGCGGCCACCCACGCGATCCGGCTGGCGCCTTCCGACGCAATGCACCATCTCGCGCTGGGGCTCGCGAAATTGCAGCAGAGCGATCATGAGGCTGCGCAGGAGCACCTGCTCAAGGCGTGCGAGCTGGACCCCGAATCGCCGTTGGCGCACATCCATGCCGCAAACGCCCTGGTCGCGGTTCGCGATGCGCAGGCGTATACGCTGCTTCGCGCCTGGCGCGCATGGTTGCCGCTGGACCCGCAGGACCAGTTGCTCCTCGCGCATCTCTTGATGACGATTGGCGACGCGAACGACGCATACGACGTTCTCGTCGAGCTGATGGCGCGCGCACCGATGAACCTTCCGGCCCGGCTGCAGATGGCGGCGCTTTACGAACGGAGGAACGAACTCGACTTGGCCGAGTTGCTGCTGAGCGACACGGCCGATCACTTTCCGACGATGGACAATCGGGATCGCCTGGAGATGGCCCACGTCCGTGCGACCCTCGCAATGCGCCGCGGCAATCCGGCCGAAGCGCGCAGCATCCTCGATGACGCGGGCCCACGCACGCCACTCGACTACACACATTTCTTCAATCTGGCGGACATCCAGGACAAACTCGGCAACAGGGGCGATGCGATGCAATCCCTCGCCAAGGCCCATGCTCTTCAGGTCGAGGAACTGACCCCGATCGCGCCCGCACGTTTCGCTGCGGACGCTCAGGTGCTCCCCAACGCCGTCGGTCGGCTCGGCGAATCGGATCATGCCGCCTGGCCTTCCCTGATCGCACCGACCGCCGATCAGTCACCGCTCTTCATCGTCGGCTTTCCAAGGTCCGGTACGACACTGCTCGAGCAGATGCTCGATGCACACCCCGCACTTCAGTCGATGGACGAGCGGCCATTCTTCACCATCATGGCGAACGAGCTCTTGGAGTACGGCGTTCGAATGCCTGACGGAATTGGCAAGCTCAACCAGAAGGACTGCGACGAACTCCGCGGCCGCTACTACGGACTGGTCGCGGACAAGATCCGGCGAGCCCCAGGTACGCGTCTCGTCGACAAGAACCCGCTGAACATGCTGATGGTGCCACTCATCAAGCGCCTGTTTCCGCACTCCAAATTCATTCTCGCGCTACGCCATCCGTGCGACGTCGTGCTCAGCAACTACATGCAGAATTATCGGTCGACCTTGCTCGCCGGCGCATGTTCGACGCTTGAGCGAACCGCGATGGCTTACGTCGCCGCAATGCAGTCATGGCTGTATCACGCCGACTTTCTCCAAGGGAATGTCCTGGTGTCGCGTTACGAGGATCTGGTGGGCGAATCGGCGATGCAAACCCGAAAAATCGCAGACTTTCTCGGCCTTGAAAATGCCGCGCCGATGCTGGCGCACGACAGCCATGCACGCGACAAGGGTTTCATCGCGACGCCGAGTTACACCGAAGTCATCAAGCCGGTCAGCCGGAAAAGCATCGACCGCTGGAGGCGCTACCAAGGCGAGTTCGAATCGGTTCTGCCGATCCTGAAGCCAATGCTCGACCATTGGGGTTACGCGGGGTGACTCGCGGTGAGCGGCGGATGGTCACGGACATCCGTCAATGCTCGTTCGCGGAAAACGTCAGCAATTCCGGCACCAGCGGCGCATAACCCGCCCATCGCCCAACCGACCGCCGATAGACTGGCTGCCGTGCCTGCCAGACGCTCGCGGTGTTGATCGCCTGCGCGGGGATGGAAGACGCCGGAATCTCGGACATGGCGGACGGAAGCCCAAGCCATTGGCTCAAATCGCGCACCGTGCCGTCGGGGTCGCCGGTCAATTCCTCGTAGCGCAGCGCGTATATCGCAGACGGATAACGCGTCTGCCAATGCTCCATCAGCTTGACGCAGCCTTGCTGGAACGCGGCAATGTCGGGGAAGTCGAACGCAAACGCGAATGTGTCGTCCTGGAAGGACTGCATCCAGATCGACAGTGCGATGTCGCGCAAACTGCGCTGGCAGTAGACGATCTTCGCGTGCGGCCATAGCGCGAGGATCAGGTCGACGTGCAGCAGGTTGAGCGGCTGCTTGTCGATGAACCAGTCGATTCCGTCGGCATCGTCCCGGCGCACCTGCCGCTCGTATTCGGCGGCGATGGAATCGAGCAGCACACGATCCGCTTGCCCGCTCGGCGGCAACCGGTGCGACTGTTTCCACATCCACGTCAGTTCGCCGCGGTTGCAGACCTGCGGGTTCCGCGCGATCAGCTCCGCCGTCAACGTGGTTCCCGAGCGCGGAATGCCGACGATGAAGACCGGCGTGAAGCGTCCGGTCCGCTCACGGCGAACGGCGAGTGGCTTGGCCAGAATCCGCGCGGCAATTCCACGCCGCCATTGCTTTCTCGAGCGTGGCCAGAGACTCGCCGCCAACGCGTTGGCGTCGCGAAAATATCCGACCGCCCGTGCCGCATCCCCGACATCGTCGAAGGCCTTTCCGAGCGCGAACAACAGCGTGGTGCGCGCGGGCGGACTGAGGTCGGGACGCTCGAGACACGCGTGTAGGAGAGCGAAGTCGGGATGGTTGGCGTCGCGGTAGCGCTGCGTGGATGCGAGCCCAAATGGAACATTCCACTCGGGCGCTTGCGTGCTGTGTTCGTACGCAAACAGATAGCGCGCGCGCGCGAGGTCGAACTCGCCGAGCTGGATCGCGTAGGACGCGGCATAGGCGTGCATGCGCGGATCGATGCAACCGCCGCTGATTTCCGCCTCCGCGATCGCGGAGGCGTCGGCCTTTCGATCGAATTCATCGAGGAGCTCCATCGCCTGAATCACCCGATCGATGGGCTGCCGACGACCCAGAAACGCGGCGACCAGAACGTCACCGGAGGCGCGGGTCCGCCCCGCGCGACCCAGAAGGCGACCGAGCATGAGGGCGGCAGCGCAATGGCGCGGATCGAGAGTGAGCACGTCGCGCAAGAGGACTTCGGCATCGGTGTCCAATTGGTGTTCAAGCCGCAGACCGGCCAGTGCAAACGCGATCTCAGCGGAGCGCGAGTGACGCGCGCGAGCGGCCGTCAGCACATCGGCCGCCGGCGCGATCAGCCCGCGCAGGACCATGCGTTGTGCGAGATCGAGCCAGTCCGCTGCAGATGCATCGGCCAACGCAGCATCGATCGCCGCCATGGCCTGCGCCTGCGATCCATGCGTCATTTCCGCTTCGTAGACCGCCAGCAGATGTGCGACAGCCGCGGATCGTGGCGGCAGCCCGCTGTGCTGAGATGGCGTCGTCATGCGACCGGTTCTCCAAATCGGGGTCGACCGAGTTCGATCCGCAGAGGATCGAGCAATGCTCCGTAGCGCGGTGCGCGCGCGGTGTCGCGGCGCAACGGCTGCCGCACCTGCATTGCGCTCGGCGATCCGACGGTGCGGTGGGTCTGGTGGAAATTCACGCAGGCTTCCTCGAACGGCAGGGCGCAGAAGGACAGCAGCGCACGGATTCGCGCTTCCGGATCGGCGAGCAATGCCTCGTAATCGTGTTCATGCACATGTGTCGGATGCTGTTCCAGCATGCCGCGCACGCTTCGATCGAATGCGCGCCAGTACGCGGCGAGATCGGTGAAGGTGCGCGTGTAGTCGTTGCCGGCGAGGTACTGGCGATAGCAGGAGAGGCATGTCTCCAGTGCATCGCGTCGGCACACCACGATGCGGGCCTGCGGAAGCATCGCCCGGATCGCGGCGATGTAGAGCCAGTTGTTCGGAAGCTTGTCGACCGAGACCGCACGACCTTGACGCCAGTATGCGGTGCGCTGGAGGTAGCGATGCCCGAGCCGCTCCCAGTCGTCCGAACGCATTGCATCGACCCAATGGGGAAAACCCGCGTTGCGTCGCCGGCTCTCCTCGGCGATCACCGATGGCAGGTCGGTCAATTCGCCGGCGCCTTCGACCCGGGAATGGGACGCGAGAATCTGTTCGGCCAGCGTGGTGCCGGAGCGAGGCTGTCCGACGACGAAGATCAACTCGCCGCCAAGTCCGGAACGAGATCCGACCGGTGCCGGTACGAATGCGTTCCGGATTGCCTCGACTGCATCGTCGAACGCGGACGCATCCCATGTTTTGCGACTGCGGGCAATCGCGTTTGCCTGCGCCAGCGCATCCAGCGACTCGCCGTACCGCCCGAGGTCATCGAGCACTTTGGCGAGCGCGAATCCCATCGCGATCCGGTCGTCCTCGGTCGCGCGGGAATCGGCCAGCGCGGCCCGGATCTCCACGCTATCGCGCTCGTTCATCGCGACACTCTTGATGTCCGCCAAACCCCACCAGGCGATGCCCGTCCATGGTCGTTCCGCGAGCACCTTGCGGTATTCGACGATCGCCTCGTCGCTGCGATCGCTCATTCGCAACAGGTCCGCAAGCTGCGCGCGCGCCTGGAGATGGTGCGGCGACAGGGCAACCGCGCGTCGCAGCGCATCTGCCGATTCGGCATAACGGACGCAGCGGGTCAGCAGGATACCGAGGTTGTACCAGGCTGCAGCAAGATCGGGCTGCAGCTCGCAAGCGCGGCGCAGGGCGGCGATGGCTCCGTCCAGATTTCCCGCATCCGCGAGGATTGTGGCGAATGTGTTGTGGTAGAGGGCGTCGCCGGGTCGCTGCGCCAGGGCGCTTCGCATGGATTGCAACGCGCGCGCATGGTCACCGCGAAGATTGAGGATTCCGGCATGCAGCCTCTGCACTTCGGGATGATCGGGCCGCGCCGCCAATGCTCCGGAAAGCGCCTGCTGGGCGTGATCCGCGCGGCCGCCTTCGAGGGCGTGCGCTGCTGCCAGCACACACTGGACAACGTCGGCGCTCAGACCGTCCAGGCGAGACGTCACTTTCGATCCAGCTGCCATTACATGCGCCACGGCGAATCCTCCGGCCGCAATGTTCGCACGGAATGATTGGCGGCAAGGTCGACTTTTCCCGCGACCATCACGACTTCCTGCTGCGGATCCACCGCAGTGCATGGCAGACTTCGGTCTTCCACCCGTCGGTTCCGGAGGCGCGAACATGGCGATGCACGCGCCCTACGATACCGATGCAACGCTCGCCGTCGCCCGGCAACTGTGGGACCAGGGCGACATCGAGCGCAGCGAACCGATGTTGCGCGACCTGGTTGCACGCGAACCCGCGCGCGAGGACATCGGCCTGCTGCTGGCCACGCTTCACCAAAGCCAAGGGCGTCTCGGCGCCGCATCCCAGACGATGTACGACCTCTGCGAAGCGAACGCGTTCGCTCCGGCGCTGGGCCTGCGAGCCGCCCAGTTCATCCAGAACTGCAGCCGGCAGCCGCTCGCCGCGCAGTTGTGCGATGCGGTGCTGTCGAGCGGCCCGCGCACTGCGGAGCTGTGCGTGGTCGCTGGAAACATCGCACGCGAGGAAGGGTATTTCGACAAGGCACGCGCGCTGTACACCGAAGCGCTGGAGGCTGGTGTCGATCTGAACCGCTGGTTTGTTCTCGGAGCACTCGCACACACCATGCGCTACACCGATGCGGGCCACCCTGACGTTGCACGGATGTCGGCGCATTTCAACGACGGCAGCTACGCGCCGAGATCGCGTGCGGCGACGGGTTTCGGGCTGGCCAAGGCACTGGACGATATCGGCGACTACGACGCCGCGGCACAGACGCTGCGCACTGCAAATGCACTGGTGCGGTCGGTGCTGACGTGGTCGGCTTCCGCGTGGGATGCGGCAATCGAATCTCGACTGAGCGAGTCGATCCTGCGCCTGCCACGCGCGGCACAGCCGAATTTCATTCCTGTTTTCATCGTCGGCCTCCCGCGCAGCGGCACGACACTTCTCGCAACGCATCTGGCACGCCAGACCGGCGCCCGTGATCGCGGCGAGTTGCGAATGCTCCGTTTCATTGCCGATCGACTTGCGAGCGGCGGCCACCTCGGCGATCCGGAGGCGATCCTCGAGGCCGCCGAGTGGTACCGGATGCATGCGGTACAGGACGACGCGCCGGCAGTCGCGTACATCGATCAGGATCCGCTCAATTTCCGCAACCTGCGCTACATCGAGGCGCTGTGGCCGCACGCCCGCATCGTTCACTGCCGGCGCAACCGGCGCGACACCGCGTTGTCCCTCTGGAGCCAGGACTTCGCGAATGCCGAATCCGCGTTTGCCTACGATTTCGCGGATATCGCTCGTTACTCAGACGGTCATGACCGCCTGATGCGCCAGTGGAAAAACCGGCTCTCCGTGCCGACCCACACCATCGATTACGAGCGCTTCGTCGCGGATCCATTCGAGTGCCTCAGGACGCTTGCTGCAGCGCTCGACCTGCCTCAACCCGCTGTGGCGCCCGGGGATTCTCGGGATGCGCCGATCGGGTCGGCGAGTGTCTGGCAGGCGCGCCAGCCGATTCATGCAAGCTCGGTCGAGCGCTGGCGCAACTACGCCCCGTTCGTGAAGGAGCTGACAGGTTTGCCGAGCGCATCGGACTGAGCGCGTCGAGCCGACGCGACCGGCATCGCCCGTTGCGTCAGCTCGTCAGAAATTCTGTCCGTCGAACGCGTCGGCCATCGGCACATCGCCGCCTTCGGCAAGACGGATCTTCAGCGCGAGCCCATCACGCGAGTCGGCGTGGTTCAAGGCTTCTTCGAGCTCGACCTTGCCTTCCTTGTAAAGGCCGTACAGCGACTGGTCAAACGTCTGCATGCCGTCCTGCAGGCTGCGGTCCATTGCTTCCTTCACTTCGTGCACCTGGCCACGGCGGAGCAGGTCGCGGATGTGCGGGGTGTTGATCAACACCTCTACCGCAGGGATGCGTCGGCCATCCTTGCCCATCACGAGACGCTGACTGATGACGGCTTTCAGGTTCAACGCGACGTTCATCAGGATGTTCTTGTGCGCCGCCTCGGGGAAGAAGTTGAGGATGCGCTCGATCGTCTGATCGGCGTTGTTGGAGTGCAGCGTCGCGAGGCACAGATGGCCGGTTTCGGAAAACGTGATCGCCGCTTCCATGGTGGTTGCGTCACGGATTTCGCCGATCAGGATCACGTCCGGCGCCTCACGCATCGCGTTCTTCAGCGCCTCGTGGAAGCTGTGCGTGTCGAGCCCGACTTCACGCTGGTTCACCACCGATTTCTTGTGACGGTAGAGATATTCAATGGGATCCTCGATGGTGAGGATGTGTCCGGCACTATTGATGTTCCGGTGGTCGATCATCGAGGCCAGCGTGGTCGACTTGCCCGAGCCCGTTGCGCCGACCAGGAGGATCAGGCCGCGTGGTTCCATGATGATCTGCTTGAACAGCGCAGGCAGCTTCAACTGCTCGATCGTCGGGATCTCGCTCTTGATCGCGCGGATCACCATGCCCACTTCGCCGCGCTGCTTGAACACGTTGATGCGGAACCGGCCCGCGTCCTTGACCGCGATCGCCATATTCAACTCGAGGTTCTTCTCGAACGCAGGGACCTGCCCCTCGTCCATCAGCGAATAGGCGATCTTCTTCACCATGCCGTTCGGCATGCCGGTGTTGCCGAGCGGATAGAGCTTGCCCTCGACTTTGATGTTCACGGGTGCGCCGGTGGTGAGGAACATGTCCGACGCACCTTTCTCGGTCATCAACTTCAGGAAATAGCCGATATCCATCGGTGCTTCTCACTTTAATTTCGGTGGCAGGGGTGCAATGCCAGCATGCGATCGCATGCATTCATCATTGCCAAAACGGTCGCCGGGTTCACACAATACGACGATTCCGCATTTTCACACGGGCGACCGCGAAAGTTATGACAGCAAGCCGGCTAAAAATCCATGTCCTGTTCGTGATTGTGGCGACTGCGTTCGTCCAGGCCTGTGCACCGACGCGACCTCCGGTCGACGAGTTGGCTGCCGCCTCTCGGGCGCTCGCCGACGCGCGCTCGGCGGACGCTCCCAATCTCGCACCCGCCGACTACCGTGCGGCGAGCCAGCAGTTCGATCAGGCGAGGGCTGCCGAAGGACGCCAGGACTACGACGTCGCTGCGCAATTCGCGCATCAGTCGGCGGCCGACGCCGATCTCGCACTTGCGAAAGCAAAACTGGGCAAGGCGCGCGCGTCGGTCGACCAGTTGCGTCGTGACAACGCGACGCTGGATCACGACTTGAGCGAACACGCAACGCAGGAGAGTCAGCCATGACGTTGCACATTCCACACTGGCGGTTTGTGAGGTCTGCGTCGCTCGTTGTCGCGTGTCTGCTGTTGAGCAGCAATGCGTTCGCGCGGGACGACGAATATCAACGCCTGTCCGACCGCTTCGACCGGCTGGTTGCGGATCCGGCCGTCGCCCAACACGCGCCGGCACAGCTTGATCGCGCGCGCGCGTCCCTCGCCGCGCTCAAGGATGCGAAGCGAAGCCAGCGTGACGAAATGGCGTATGTGGCCGAGCGCCGTATCGAAATTGCCCGCGTGAGTGCTGAAGCCCGATCGCTCGAAGACCAGCGCGTCAGCCTGCAGCGCGAGAACGACCGCTTGCAATTGGCTCA
>NZ_JBDSWZ010000140.1:0-6069 GCF_039926425.1 Dokdonella sp.
CACCTTTTCCCCGCGAAACTCCATGATGCTCACGGTGTATACGAGCTTGCCTTCGTACGAAATGACGTACTCGGTCACCCAGAGATTGCCGAGTCCCACGACCCGCCGGACCTTAAACCCGGATGGCTTGGCGGGATGTCCGCTACGAAGCGCCTGCAGGTTGGACCGACCACGAATGATCTCGCGTGACTGCGGGTACTCGCACACGACGTCATCGTGATAGATGTCGTGCTCGGCAACCTGGTCGCCCGCGGCGGATGCGGCCCCATGTTGATCAATCGCTGCGCGGACGCTCTGCTCTTCCATCATTTGAAGTGGGCCCTGATTTCGCACCGGTGGGAGGTTGAGGATAACCCCAGCGGAGAACAAACGACGAAGTCGACAGCGAACGCACGCGCGGCATCGCAAAGGTGGGACTATGGCTCGGATCAAGCGTGGTCCGACGCTTCGACGCTGTGGCGAATCGATCTCGATCCGATACTTGTGGACGGCTTTCAGTGAGGCTCGTGCCAAGCGGCAACAACAGGTGTGCATCGCGCAGAACTGAAGAAATGCATTTTTACGCCAGTTCCGGGCGCACGCGTTGCGCGAAAGACCAAGTTGACGGTGAACGTGGACCCGCCGAAGGAGAAACAACAACCTGACCCCAGTTTCCCGAGTTTCCCGAGTTTCCCGAGTTTCCCAAGTTTCCCAAGTTTCCCAAGTTTCCCAAAGTGCAATGCTACGATCCTAGACCTGACCCCAGCGTCGTGCTTGCGCGTCAGATGCGCATTCACCCGCGACAGAATCTGCGGTGCCAGCTCGTTGACCTCCAGCAAGCGCCGGAAGCTGAGGATCGTCGTTTCGTGCGGGATGGGCGCTGTCAGCGACAGCTTCGCGAACGTGCGCAGCGGCGTCGTTTCGTACAGAGCCTCGTCCATCCCCGGGTCACTCAACGCATACCAGTTCTGCAGCAGGTGAACCCGCAGCATCGTCTGCACCCGATACGGGGTCGGCCCCGACCGGCGACCGGGTAGAACGGCGCGATCCACTCCAACAGCGAGCGCCAGGGAACGACCTGCTGCATCTCCGCGAGAAAAATCTCACGTCGCGTCTTCTTCCGCTTGCTCGAATATTCCGAGTCGCCGAAACTCATCTGGCTCATCGCGCGCTTCAGCTTGTATCGATCGGATCATCTGACCACAATTAGATCGACTTGTTCAGACCTTCCCTAATGGCGCACAGGGCGTGTTGTGAGGTGGTGAATGGGAAAATGGAAGAAATCAGTCATTCCTTTGAATCGGTTGTCAGATGCGAAGCTGAATTTAGCAAGAGCCGAGGCATGGAGGCGGGTAGTCCCGCTCCGGGACAAGTCAGAAGCCTACGCTGCCGGTAGTTCTCAGCGAGAAGCCAACGCTAGAGAATATGACCTACTGACAAGAGAGTTAGCAGCGATAGAAGCGACGATCCATGAGCTGCTAAGCGACCGGCGCCCGCGAATGGGGGCGTTGGGCAAGTTCTTGGGTTTAACGCGCGTTCCCCCTGGGGCGCTCAGTCAAATTGAGGTGCTGAAGAACAGACGCTCGGAGCTTGAGGCGCGGCAAAAAAACTTACACGGCGGACCGCCGGACCCTGCAAGGGCTTTCGCAACTGCCATGGAGCGATTGCTACGCTTTGACAGAGAAATCGATCGTAGAAAACGAAAATCTGAAGCGCTTGAGTCGCTGCGTGCGGCCGCTGCATTCGCAGCCGCGGACACTAGAAAAGTTGCGTCGTCGATCAAGCGGAAGCTGGAAAGGCAGCCCCTCTGTCCGTACTGCGGCTACAAATTAAATGAATTGCTTCATGCCGAACACATATACCCAGTCGCGAAGGGTGGGCGGTCGACGCGCGCGAACATGGTCAACGTTTGTGAATCGTGTAACGCGCGCAAGGGCAAAATGACATTGACGGCATTTATCAAAAAATATGAACTTAATCGCGAGGCTATCGAAGCGCGTTTGACCGCCCTTGGGAAAGAATTCTAGCTTCCAACTTGTAGAGGCCGATGCGATCGACGCAGAACTCATTTGGGCGGCATCAATGAGCGTCCGTAACCGCCACCAACGCATCAACAATCCCCGGATCCATCACGCTATGCCCCGCGAGCACGATCTTCAGATCAGCCTCGGGCCAAACGCTGGCGAGGTCGAACGCACTCCTGGCCGGACAAATGATGTCGTATCGCCCCTGCACGATCGTCGCCGGAATGTGGCGGATGCGGTCGATGTCGCGGAGCAGCTGGTTGGGTTCGAAGAAGCAGCCCTGCCGGAAATAGTGCACCTCGAGGCGCGCCATGCCGATTGCGCGTTCGGCTTCCTCGGTATCGTCCTGACTGTCCGGGTCGTGCAGCAGCGTCGCGCTGCCGCCGCCCCATGCATTCCACGCGCGTGCTGCGGCCAGCCGGATCGTCGCGTCGTCGCTGTCGAGTCGGCGTCCGTACGCATGTAGCATGTCGCCGCGTTCCTCGATGGGGATGTGCGCGAGGTACCGCGACCAGCGCTCGGGGAATATCCACGACGCGCCGCCATCGAGTTCGTTGAACCAGCGAAGTTCTTGCGGTCTTCCGAGGAAGATGCCGCGCAGCACCAGCCCGGTCACGCGGTCCGGATGCGCTTGCGCGTACGCCAGCGCGAGCGCTGATCCCCACGATCCACCGAACACCTGCCAGCGGTCGATGCCCAAATGCTCGCGGATCGTCTCGATGTCGCCGACCAGATCCCACGTGGTGTTCGCGCGCAGCTCGCCGTGCGGCGTCGATCGACCTGCGCCGCGTTGATCGAATAACACAATGCGATAGCGCGCCGGATCGAAGAAGCGGCGATGGTTTGCGGAGATGCCCGCGCCGGGCCCGCCATGCAGGTAGACCACGGGCAATCCTTCCGGACTGCCGCACTCCTCCACGTACAGTTCATGGACCGCATCGGCGCGAAGACGGTGCGTGCGATACGGCTCGATGTCCGGGTAGAGGTCCCGCATGGCGATGTCGGTAACGGCATAGGTCAATTGCGCATGCTATCAGCGGCGTCGCAGCGCGAACCCTCCAAACGCAGGACATGTCCCGAGCAATCAGTCGAAACCGTTGCCGAAGACGATGTCCGCGCCGGGATCACGCCATCGGGCCATGTGCAGCACAGGCGTGCCGCCGGCGTTGCTGAAAGAGCCGCCGACGGCGAGGTCCGCGCCGTAGACGCCCAGCGCCCGAACCGAGCCGCTGCTCGGCCCCCCGGCGGTGATCCCGCTGCCGAGTCCCAGCCATTGCGAGCCGGTCCATTTCGCGATCCGGTTCGCAACGATGCCACCGGCATGGGCGAACAGGCCGCCGACGACCAGGTCGTCGGCATACACGTCCAATGCACGGACCTCGTTGTCGACACCGCTGCCGAGCGCGGACCAGGCGGTTCCGTTCCATCGCGCCACATGGTTTGCATCGACGATGTCCATAGAGGTGAAGTCGCCGCCGGCGATCAACGCGTCCGAGTACACGGCGAGCGCATGGATTTCATCGTCGGCACCGGCGCCGAGCACCGACCAGGACGGGCCGCTCCACGCGGCGATCCGGCCCGCACTGATCGTTCCTGCACTGAAGAAATTTCCCGCAACCACCAGCTTTCCGGCGTAGACGGCCAGCGCATCGACGACGCCGTCGACACCGCCGCCGAGTTCCGACCACGCGCTCCCGTCCCACTTCGCGATGTGATTTGCAGTGCCGCTGCCAGCGGTCGTGAACGAGCCGGCAGCAATGAGGTTGCCGCCATGGACCGCGAGCGCGCGGACGGAGCCGTTGGTGCCGGCGCCGAGCGGGGTCCACTGCGTTCCGTTCCATTTCGCAATCCGGTTGGCCGCGATTCCGCCGGCCGTCACGAAATTCCCCGCGGCAATCAGCTCGCCGTCATACACCGCAAGGGCGTAGACGTAGGTGCTCATGCCGCCGCCCAACCCGGTCCATGCCGTTCCATCCCACTTGGCAACATAGAAGATCGGCGACACGGAGCCGATCGCCGTGAATTCGCCCGCCATCACGAGTGCGCCGCCGTAGACGGTGAATGCATGGACGGTATCGCTTGTGCCAGATGCACCGAGCTCCGACCACGTGCCGACGCCGTCGACGGAACCACGCGCCTGTGGGCCGCGCGGCATTGCGACGGTGCCTGACATGAGCACCATCAAGATTGCAAGAAATCTCGACATGGAAAACCCTCCCGACGTTGCGGAGGCCACTTCGGCTACCCGCTCATGTCTCACGGCGTCAAGTGGTGCAAAACCGGCTCACGCGCCCGTCGCCCGCCTGGCAACGCAGAGCCGGCGCCGGGCAATGACATAGGACGTGGATCGTTGATGCCCCGACGTGCGCCACTGCCGTAGCGAATGGGCGGAGCACGGCACGACGTGACCTGCTCGCCACCTCCTTCCCCGGGTTCAAAAGGTCGACGCAATTGCACGCAATGGAAGGACACGGTCATTGATGAACTTTCGCCAACCAGAGGGCGATTCCGGCGCACGCCATGCAATTGGCCTGGGGAACACGGTTATCATGCTGCGCTTGCACATCGCCCTCCCGCGTCGTGCCGACGAACGGACCTGTCTTGCATGCCTCTCACAACTTCTGTTTCGATCGCCTTTTCACTGGTCGAGGCCACGCGATGAAACGCTTTTCACTCGTCATCGCCGCCGCTGCACTTCTGCTGACCGCAACGGTTGGGCTTGCCGCTCCACCGAAGGCGCCTCCCGCGCCAGGACCGGCAACTGGTCTGGCCGACTCCGCGGCTCTCCGTGCAACCGTGTACGGCACGCCGCCGCAGGATCTCGCTCCGCTGCCCGACCGCGTGCCGTTGTTCGAGATGGACATCGCGATGCCGTGGGCGCGTCCTGTTCCGGATGTGTTCTGGTTCGACCGGAAGTTGCGCGTGTGGTTTTCGGCGCAGCCGAAGCCGGCGCCGCTGGCGATCATCATTTCGGGCACTGGCAGCGACGGCAACACGACGAAGTTGTCCTTGCTGCGCGCAACGCTTTACGGCGCGGGTTATCACGTGCTGACGATGCCGTCGCCGACCTTTCCGGGTTTCATCGTGTCGACATCGAGCACGGGCGTCGCCGGTGACCTGATGCAGGACGGACACGATCTCTACGGGGCGATGCAGCAGATCATTGCGCATCTGCCGACGGAGATCGAGATCACGCACATCGACATCCTCGGCTACAGCCTCGGTGGCGCGAATGCCGCCATCGTCAAGTCGATCGATGCAACCGAGGGCAAGCTCAAGATCCAGCGCGCGGTGATGATCAATCCGCCGGTGAGCCTGTTCACGTCGATCGGTCGCCTCGACAAGCTGTTCGCCGACAGCATCGGCGGCAATGCCGGCATTGAGCGGCTCTACCAGAAGCTCTACGCCCAGTTGGCCAACCTGTATCGCGCGTCGGAAGCGGTGCAGATCGACGAAAACTTCCTGCTCGGCGCAGCGGGCGCGGTGCTGCGCACGGATTCGGAATTCTCCGCGGCGATCGCGCTGACCTTCCGCATTGCGCTCGTCAACATGTTCTTTGCCGGCGATCTGTATGCAGGCACCGGCGTGGTGGTTGATCCGAAGCATCTGCCGCGTGTCGGCGATTCGCTGGAGGAGACACAGCGCATCCTCCGCACCAAACCGTTTTCCGAATACTTCACCAAGGTGTTCGCGCCGTATTACCTCAAGCACCGCGCGAACTCGACCAGCGAATCCCTGATCGCTGACAACCGCCTCGACATCATTGGCGATGCGTTGCGCAACAATCCGGACTACTACGCGCAGACCAACAGCGACGACCTGATCCTCGACAAGTCGGAGCAGGAGTGGCTGAAGAAAACGATGGGAAGTCGCATCGCCGTCTACGATCACGGCGGACACCTCGGCAACCTTGGAGACCGCCAGCAGATTGCGGACATGCTCCTCATGCTGTCCGGTCACTGGGCCGGAGGTGCGAAATGAACGCACGATTCCTGATTCTTGGCTGCGCGCTGTTTCTTGGCGCGTGCGCGTCGTCCGGCGTTCGCATCCGCAATCTGCCGGACGA
>NZ_JBDSWZ010000141.1:0-16682 GCF_039926425.1 Dokdonella sp.
CGGGGCCGAATTCGAGGCCGAACGGGTTGTAATAGCTGTCGGCCGAAATCCTGAGGCCTGCGCCACTGGTGATGACCGACGGCGCCAGCTGCGAGCTGGACGACGTCTTGCTGTGCATGACGGTCAGGTACGCATCGACGCTGTCGGTCAGGTGATACGTGCCATTGAGGAACGCGCTGGTGCGCTCCGTCGGGGCCGTGATCAGGTTGACGGTCGCGTAGTTGTACTTGTCCGCGTTGGTGAAGCAATGGTAGTTGGAGGTATCCGCCACGTTGCCGGTTGCGCCCGGATTGACCACGATCTGCGAACAGCCGAACGTGTCACGAAGCGGATTGCCAGCCGGAAGAACGATACGGCCACCAAGGACGCTTGAGGAACCACCAATGAAGGTGTACGGCGCGGTGTTCGGACCAGCGGTCAGGTCAACTGCGTTCTTGCTGAACTTGCGGTTGCCCGCGAGGATCTGGTCCTGCTTGTTGTACTCGACGCCGGCCATGATGCTGCCCTTGTCGGACGTCTGGCCAAACGTGAAATGGTAACCCTTGCGGACGCCGTCGTCGTGATCCGAAATGCCGTAGTCGGCACGGAACTCGGCACCCTGATAGTCGCTGCGCAGGATGAAGTTGACGACGCCTGCGATCGCGTCCGAACCGTACACGGCGGACGCGCCGTCGGTGAGGACTTCGATACGCTCGATGAGGCTCGACGGGATCGCGTTCGGATCGCCGTTGAGGTAGCGCTGACCGTTGATCAGCACGAGGGTGCGCTGCGAACCGAGGCCACGCAGACCGATACTGGACGTACCGGCGTACGCGCCGCCGTTGTTGACCTGCGTATTCACGTTGCCGCCAGTGACGGACGGCAGCTGCTGCAGCAGGTCACCGACTGTCAGCTTGCCCGACCGCTCGATCGTCGCGCGATCGACCGTGACAACCGGGTTGGAGGTTTCGATATCAACGCGGCGAATGTTGGAACCCGTCACCGTGATGGTTTCCAGCTTCTGGCTGGAGTCGTCCTGCGCAAGCACCGTACCGGCCGACAAGCCGACAGCGGCAGTGGCGCCCGCATACAACGCATAGCGCACGGCTTTGAAAAGCTCGTTGCTCATTAAATTCATTTCTCTCTCCAACGTCAGAAATTGTCGCAGCTCGGGACACTGTGCTCTCCCATTCCCTGGGAACGACCAAAACGGTCCACCAAAACCCTCGGCAGTGGACGATACTAACAAGATTCTTACGCTTTTGGAACCCCTGAGCGTCACCTTAACAACTTCGCCAATATCAACGATATCAATACGTTGAATTGCAAAAATCGTTCATCACTCGGCGACCCTCGTGCGACCTGGGCAGTTTTACGACGACATTCGCGGGCAATGTGTATTCGATGTTAGCGGACGATTCGACGGGTTTGACGAAATGCGCGCGACCGCCGGTGGAATGCGAAGTGCGACAGGGCGAGCCAAAATCGACTCCGGCGCATCGGGCGCTTGGCTAGAGCGTGCAATTCCTTGCGCGCGCCGATGGCAGATGCGGCATGTGCCGTTGCGCGGGACCGCCGTTCAACCTGCCGCGCCCGAGTGTCGAGCGTGCCGCGCCGCACAGGCGCCCGCGATCGAATCCATGGAACAGCGCGTCGCCTTCACGCGATACGCAGTCTGACCGCTTTGCTTCGCGCCGCTTTGCTTCGCGAGATGCCAGCATCGCCAACACGTGCACCACCGACGCTCACATCTCCCATCGAAGGCGACCAGGCTATCGGAGCGCGATCAAATCTCTGACGTTTTCGCCGGCGGATTCCTTCAGGGTCGCGCGCCTTTCGCAGGCGTTGTCGCGCGGGCAAGCAAGGCGGTGAGCGCGTTTGCTCGGTTGCGTTTCGTGAGCCACAACGGCCATGCGAAGACGCTCGAATCGCGAAAGAACACGCGTCGCCACTGCGATCAACTCGCTGATGAGCAGATCCTGCGAACGACGCTCTGCGTGCGTCAACGACGACAGAAATGTTCGGCTCCATGGGGTGTCAGACATTCGGTCGCCCTGATGACCGAATCCAGCCAGCGCACATGCATCGCTTTAATTGCGGAGGCGCGTCGGGATTCCCGTCAGGCGGATCGGACGACGCAGCCGTCCATGCCGTCAACAAGGGCGCAATCGCAGCGAGCTACAGATCCTGACGGTACTGAATGTATGGAGTGCGCGCCTGATTTTCTGCGTCGCGCGGAGAACTTGCAGGCGCCGACCACAGGTTTTGCGCACCGACGCTGAGTTCGCCGCTCCACGGCGTACGCCAGGAAACCCCAAGATCGAGCGAGGTCCATTTCTTTCCGGCAAGCAGTGGGTCGTCGCTGCTGAGGACGTGACCGACGACAGCGCCACGCAGCGATCCGACATCCAGACCCAGACTCAATGACAGCTGATCCAGATCGATACCCGGGGCGAGCGCATTCGGGAGCGCGCCCACCTGCGTCAGATGTCCACGCCCGAAACTGGCGCCGACATCCAAGGCAGATCCACTCTGGAATTGCCAGCGACCACGCGCATACACGGATGTTTCGCCATCGATCGCGTAGCCCATCGCATCGGGCAGCGTGAGCACCGGAACGAACGCAGAACCATTCGACAACCGGCCAAGCGTCGCGCCGTCGTTCTGCGATTGCAGCCACGACAGGCCGTACGACACATCAAGTCCGCCCTCGGCCGAGATCCAGCCGAGACCGAGCGAACCTGCAAGCGATCCGCGAGACCAGGCATTCGTCGACGCATTGCATCCGCCCGGAACCGCGCAGGGTGCCGTACCGCCGAGGACATACTCTCCAAGCAATGCATCTGCGTGGAATCCATCACCCATTTCCCAGCGCAAACCACCGGCAGCCGCGGCCGATTTCCCCGCAAGATGCCAAGCCGAGGGGCCAGCGTAGGCGGGCGTTGGCCCGATCGGCGATTCGGTCCACCCTTTCGGCAGGGCAACAACCGCCAGGAGCTGCCCGTTCGAACCCGACCAGATCGGCAATACAGGGGATCCCTGCGACCGCATCGGCCTGCCGGACGCATCCAGTGCCAACAGCTGCTCCACCAGCGGCGTACTGCCCACCGGCGTGCGCGCGGCCAACGTCGGCAGCGTCTGCGCCGCGCCCACCAGCGGGAGCAACGACAGCAGCACAACAAGAATCAGCCAGGCGAGACGAACGATCATCGGAAATCAGGGTGGGGATTGCAGACTGTTGAGAGTGTATCGACAGGGCGGAGTTCCCGCCCATTGAAGTCGGAACGATACTAGCTCAATTCACGAAAACCTAACAGCCTTCAGCATCCGGAACACGCACGGAAACGCCGTCACCGTCACAGTCTGTTCACTCGAAGACCGGATTCGCAAGCCCGAATCGATCCGAGCGGGCGCGAAGGGCGTCGGCGCATCGGCAGCTCGTTCCACGGGACCAGTCCATTAGGGCTTGAGAACTACGCTACTGGGTGGATGATCCCAGGGATTTCGCGACGCATACTCGGGAGGTTGTTCTTGACCGACTCATTTTCCGGGGAATCATCTGATGGCCTTACTTCCTGTACGCACTGCCCTTTCCGCAGCGCTCGCGCTTGCGCTTGGCGCGACGCTTCCTGCTGCCCATTCGGCAACACGGATGACAGCTGCAAAACCGTCCATCGAGAGCATCGATGCGGCGCGTAGCAATCCGGACGTGATCATCCTGCGTGCCGGCGTGTTCGATCCGCTGGCGCAGGAGATCGACAATCGCACGATCGATGCCGCCACCGACCGCACGCTGTCAGGCTACGCCATCGTCCAGTTCCAGCCCGGTCGGATCGCCGAGCGCAAAACCCTGGTCGATCGGGGCATGCAGATTCTCGGATACGTTCCGAACAATGCCTATTACGTCCGTCTGAGCGGCGTGTCCCTCGCCGACGTGCAACGCGAATCGGCGGTACGCTGGGCAGGTCCGGTCAGGCCCGCGTTGAAGCTCGATCCGAATCTCTGGCAGGCCAGCCGCGCCACGTCGACGGCGAAGCAGGCGGATGGTCGTTTCGAAATCATGGTGGAAGGATACGCCGGCGTTTCGTCGAGCGAGATCCAGGCGACCCTCATCAAGCAGGTGCCAGGCGTCGAGATCACGATGCGCAGCGAACGCGCCGACGCGATCCCGTACGTGCGCGCAAAGGTGACACTCGCCTCGCTTGATGCGCTCATTCACAGTGTGACGGCGATCGATGGCGTTGCGTATGTTTCGCCGTGGGCACCGACGCATACGATGAACTCGGGCGGCATCGCCGCGTTGCAGGGCAATTTCACCGGAACGTGCGCCGGCAGCGGGCCTGTCTGTGGCCCGGCTCCGATGTTCGATCATGGCATCGACGGCGCTGGCCAGATCATCGCGCTCGGCGACTCGGGTACCACGCCGAATGCGGCCTGGTTCGCGACGCTCGACAAGGGCACCGGACCACACACCGAAGTGACGTTCTCGGAAAGTCCCGCGCCGCTGCTGCCGGCCATCGGCACGCTTCACCCCGACAACAAGATCCTCGCGTACTGGCTCCAGCCCGGTGGCCCGACCGACTACGACTACGTCTCCGGTCACGGCACGCATACGAGCGGCACCCTGGTCGGCGACGCGGCAGGCATCTTCACGCCGAACACGTTCATGCCGTCGACGCCGCTGCTGCCCAACCATGACCTTGCCGACGGCATGGCGCCAAATGCGCAGTTGCTGATGCAGGACATCGGACCCGATGATCCGACCTCGGTCATCGTCCAGGATCTCGAAGGCACGCTGCAGCAGGCCTATTCCGGTGGCGCGCGCATCCACAGCGACAGCTGGGGATCGGGCACTTCAGGCGCGTATACCAGCGATGACGTCAACGTCGATCGCGCGACCCGAGAGAATGAAGGGATGCTCGTGGTCATTGCCGCCGGCAATGATCAAGCTGGCGCCATGGCAACTGGATCGCCCGGCAACTCCAAGAATTCGGTGACGGTTGCCGCACTCGGACATGCAGGCAGTCTCGCGAAGGCCGGCTTCTCCAATGCCGGTCCGACCGCCGACGGTCGCATGAAGCCCGACATCGCAGCGCCCGGCAGCGCAACCATTTCCGCGCGCAACAGCGCCGCTCCGATCAGCACGACCATCACGGCGCCGGTCACCCTTTCGGAATCGGGCACGTCGATGGCGACGCCGACGGTGGCGGGCAACGCGGTCCTCCAGCGCCAGTTTTTCGCGGACGGGTTTTATCCGCGCGGCGAGAAGACGGCTGGCGACGAATTCAATCCCACCGGTGCGGTAATGAAGGCGGTGCTGCTCAACGGGACCCGTCTGACCACGACGCCCTCCGCCTTCCCCAACACGGGCACCGGCTGGGGCCGCGCCTGGCTGGACGGCAACCTGTGGTTCAAGGGCACGATGACCGGTGGCGACGACAGCCGCCGCCTGCGCGTGTTCGAGCGGACCAACGATTCGGGCCTTAAAACCGGCGACGTCAACGAGTACACGATCGCCAACGTCGGCGCAGGCATCGAGTTTCGGGCAACGCTGACCTGGTTCGATCCGGAAGCCTCGGCCGGTACCGCGTCCGCGCTGGTCAACAACCTCGATCTCGAAGTGGTCGGTCCAGGCAACATCACGTATCTGGGCAACCATTTCGCGAGCAACGTTTCAACGCCCGGCGGCACCGCGGATATTCGGGATACCGTCGAGCAGGTGCGGTTCACGGCCCCGGTTGCAGGCAGCTATACGCTTCGCGTGAAAGGCACCAGCGTGCCTGGAAACGGTTCGTCCGGCAGCGACCGTCAGGGTTACGCGATGGTGGCGTCAGGCTCGTTCGCACTGCCCGATCCGGCCCCGTTCGCGGCCCCGACCGGATTGTCGGCATCGTCCAACACTGCGGCTGGCATCGTTGTCGGCTTCACGGGGTCGGCCGGCGCGCAGGCTTACCAGCTCTATCGTGCGCAAGGCACATGTGCGGCTGCCGGCGCGGGCGATTTCCATCTCGTGGCTGCCGGTGCGGCGAGCCCGCTGACGGACGATACGACCCAGGGCGGCTTCAGTTACGCCTACAAGGTGCGTGGCGTTCAAAACGATGTCGAAGGTGCTCCATCGAGCTGCTTCGACGTGGTGTCGAATGACACCTGCACGCTCGCGCCGGAATTCGACACCCACTCGCTGATCGGCGACGCGTCGAATGCCAGTTGCAGTGCCAGCCTCGCGTGGGCGCCGACCTCGGCGGTCTGCCCGGCTGCGACGACCGTCACCTACAAGCTCGAACGGGATACCGATCCCTACTTCGGTACTCCGCAAGTGATTGCTCCGGCGCTGACGACCAGCAGCTACACCGACACGACGGTGACCGACGGCACGCCGTACTACTACCGCGTCACCGCCAGCGACAGTCTCGGCAATGCTGCAGTCCCGTCCTCCGTCCTCAACCTCACGCCCAGTGGAGCGAACGGGCCGGATCCGGCAGGCTTCCTCGACGATGTCGACACGCACAGCTACATGACGATGGAGCCGACGTGGCAGATCACCAACACGGCGGCCAGTGCCGGGACGCACAGCTACCACACGAATGCGGATGCGCAGACGTATCTGGGGAATCTCTGCACGACGCTGACGATGCCGCCGCTGACCATCGACGCAAGCGCAACGACGCTGACCTTCCAGGCGAAATACGACATTGAGTATCACTGGGATGGTGTCGTCATGGAGATCTCCACCGACAGCGGATCGACATGGAGTGATCTGCCGCCGGTTGGCGGTTATCCGAGTTCGTTCGCGGAGACCGGCTCGCCGCCGGCAAACGCGTGCGCGTTCCCAGCCAGCCACGGTGCATTCAACGGCGTGTCGACGGCGGCCAGCAATGCCAATCCGGGCAACGGGACCGTGGCGTCGGTGTTCAAGCCCTTCAGCGCGAATCTCTCCAGCTTCGTCGGTCAGACGGTGCAGGTGCGGTGGCGCTTCGCGTCCGATCCGGGCGCCGAGTTCGACGGGTTCTACCTCGACCAGGTCCAGCTCGGGACGCCGGGGCCGGCGGATATCGTCTTCGCCGATGGCTTCGAAGGCGGCACGGGTAGCGACTTCATGTGCCATTGAGGGCAGTCAGGCGCAGTCCATCGGGGACTCGCGCCTGACCCACTCGCTGTATCCTTTGAACCGGCGCGGATCTCCGCGCCGGTTTTTTTCTTTCCGGGTTGATGCGTGCCATTGAGTAGCGCTCTCAAACGCCTGCTACGCGTGTGCCTGTGGGCCGGCGCAGGAGTGCTCGTGCTCAGCGTGCTGTGCGTGCTGTGCCTGCGCTGGGTCGCGCCGGTGACGTCCGCGTTCATGCTTGAACGCCGGATCGCAGCGGCGGTCGAGGGTGAGCACGACTTTCAGCTGCACTACCAATGGACGAACTGGTCGCAGGTGTCGGCACAACTGCCGATCGCGCTGGTCGCGGCGGAAGACCAGAAATTCCCGAGCCATCACGGGTTTGACATCGACGCGATCCAGAGCGCACTCGCCGACGCCGACGAGGGAGAGCGATTGCGCGGGGCAAGCACGATCAGCCAACAGGTCGCAAAGAACCTGTTCCTGTGGAACGGCCGCAGTTTCGTGCGCAAGGGGTTGGAAGCGTACTTCACGGTGTTAATCGAAGCGCTGTGGCCCAAGCGCCGCATCCTGGAGGTGTATCTCAACATCGCGCAGTTCGGCGACGGTGTCTACGGTGCCAGCGCCGCCAGTCGGCAGTTCTTCCGCAGCACGCCAGCGCAACTCGATGCCCGACAATCGGCACTGC
Source organism: Dokdonella sp. (assembly GCF_039926425.1). GTDB lineage: Bacteria > Pseudomonadota > Gammaproteobacteria > Xanthomonadales > Rhodanobacteraceae > Dokdonella_A. The sequence goes on from NZ_JBDSWZ010000141.1 coordinate 7,773, forward strand.
TCGCTGCGGTGCTCCCGAATCCGGTTCGGTATCGCGTCGATCGTCCCGGCCCTTACGTGCTGCGCCGCGTCGCGTGGATCGAGCGGCAGGCGGTGCAGCTCGGCGGACCCGGCTATCTCCCGCGCTGACCTCCGCATGCCTGTCTGCGGTGGGCCGTCCGTTGCTGTCGTGGCATCGAGGCGCGATTCGATTGTCATGTCGGACACGGTCCGAACCGGCTAGCATTTCAACTCCCCTCGCAACGGTGTCTCCATGTCGAAGCTGACCGTCGTCGTTCCCGCCTACAACGAGAGCGAAGGGCTGCGCGAATTCCACGCGCGCCTGGCAGCGGTGCTCGACAGTCTCGATCTCGAGTCCGAAATCCTGTACGTCGACGACGGCAGTCGCGACGACACATACGACATCATGAATTCGTTGCGCGCCGCGGACCGGCGCGTCTCGACCCTGCGTCTGTCGCGCAATTTCGGCAAGGAACTCGCGCTGACGGCGGGACTCGATCATGTGGAGGCCGATGCCGCCATCGTCATCGACTCGGACCTGCAGGACCCGCCCGAGCTGATCCCGACGTTCGTCAAGCACTGGCGCGAGGGATACGACGTTGTTTATGGCACGCGCGCGTCGCGCGCCGGCGAGACTGGTTTCAAGAAGATGACGGCAACCGGTTTCTACCGCGTGATGGAGCGTTTGTCGTCCACCCCTATCCCGCGCGACACGGGAGACTTCCGCCTGCTGTCACGCCGCGCGCTCGACGCGCTCAAGCAGGTGCGTGAACGACAGCGTTTCATGAAGGGGCTTTTCACCTGGGTCGGTTTCCGGCAGTTGTCGGTGATCTACCATCGCGACCCGCGTCACGCCGGCCAGACCAAGTGGAACTACTGGAAGCTGTGGAACTTCGCGATCGAGGGCATCACCTCGTTCTCGAATGCGCCGTTGAAGATCGCGACCTACTTCGGGTTGCTCGCGGCGGTACTGTCCTTCATGTTCGGCCTGTGGGTGCTGGGCAAGGCGTTCTGGTTCGGCGATCCGGTGCGCGGCTATCCGTCGCTGATGGTTGTGGTGCTCTTTCTCGGCGGCGTCCAGTTGATGGCGCTCGGCGTGATCGGCGAATATCTCGGCCGGCTGTATGTCGAATCCAAACAGCGTCCTCTCTACCTCATAGATGAGTATCATCCTCCGCTGGGCGGGGACTGACTCCGCCTTCATCGAATGGGGGGACTCTTATGGGCAGACGCGTCGCAGTGTTTTCAACGGCAGCTCTTGCGCTGCTGATTGCAGGTGGCGCCTGGATGTCCGCGCACCGATTCCATCCCGGCTACGAAGTCGGCGAGGAAAATGAGCGCGAGAACGGCCGCCCGCCTGTTGAAGGCGACTATTGGGCGGTTCGGCTTGCCTACGGCGGAGACCCCCAGCACCTGCGCTTCGAGCCCACCTGGATGCTCGAATCGGCAAGGCAGGACCGCGCCATTGCCGAGGCAGTCCCCACCGGCAGACGAAGCTATGTCCGTTCGGCCGAGACCGCACTCGCCCTCGACCCGGATGCCTTCACCCTGCTCGGACCCATGCCGTTGCGCGGTGAAGGATTCGGCGCCGACAGCGCTGCGGGTCGAACCAATGTCATTGTCAGTGATCCCGACGATCCCGCGATCGCCTACCTCGGCTCCGACGGCGGCGGCGTCTGGAAAACAACGAACTGCTGTTCGGCCGCGACCACCTGGACGGTGAAGACCGATTTCCCCGAGATCGCAAGCATGGCGATCGGCGACCTGACCGTCGACCCTCAGAACCACAACGTCCTGTACGCAGGCACGGGTGACTTGCGCTACGGCTCCTTCTCGTTCGGTGCCGCCGGAATCCTCAAGAGCATGGACAAGGGCGAGACGTGGTCCGTGCTCGGACAGGACGTGTTCAATCCGCTCTACGGCCCTTCGACCAACGGATTCCCGCAGTACCAGTCGATCGGAAAGGTGGTCGTGGATCCGAATGATTCGGACAACGTGATCGTGGGCACCAAGACCGGCGTCTTCTTCTCCTACGATGCGGGCGGGACCTGGGACGGACCGTGCTTCACCAATGCGTTCTCGACGTCGACAACAGCGCAGCGTCAGGACATGACGGGTCTCCTCGCCGTCAACCGGAGCGGCTCCACCGTGCTCTATGCCGCGGTCGGTACGCGCGGACTTCCGACGCCTGTGCAGCCCGATCTGGCGAACAACGGCGCCAACGGGGTCTACCGCGCGAACATGCCGTCCAGCGGCTGTCCGGCCGTCGCTGACTGGACGTTGCTGACGAACGGGTTTCCGGCAGGAACCGGCAGCGGCGCGCCGAACACGAGCCGTGGTCGCCTGGAAATCGCGGTCGCTCCGACCAATCCGCTCATCCTCTACGCCATGTTCACCGACGTCACGACGCGCGGCATTCTCGGCATCTACAAAACGCTCGACGGCGGAGACACATGGGCGTCGATTGGAGCTCCGGGGAGTCCAGGCAGCCAGATGTGGTACGACGCGGGCATCACGGTATCGCCGACCGATCCGAACGTCTTCTTCGTGAGCACCGTCGACCTGTTCCGATCCACGAATGGCGGCACGTCGTACACGAACATGACCGACGCCTACAGCGGCGGTCCCGTCCACCCCGACAATCATGCGCGCGCGTTCGTGGGTGGCGACCCGCAGAAGCTGCTGAACGGAAACGACGGCGGCATCTACTTCGTCGACAACGCGATCAGCGCCACGGGTTCGGGCAACGCCAACTGGATTCCACTCAACGACACCCTGCCAACGATCGAGGTGTACCACGGCGACATCACGGCAAACTTCGCGACGGCGGCGACGTCCGGCGTCAATGCGGGCTTTCAGGACAACGGCAGTGCAACTGCCGTCTTTAACGGAACGCCGGCCGCCACCTCATGGAATGCCACCAATGGTGGCGACGGCATCGTGTCGAGAATCGAACCCGTGCTCGGGCAGCGCTGGTACTACTCGAGTCAGAACGGCAACCTCACGGTCAGCACAAACGGGCCGAACAATCCCGAAGCGAGCGCATCGGGTGCGTGGTCGGGCGACGTTTTGAGCTTTGTGTTTCCCTTCGACATCTATCGGTACGGTGCACTTGATGTCGCCGGCAGCGGGTGTACGAGCGCGCAAGGTTGCACGCATCTGATCGCCGGATCGAACCGGGTTTGGGAAACAACCACCGGCGGTGTCAGTGGCAGTGGGTGGGCGGCAAAGACCGGCAACGTGACCAAGAACAACTTGATCCTCGGCGGTGACAACAGGTCGTTCATCAACAACATCCACTACTCCGTGAGCGACCCGACAGTGGCGATCCTCGCGACCAATGACGGCAACGTGCAGTACGTCTTCGGGCTCGGCGCAGCCGGGGCCGCGACCGCCGTCAACGTCACCGGTTCAAACGCGGTGCTGCCAAATCGCCCGATGCTTGATGCCACCACCGATCCGCTCAATCCGCTGATCGGCTATGCGGCAGTGGGCGGATTCGCGCAGAACACGCCGTCCCGGCCGGGACACGTGTTCCAGGTGACTTGCAGCGCCCAATGCGCGTCCTTCAGCTGGCTCGACAAGACAGGCAACCTTCCGGACATCCCGGCCAACGCAATCATTGCCAATCCGAATATCCCCAAGCAGGTATTTGTCGGGATGGATTGGGGCCTGTACTACACCGACGATATCAGCGTGCCGACGCCCGTCTGGCAGCGCTTCGAGGGCCTTCCGCACGTGATGGTGTGGAGTTTCACGATCGACCGCGGGTTCACCACGCTGGCAGCATTCACCCGCTCGCGTGGCGTATGGGCATGGCCGCTACCGGTGAGTCAGGGCGGCGGCGCCGATCTCGCCGTCACCATCACGCCGCCGGACCGGGTCACGCCTGGTCTCGAAATGCACTACAGCATCACGGTCACCAACAATGGCTCCGACGCCGCCGTCAATGTGCAATTGGCGAGCCCGACACCAGCAGGTTTGACGTTCGGCTCGAACACGGGCGATTGCACCACGGCGTTTCCCTGCGTCCTTGGCACACTGGCCGCGGGTGAAACGCGCAACGTGACAACGTCGGCGTGCGTGTCGAGAACCTACACGCTTCCCGCGCCGGTGCCGTTGACGGCGTCCGTCGATTCGGACACAACCGATCCAGTGCCTGGCAACAACAGCGCCAGCGCGAGCGCACCGCTCGTGCTGTCTGTTTTCGCCGACGGTTTCGACTGCCTCTGAGGCGACGGGAATCGCCCTCCTGATGGGGCTTCGCACCGGCCAAGGCCGGTGCGAAGCGCATCAAGCGGCGTGCCGGTTTTGCGCGATGCAAGCTGCGCGACGACGAGCGCGGCGCTAGACTCGTGCGTGCGGCAATGCGCCGTGCCGGGAGGAGCCGAACATGATCCAGGTCAGCCATCTGCTCGCGGAAAAGGGCGGCCAGATCCACACGATCGGGCCAGATGAGCCGGTGCTCGCGGCGATCCAGCTGATGGCGGATCGCGTGATTGGCGCAGTGCTGGTGATGACTGGCGATCAACTGGTCGGCATCGTGTCGGAGCGCGATTACGCGCGCAAGATCATCCTCAATGGTCGCTCGTCGAGTGGAACGCCGGTGCGCGACATCATGACCGCATCAGTGATCACGGTGAATTCAACCGACACCATCGATACGTGCATGCGACTGTGCACAGACAGCCGGGTGCGGCATCTCCCGGTCGTCGATGACCGCAAGGTCGTCGGCGTCGTGTCGATCGGCGATCTGGTGAAAGCGGTGATCAGCGAACAGGGCGAGCAGATCGAGCAATTGCAGCGCTACATCGCCGGCTGAGAATGCGAGCCGGTCGACTCCCTTTCCCTGCGGAAATTCCGCATTGCTCGCTTGACCGTGGCAGCCGTCAGCTCGGCGGCGCGGCCGCTTGTCGCTCCGGTCTCGCCGCATCGAATGCGGGGAGCGAAAGGCATTGCGCGTCGATACGCTCGATGATCGGATATGTGCTCATATCGATGCCGAAGCGCCGCGCGTTGTAGACCTGCGGAACAATGCACGCATCCGCCATCGTCGGTGACTCGCCGTGGCAGTACATGCCGGTCGCCGCATCCCCCTCGAGGATCGCCTCGAATGCGCGCAGACCCTCATCCATCCAGTGACGCATCCAGCGGTCGCGTTCGGGTTGCGGAACGCCGTACTCGCGTTCGATGTACTGCATCACGCGAAGGTTGTTGAGCGGGTGGATATCGCACGCGACGAGCTGCGCAAGCCCACGCACGTGTGCACGATCGCGTGCTGCCGACGGCAACAGCGCGTGTTCCGGATGGATTTCGTCGAGATACTCGAGGATCGCCAGCGATTGCCGGATCACCCGCGCGCCATCGACCAGAACCGGAACCGTTTCCTGCGGATTGAGCGTTCGATGCTCGAGACTGTGCTGCTCGCCACCGTTGTCGACCAGGTGGACCGGCTTGGCGATGTAGGCCATCCCTTTCAGATTGAGCGCGATGCGCACCCGGTAGCACGCGCTCGAGCGCCAATAATCGTACAGCGTGAGTTCGCGGGTGCTCATCATGTGATTTCCCTTTCGGTTCGGAGCGGTTCCGTTGTCGTCCGTCGTATCAGCCGCGCGGCGGCTGGCAAGTCACGGTCTGCTCGATCGCGCCGAACAGGCTCGATCCGGCAGCGTCGGTGATCTCGATGCGTACCGTATCACCGAATTTGAGGAACGGCGTCGACGCTTTGCCATCGCGCAGGGTTTCGACGGTGCGCTGTTCGGCGAGGCATGAAGCGCCTTTGGACGTGTCTTCGTTTGCGATCGTGCCTGAGCCGACGATCGTGCCCGCCGACAGGGGTCGCGACTTTGCGACGTGGGCGACGAGTTCCGCGAAGCTGAACTGCATGTCGACGCCGCACTCGGCGGCGCCGAACCATGCGCCATTGATCCAGGTGCGCATTGGCAAATGGAGTTTCGCGTCGTGCCACGCATCGCCGAGTTCGTCCGGCGTGACGAAGACGGGCGACAACGCCGAGCGCGGCTTGGATTGGACGAAACCGAATCCCTTCGCCAACTCGCCCGGAATCAGGTTGCGCAAGCTGACATCGTTGACCAGTCCGACCAGCTGGATGTGTTCGGCCGCAGTCGCTGCACCGACACCCATCGGTACGTCGTCGGTCACGATCACGACTTCTGCCTCCAGATCGATGCCCCACTCGTCGCTCGACGCGAGAATCGGATCGCGCGGCCCGTAGAAGCCGGCGCTGGTTGCCTGATACATGAGCGGATCGGTGTAGAAACTTTCAGGTACCTCGGCGCCACGCGAACGGCGGACACGCTCGACGTGCGGGAGGTAGGCGCTACCGTCGACGAATTCATAGGCACGCGGAAGCGGCGCCGCCAGTACTGCGTCGTCGAGGTCGAATGCACCCTCGGCGCGATCTTCGTTCAGCGCCTGCGACAGCGCATTGAGGCGCGGCGCCACATTCGACCAGTCCTCCAGCGCGCGCTGCAGCGTCGGCGCAATCGCGTCCGCGCGCACCGCACGCTGGAGATTGCGACTGACGACGATCAGCGTGCCGTCGCGGCCACCTTCTTTGAGTGATCCAAGTTTCATGCGATGTCCATTGCGTGCAGGAGGAGTGGCGGTATTTCACGCGCCCGGCTTGAACCGTTTGGCAAGTCCGCGCCAGCAGTCCTGATAGTCGCCCTGAAGCGTGGACGATTCCAGAGCCTGGCGAGTGGGGTGAATGACGGCGCTCGTCTCGAACATGAAGGCCATCGTGTCGCGAACCTGATCGGGCTGCGTTGTATCGGCTGCAGTCGCCTTGTCGAAACTCGCCGCATCCGGCCCGTGGCCGCTCATGCAATTGTGCAGGCTCGAACCACCCGGCACGAATCCACCGGATTTCGCATCGTAGGCGCCGTGGATCAGCCCCATGAACTCGCTGGCAATGTTGCGATGGAACCACGGCGGCCGGAACGTGTTCTCCGCCACCAGCCAGCGCGGCGGGAAGATCACGAAATCCAGGTTGGCGGTGCCTGCGATACCGCTTGGCGACGTCAGCACGGTGAAGATCGACGGATCGGGATGGTCGTAGCTGATCGAGCCGATCGTGTTGAAGCGGCGCAGATCGTACTTGCACGGTGCATGATTGCCGTGCCACGCGACGACATCCAGCGGCGAATGATCGATCGCTGCAGACCACAGTGTTCCCTGGAACTTCGCGACGAGCTGGAAATCGCCGTCGATCTCTTCGAATGCCGCAACCGGCGTCAGGAAATCGCGCGGGTTGGCCAACCCGTTCGAACCGATTGGACCGAGATCCGGAAGATGGAGCGCGGTGCCAAAGTTCTCGGCCACGTATCCGCGCGCCTCACCGTCGGGAAGGTCGACACGGAAGCGCAGGCCGCGTGGAATCAACGCGATTTCCTGCGGCTCGACATCGAGCACGCCAAGTTCCGTCGCGATGTGCAGCCGGCCGTGTTGCGGAACGATCAGCAGCTCCGCATCGGCATCGTAGAAATAGCGGCCCTGCATCGACCGGTTGGCGGAATACAGGTGGATGCCGCAGCCGGTCTGTGCTGCCGGGCCACCGTTACCCGCCATCGTGAAGAGCCCGTCGATGAAATCGACTGCAGTTCCCGGAATCGGCATCGGATCCCAGCGCAACTGGTTCGGTGACGTCGGCTCGTCGCCGAAGCGATTGTGGAACCGGGCGTGGGGCAGTGCCGCGAATGTTCCGTGCACCGCAGCGGGACGCATCCGATAGAGCCAACTGCGACGGTTTGCGTGTCTTGGTGCGGTGAATGCAGTGCCGGAAATCTGCTCGGCGTAAAGCCCGTGCGCGACCCTCTGCGGAGAGTTGCGGCCGACCGGCAACGTGTCAGCAAGCGCTTCGGTCGCGAACTCGTTGCCGAAACCGGACTGGTAGCCAGCGATCACCGCCATGTCGCGTTTCCTCCAATGCCAGCTGTGTGATCCCACGACCCATCGTCTCGCAGGACGCCATCCCAGAAAAAAGGCGCTACAGCACGCCGCGCCGCATCTGGTCGCGTTCGATGCTTTCGAACAGTGCCTGAAAATTCCCTTCGCCGAATCCTTCGTTGCCCTTGCGCTGGATGATCTCGAAGAAGATCGGACCGATCGCGTTCTGCGTGAAGATCTGCAGCAACTTGCGCTGCTTGGTTTCCTTGTCGGCGTCGATCAGGATCTTGTTGCGCGCGAGACGAGGCACGTCTTCGCCGTGGTTCGGCACACGTTCGTCGATCACTTCGAAATAGCTGTCCGGTGTATCGAGGAAGGCGACGCCCGCTTCGCGCATCTGCTCGACCGTCGCGTAGATGTCGTCGGTGAAGCATGCGATGTGCTGGATGCCCTCGCCCTGGTACGCGTCGAGGTACTCGTTGATCTGCGATTTCGGGTCGTTCGATTCGTTGAGCGGAATGCGGACGATGCCGTCGGGCGCGGTCATCGCCTTCGACACCAGGCCGGTCTTGGTGCCCTTGATGTCGAAGTAGCGGATCTCGCGGAAGTTGAACAGCCGCTCGTAGTAATCGGACCACTTCTGCATGTTGCCGAAGTAGAGATTGTGCGTGAGGTGATCGATGAAGGTGAGACCGAAGCCCTTTGGATTCTGATCGGCGCCTTCGATCGCGACGTAATCGGCGTCGTAGATGCTGCCCGCGCTGCCATAGCGGTCGATCAGGTAAAGCATGCAATCGCCAATGCCCTTCACCACAGGCGCATCGACGGCCTTGGTCGAGGCCTTGTGGTCAATGGCCTCACCGCCGTTGGAGAGGACGGTTGCCAGTACCTCGGCGGACGTCTTCTGGAAGCGGATCGCAAAACCGCACGCGCAGGGGCCATGCGCGCGCGCGAAGTCGGCCGCAAATGAATCCGGATCCTCGTTCAGCAGGAGATTCACGCC
>NZ_JBDSWZ010000142.1:0-25256 GCF_039926425.1 Dokdonella sp.
GCCGAGGCCCAGGTCAGCGCTTTCGTCGCTCGTGCGACCGACGGACGGCAGTTTGGAGTGCTTGGCGAACCGCGCGTCAACGTGTTGAAGCTCAACCTGGCGCTTGACGGAAAGCTCTGACGATGAAGAACACCGCGAAAACATCGATGGGCCGCGTCAATTCATCCGTTTCGTGACGACTTGGTTGCGGCAGCCGCGACCGTGAAAAAGCCGCCGCCCATGTGACAATGCGCAATGCCTCAGCGAATCGACGGACAGCGCCCCGACCCCGATGCCCTGCTCACCCGCGTGCAGCAGGATGAATCGCGGGCGCATCGTGGTCGCCTGAAAATCTTTTTCGGTGCAACGGCTGGTGTCGGAAAGAGCTACGCGATGCTCGAAGCCGCGCGCCGGCAGCATGCGGATGGCGTCGATGTGGTCGTCGGCTATGTCGAGTTGCACGGCCGGCCAGAAACCGAAGCGTTGCTCGAGGGTCTCGAGCGCTTGCCGCCAATGCACCTGCAACACCGCGGACTCGATCTGGCGGAGTTCGATCTCGACGCAGCGCTGGCTCGACATCCGCGCCTGATGCTGGTGGACGAGCTGGCGCACAGCAATCACACCGGTGCGCGTCACCCGAAGCGCTGGATGGACGTCGAGGAACTTCTCGATGCTGGCGTCGACGTCTACACGACGGTCAACGTGCAGCACCTTGAGAGCCTCAAGGATGTCGTCGCGCAGATCACTGGCGTCGACGTGCGCGAGACAGTTCCAGACCGGGTATTTGCCGAGGCCGACGACGTCGAACTGGTTGATCTCGCGCCCGACGACCTGCTCGGACGCCTCGCCGAAGGCAAGGTGTACGTGCCGGAAAAGGCGCGCGAGGCGGCGCAGGGGTTTTTCCGCAAGGGCAACCTGATCGCTTTGCGCCAACTGGCACTGCGATCGACCGCAGACCGTGTCGACGCTGCGATGCGCGAGTATCGGGACCGGCACGCGATCGCACAGCCGTGGGCGGCCAATGAGCGTCTGCTGGTCTGCGTTGGTCCAGATCCGCTCTCCGCGCGACTCGTTCGTTCGGCAAGACGGATGGCCACCGCGTTGAACGCGCAGTGGCTTGCAGTCTACGTCGAAACGCCCTCGCTGGCGCGCCTACCCCAGGCGGCACGCGACCGCATCCTGGCGACGCTCAAGCTTGCCGAACAACTCGGTGCGGAAACAGCGAACCTGAGCGGCGAAACGGTCGCGGCGACCGTGATGGACTTTGCGCGTCAGCGCAACGTCAGCAAGGTCATTGTCGGCAAGCCGCTGCGCAATGGTTGGTTGCAGCGACTGAAAGGGACGCTGGTCGATGAGGTGATCCGTCGCAGCGGCACGATCGATGTCTACGTGGTCACGGCGGAGCCGGAGACGGAAGAACGCGCACCGCAGCGGACGTTTCACCGCAACAGCCAGTGGCCTGCCTATCTCAAGAGCATCGCCGTCGTGGCGGCAGCGACGTTGGTCTGCTCGCAAATGACCGGGCGCTTCGAGCGCACCAACATCGTGATGATCTACCTGCTCGGGACCGTGCTGGTGGCCGCGCGTTTCGGGCGCGGACCGTCGATCCTCGCATCGATTCTCAGTGTCGCGCTGTTCGATTTCCTGTTCGTGCCACCGCAGTATTCGTTCACCGTGTCCGACACGCAGTACGCCATCACGTTTGGCGTGATGCTCGGAACGGCGCTGCTGATCAGCAACCTGGCGACACGCGGTCGACGGCAGGCCTCGGTGGCGCGGCAACGTGAACGTCGCACTGCCGAGCTCTACGCACTCAGCCGCGAGATGTCGCGTCGTCGCACCCTCGACGAACTGTCGAAGTTCCTGTGCCGCCACGTGCTGGCGAGTGTCGATGGCGAAGCGGTGGTGCTGCTCCCGGACGCCGACGGGCGCATCCAGGATCCGACGCATTTCTGCGATCGCGGCAACGAACGCGCCGCGGCGAGTCTCGCGCGTTATCCCGTGCCCGGCAACGACCTCGGCATTGCGCAATGGGCGTGGGACCATCGCCAGAAGGCCGGTCTCGCAACCGACACGCTGGCCAGCGCCGGCGCCATCTTTTTTCCGCTCAACGCACTCAAGCGCTGCATCGGCGTGCTCGCGCTTCGTCCGTTGGAAGCGCGACAGCTGCAGATTCCCGAGCAGATGCATCTGCTCGAGGCGCTGGTCAACCAGGCGGCCGTCGCGATGGAGCGGGTGCAACTCGCCGCCGCTGCGCAGGAGGCCGGCGTGCAGTTTGAATCCGAGCGCGTGCGCAACGTGTTGCTGTCGGCGATTTCGCACGATTTCCGCACGCCGCTCGCAACCATCATCGGCTCCGCGTCAACCTTGCGTGACAGCGCGCCGGGTCGACTGGACGAACAGCAGCGTGCAACCTTGCTCGACGTGTTGCTGCATGAAGCCGAGCGGATGAACCGGCTGATCGGAAACCTGCTCGACCTCACCCGGCTCAGCGAAGGCGGGATCGAACTCAAGCGCGAGCCGTTTGCGATCGATGAAATCGTCGGAGCGGTGCTCGGTCGACTGAATGTCCCACTCGCCGTGCATCCGGTGTCGCTCGACTTTGCGCAGAATCTCCCGCTGGTGCAGGGTGACGAGGTGATGATCGAGCAGGTGTTCGTCAACCTGCTCGAGAACGCTGCCAAGCACACGCCGATCGGTACAGCCATCGCCGTGTCCGCAACATCGCGGGGTGACTGGATCGACGTGATCGTCAGCGACCACGGCCCAGGATTCGCCGCCGGCGACGAGGAGCGCGTGTTTGCCAAGTTCCACCAGGCGCGTCCTGAAGGTGCACAAAGCGGCTTCGGTCTTGGCCTTGCGATCTGCAAGGCGATCATCGAGGCGCATGGAGGCACGATCCACGCGAGCAACGCGTCGGGCGGTGGCGCGCAATTCCTTTTCAGCCTGCCGGCCGCTGCGCAGGTCATCGCATGACCGCGACACGTTCACACCTGTTGCTGATCGAGGACGATCCGCAAATCCAGAAATTCCTGACCACGGCGCTCGAAGCGCATGGGTATGCGCTGACGATCGCGGGAACCGGCGCCGAGGGACTCGCCGCGGCGGCGCTGAAGCAGCCGGACATGCTGATCGTGGATCTCGGGCTGCCGGACATGACCGGTTACGACGTAATCGCGCGCCTGCGCGAATGGTGCGACCGGCCGCTGCTGGTGCTGTCGGCGCGCGAACGCGAATCGGACAAGGTCGCGGCGCTCGATCTCGGTGCCGACGATTACCTCACCAAGCCGTTTGGCATTGGCGAACTGCTCGCCCGGCTGCGCGTGATGCAACGACACCTGGGGGGACGTGGCGCCGGTGAAGCGGAGGCCCGTATCGCGATTGGCGATCTTGTGATCGACCAGTCGGCGCGGCGAGTGATCCGCAACGGCGAGGACATCCACCTCACGCCGATCGAATACCAGCTGCTCACGATCCTCGCGCGCCATCGCGGAAAGGTGATGACCCATCGCCAGCTTCTGCGCGATGTGTGGGGCGCGGCGCACGTCGAATCGCCGCAGTACCTTCGGATGTACCTGCGTGCGCTGCGCGCAAAGATCGAGCCCGACCCGGCGCGTCCGCGCTATCTGCTGACCGAAGTGGGCGTCGGTTATCGGATGGTGGACGAGCTCGTGTGAGCGTCCGCGTGAGTCGCTCCGCGTACACCCCGGCGCCACTCCGGTAAACTTGCGCGTTCCACCTGCATGATCCGATTCCACGATGACCGTCCGTACCCGTTTTGCTCCAAGCCCGACCGGATACCTGCATATTGGCGGGGCTCGAACTGCGCTTTATTGCTGGCTCGAAGCGCGCCATCGCGGAGGCGAGTTCATCCTGCGCATCGAGGACACCGATCGCGAGCGTTCGACGCCGGAAGCTGTGAAGGCGATCCTCGACGGCATGGCCTGGCTTGGACTCGGTTACGACGAGGGTCCGTTCTACCAGACGCTGCGCATGGACCGGTATCGCGAGGTGGCAGCGGATTTGCTGAAATCGGGCAAGGCGTACTACGCCTACGAATCGAAGGAGGAAATCGAGGCGATGCGCAGCGCTGCGATGGCTGCGGGCACGAAGCCGCGCTACAACGGCTTTTACCGCGATCGCAACGAGCCTCTGCGCGAAGATCCGAACCGCGTGCTGCGGTTCAAGAATCCTCTCACCGGCAGCGTCGTTTTCGAGGACAAGGTCAAGGGACGGATCGAATGGAGCAACACCGAGCTCGACGACCTCGTGTTGATCCGTTCCGACGGATTCCCGACCTACAACTTCGCGGTCGTGGTCGACGACATCGACATGAAGATCACCGAGGTGATCCGTGGCGACGACCACGTCAACAACACGCCGCGCCAGGTCAACATCTATCACGCACTCGGTGCGCCGGTGCCGACGTTTGCGCACCTGCCGATGATTCTTGGCGCGGATGGCCAGAAACTCAGCAAACGTCACGGTGCGGTGGGCGTGATGCAGTATCGCGACGACGGTTTCCTGCCGCACGCGCTGCTCAACTATCTCGTTCGGCTCGGCTGGTCGCATGGCGACCAGGAGATTTTCTCGCGCGAGCAGATGATCGAGCTGTTCGACGCGGCCGACGTCAACCAGTCGGCTGCACGTTTCGATCTCGAAAAACTCTCCTGGCTCAACCAGCAATACCTCAAGAGCGACGATCCGCAGGAGATCGCGCCGCATTTCGAATGGCAGCTGCATGCCGCCGGTATCGACCCTCGCAACGGTCCCGATCCGGTGGATGTGATCGTCGCGCTGCGCGACCGCGCGAAGACGTTGAAGGAAATGGCGGAGAAGGCGCGCGTCTGGTACACGCCACTGGACGTCTATGACGAGCAGGCGGTCGCCAAGCACCTGAAGACGCCGACCGCACGCGTTGCGCTCGAAGCGGTTCATGCGCATCTTGCCGCTCTGCCGGACTGGACGGTTGAAGCGATCCACGCCGCGATCGAGGCGGCCGCCGTGTCGATCGGCGAGGGCATGGGCAAGATTGCCCAGCCGCTTCGCGTCGCGCTCACAGGTACGCAGGTGTCGCCCTCGATCGATCACACCGCATTTCTCGCCGGCCGTGACGAGGCGATGCGTCGCATCGAGGCTGCGTTGAAGAAGGTCGCCTGAGACGTTCCCATGGCGCTCGAATGCACCCTTGCGGCCCTGACCAATCTGGACCAAACCGATCCAGACGCGGTGCAGGAGTTGTTGCAGATCTGCACGCGAACGTTGCTGAGTCCTACGCTGTGGGCGTGGGCGTTGGGTTTCACCGTCGTGTGTGCGGTCATCGGTGGGCTGATCGGTGCAACCAAGGGACGCATGGTCGCCGGTGTCGTGTGGGGCATCGCGCTCGGTCCGATCGGCTGGGTGGTAATCGCAGTCTCGAACGGTAACCAGCCTGCGTGTCCGGATTGTGGGCAGACCAATCCGACCGATGCGAAAACGTGTCGTCATTGCGGCGTCAACCTGCGCGCCGCATCGATGCGGACCGATCTGGCGAGCTTCAAGCGCAATGACAGCGGGCGCGGCTGGTGACGCGGGCGCCGAGCGAAGGGTCGACCAGTGCGCCCGTGAACGCCGAAGGCCGGAGGCGCACTCTGCGGCCGGCGCGTTCTGTTCCTCCAAGGAGCCATCGCCGCGAGCCCTGGTCGTCTGACCCGGCCCGCCGTTGGTTTTCAACAGGACGCCGCCATGTCAGGGAGCGGGGCGGATGCGGCCCGGCTCCGCTTTTTCCCACGCGCTATGATGGCGCACCGCTTTGCGAACCTGCCATGACCTCTGCCTCAAACCATCGCCATACGCACCACGATCATCCGCACGATGCCGACGGCTTCGTTGAGACCGTGTCGAGCGCGTGCGAGATGCGGGGCCTCCGTCTGACGCCGTTGCGCCTGCGCGTGCTCGAGTTGATCGCTGCGGAATCGAAACCGGTCAAGGCGTACGATCTGCTCGACCGTCTGAAGGACGAACACACCGGCGCGGCGCCGCCGACGGTGTATCGCGCGCTGGACTTCCTGCTCGAACACCGTTTCATCCACAAGCTCGAATCGATCAACGCGTTCGTCGGTTGCCATCACCCGGACGAAGTGCACCAGGTGCCGTTCCTGATCTGCGATGTCTGTTCGAATGCGATCGAGATCTGCGACGAGCGTGTGTCGTCGCTGCTCGGTGACCAGGCACGCGAGCGCGGATTTGCGCCGCGGGCGCAGACGATCGAGGTGCACGGCGTCTGCGCCAGTTGCCATGGCGAGCCGGCGGGGAAAGCGCGCGCCTCCTGATCGACGTCAGCGGGATGTCAGCGCTGGCGCGATGATCGACGTCCACAGCTGATAGCCCGACGCGTTCATGTGCAATCGGTCCGGCCCGAAGAGTTCCTCGCGCGGCTGACCGTCTTTGCCGAGCATCGGATCGAATACGTCGACGGTGCGCACTCCATGCTTCGTCAACGCGTACGCACGAACCATGGCATTTGCCAAGCGCATGATCCCGAAGTTCCGCGCCCGTGACGGGCTGGGCTTGATCGAGATGAACACGATCGGGGTTCGGGGTGCATCCTTGCGAACCGCGGCAACAAACGCCTTGAAATCTTCAAGCACCTGTTGCGCCGAAGCGCCTTCCTCGATGTCGTTGTCGCCCGCATAGAGCACCACCATCCGCGGACGGTATGGGGACACGATGCGCGGCACATACCGCGTCGCATCGGCGATCCGCGATCCGCCGAAGCCGCGGTTGAGTGCGTTGCGGCCGGGTAGATCCTCGGACAACGTCGTCCACATGCGGATCGACGAACTGCCGATGAAGACGATGCCGCCCGGTTTTGGCGCGTGCGCCCGGTCGGCGATTTCAAACTGGTGGATCTCCGATTCCCACGGGTCGGATGCAGTCGGCCGTTGAGCGTGCGCATTGATTGCGAATAGTGCGAACGCCAGAAGCATTGGCGCCAAGCAGAGCCTCAGATTCGTCCCTTGCGAAGCGGGGGAAAGTGCCAAGCGGTCTGAACCGGTTGTTGTTTGTTGGAGTTCAAGATCAACAGCGCCCCCTTCCGCCTTTGGCACCTTCCCCGGCTGCGCAGGGGAAGGAAACAGCATGCGAAGCCATGACGCATTCCGCAGCGTGCGCATCAGAGCGCCAAGTCCAGGCGGCGCTCGCTCTGCGGATCGAACAGATGCATGCGCTCGGGTCGGAACACGAGCTGCAGCTCGCTGCCGACGTCCGGAATCTCCTGCGGCGGCACCCGCGCGACGACGGTGTGTTCGCCCGCGCGCATGTTGAGGAAGATCTCGTTGCCGACCGGTTCGGCGAGTTCAAGCCGTGCCTTCAGCGAATGCGCGGGCGTCGAACCGTTGGCGGGAATCAGGTCTTCGGGGCGCAGGCCGACGACGAGTTCCGACCCGACTCTTGCCACTGCGCCGACTGCATCGCCAAGCGCCAATTTGGCGCTGCCCAGATCGAGCGCGAGGCCGTCGTCCGCGACCACGGTGCCGCGAAAGAAATTCATCGCGGGACTGCCGAGGAAGCCGGCGACGAACAGGTTGATTGGCTGCTGATACAGCCGCATCGGTGTGTCGATCTGCTGGATCTCGCCAGCGCGCATCACCACGATGCGATGGCCCAGCGTCATCGCCTCGATCTGGTCGTGGGTGACGTAGATCATCGTTGCATCAAGATCGCGATGCAGCTTGGCGATCTCGACGCGGGTCGACAGGCGTAGTTTTGCATCGAGGTTGGACAGTGGCTCATCGAGCAGGAACACCGCGGGCTTGCGTACCAGTGCGCGGCCCAGCGCGACGCGCTGTCGTTGTCCGCCGGACAACTGCGCCGGCTTCAGCGGCAGCATGCGGCCAAGGTCGAGCATCGTTGCGGCCTCGCCGACGCGGCGTTCGATTTCCTCCCTTGCAGTACCACGCAGCTTGAGGCCGAAGGCGAGATTTTCCGCGACCGTCATGTGCGGATACAGCGCGTAGTTCTGGAACACCATCGCGATGTCCCGGTCGCGCGGGGAGAGGTCGTTGACCACCCGCTCGCCGATCGACAGCGTGCCGGAGGTGATCGATTCGAGGCCTGCGATCATCCGCAGCAAAGTCGACTTGCCGCAGCCGGAAGGGCCGACCAGCACGAGAAGTTCACCATGGCCGACGTCGAAACTCGCATCCGCGACGCCGACATAGCCGTTCTCATAAACCTTGCGCAGGTGGTCGAGTTGTACCATTGCCATGGGGAGCGTTTCCGAAATCGCCGCGGGCATCGCGCGCCGCCCGGAGCATGCCGCAACCGGTGCGGATGCGCGTGCGTCGAGCAGGAGCGTCACGACGGCTGCACAGGATGCGCCGCTTGAGCTATCCTGCAATGTAATCGTTTTCATTCCCGTAATTCCAGCGACATCAGCGCCAAGGACGAATCGATGAGTGAGGGTTTCGAGTTTCCGAAGCAGTTCCTGTGGGGCAGCGCCACGTCGGCATATCAGATTGAGGGGTCACCTCTGGCGGATGGTGCGGGACCGAGCATCTGGCACCGCTTCGTGCGCACGCCGGGCATGGTGAAGGACGGCGACACCGGCGACATCGCCTGCGATCACTATCGCCGTTACAAGGACGACGTGAAGCTGATGCGCGATCTCGGCCTCAAGGCCTATCGCTTCAGCGTGGCTTGGGCGCGCATCCTGCCGGAAGGCAAGGGACGAGTGAATCCGGGCGGACTCGATTTCTACGAGCGCCTTGTCGACACCTTGCTCGAGAACGACATCGAGCCGTTGCTGACTCTTTATCACTGGGACATTCCCGCGGCGCTCGACGATCGCGGCGGCTGGCTCAATCCCGACGTGGCGAACTGGTTTGCCGACTACGCGACCGTGATGTACCGCAAGCTTGACGGTCGCGTGAAAAAGTGGGCGACCTTGAACGAGCCGTGGGTCGTCACCGACGGCGGTTATCTGCATGGCGCGCTCGCGCCGGGTCATCGCAACAAGTACGAAGCACCCATCGCGTCGCATCACCTGCTGCGTTCGCATGGTGCCGCGGTCAAGGCGTACCGCGCCGAGGGCAAGCACGAGATCGGCATCGTGGTGAACCTGGAGCCGAAGTACGCCGCCACCGACAGCGCCGAGGACGCCGCCGCCGTGTTGCGCGCGGATGCCTACATGAATCGGCAATACCTGGACCCGGTGTTCCTCGGACACTATCCGCCGGAGATGAAGGAGATCTTCGGCGAGGCGTGGCCCGAGTGGCCGGACGAGGATTACGCACTGATCAAGCAGCCGATCGATTTCATGGGCTTCAACTACTACACGCGCAGTGTGACGAAGCACGATGAATCCTCGTGGCCGCTGAAGGCATCGGCCGTGCGCCAGCATGCGACCTACAGCGAAACCGGCTGGGAAGTGTTTCCGCAAGGGCTGGTCGACGAACTGGTGTGGATCAAGGACCGCTACGGCAATCCGCCGGTCTACATCACCGAGAATGGATCGGCATTCTACGATCCACCCGTCGCCGAGAACGAGATCGTCGAGGATCCGCTGCGCGTCGATTACCTGCGCAAGCATCTCAAGGCGATCCATACCGCGATCGGCAAGGGCTGTGACGTGCGTGGCTACATGGCGTGGTCGTTGCTCGACAACCTCGAATGGTCGCTCGGGTTTTCCAAGCGATTCGGAATCGTCCACGTTGATTTCCAGACACAGAAGCGAACGCCGAAGGCGAGCGCGCGCCTGTATTCGAACGTCGTTGCGACCAACGGGCTCGCCCTCGGCGATTAGCGGTCAACCCGCAGTCCGTTATATTTGGCGTTTGTGCGGAAGGCTCCGGTCACCTCGACCGGGGTCACGACCTTGGAGGAAGGCCTTGCACGACACGCTGCTGTTGTTTGGCGCGACCGGCGATCTCGCCGCGCGCCAGCTGTTCCCGTCGCTGATGCACCTGCTGCGCGACCAACTGCTTCCGCCGGAATTCCGCATCGTTGCCGTCGCGCGCCAGCCGCACGACAACGACGCTTTCCATGCCTGGTTGGCGGAGCATCTGCCGGCTGACGAACGCGACCCGGATTCGCTTGCCGAACTGCTGCGCCGGATCGACTACGTGCATGTCGACCTGAGCGATCCGACCGCGATCGCGCCGGCGTTGGCGAGTGTTGCAAGCCGGCGCTGTGTCAGTTATCTGGCGACGCCACCGTACCTGTTCGTGCCGATCGCGCAGGGGCTCAAACGCGCCGGCCTGCTCGAGGATCCGTGCCGGCTCGTGCTGGAGAAACCGATCGGCAGCGACCTCGAATCGGCACGCGCCATCAATGCCGCGCTGGGCGCGTGCCTGACCGAAGACCGCATCTTCCGCATCGATCATTACCTCGGCAAGGCGGCGGTGCAGAACCTGCTTGCACTGCGCTTCGGCAACACGCTGCTCGAAGCGGTATGGCATCACCGCTGGATCGAATCGGTTGACATCCTTGTCGCGGAAACGGCTGGAGTGGACGGTCGTGAAAGCTACTACGCAGACTATGGCGCGCTGCGCGACATGGTGCAGAACCATGTGATGCAACTGCTGTGTTTGATCGCGATGGAACCGCCGGCGTCGCTCGATGCCGACGTGCTGCGCGACGAAAAGCTGAAAGTTCTGCGTGCGCTGCGTCCGTATCGTGCAGACAACGTATCCATCGATACGGTCCGCGGTCGTTATGAAGCCGGACTTGTCGACGGCGCACCCGTGCGCGGCTTCTCGTTGCAGTCGGTGCAGGGCCGCGAACCGGTGGAGACATTTGTCGCACTGCGCGCATCGATCGACAACTGGCGCTGGGCCGGAGTGCCGTTCCGCCTGTGCACCGGCAAGCGTCTGGCCGAACGCGTCACCCAGGTGGTGGTCACGTTCCGACCGACGTCGCACTGGCTGTTCGAAAAGCCGCGTCGCGAGCGCGCAATGCCCAATCGCCTCGTGCTGCGCCTGCAGCCGCAGGAAAATGTCGAACTCGAATTGATGAGCAGCTTGGCGGGACCGGAATGGGGTGCGCTCGAGCTGCAGTCGCTGCCGCTCGATCTGTCGATCGAGCCGGCCATCACGCGGCGCATCGCATACGAACGCCTGCTGCTGGATGCACTCAACGGCAACTCCACGCTGTTCGTGCGCAGCGACGAGGTCGAGGCCTCGTGGACCTGGATCGACAGCATCATTGCGGCATGGCGCGAAGTGGAAGCGCCGATTCTGCCGTACATTGCGGGATCGTGGGGTCCGGCCGCTGCGGCCGCGTTTCTTCCGCAGGCACCGACACGCACCGGTGGCGTGCAACGCGAGAGGCGCGGCGCATGAATCCGGTCCACAGAAGCGCGTCCATCCTGCTCGCCGATGTCGGCGGTACCAACGTGCGCTTCGCGCTCGCCGATCCGTCGACTCCGAAGCCACTGTTGTCGGACAGTATCCATCGTTACCGCGTCGCCGATTTTGCGACGTTCACCGACGCGGCACTCGCCTATCTCGGGGAAACCGGCGCGCGGCCGCAGCGGGGCGTATTCGGCTTTGCAGGCCAGGTGCGCGACGGAGAGGTGCAGATCACCAATCACGCGTGGCACGTGTCGAGCGAACAGGTGTGCAACGAATTGGCGTTGCAGCACCTGCGCATCGTCAACGACTTTGCCGCGATGAGTCTGTGCGTGCCGTTGCTCGATGCCGACGACGTCCGCGCAATCGGGTCACCTGCCGCTCCCGTGCTTGATGCGTCGAAGACCTCCCGATTCGCGGTCGTCGGCCCCGGCACCGGTCTCGGTGTCGGGGCGCTGCTGCTTCGACAAGGGCATGCGTCGGCGCTGGAAACGGAAGGCGGGCATACCAGCTTTGCGCCGCGCACCCAGGAAGACATCGAGATCCTGCAACGCCTCGCGGCACGATTCGGGCGCGTCTCGAACGAACGGTTGCTGTCGGGAGGCGGCCTTTCGAATCTGCACGATGCGCTGGCCGACATCCATGGTTTCCCGATCGAACATCTGATTCCGGAGGAAATCACACGCCGCGCTGCGGCAGACTCCGATCCGGCTTGCGTGCGCACGATCGAAACGTTCTGCGAATTCCTCGGCGGCGTCGCCGGCGATTTCGTCCTCGCATTCGGCGCATGGGATGGCGTGTATCTCGCCGGTGGCTTGCCGCCACTGATTCTTCCGTGGCTCGAACGTGGCGGATTTCGTCGACGGTTCGAAGACAAGGGGCGATTCGTCGACACGCTGATGCAGGTTCCAACAGTCGCGATCCTCCATCCGGATGCCGGGCTCCTCGGCGCTGCTGCGTGTGCGCTCGAGGATCTTGGTGCGCCGCTCGTGCGTTCGCCGAGTGCGGCCGTGAGTCCATCGTGAGCCCGTCGACACCTGACATTCCGCTGCCCGGCGGACGCGCAGGACGCATCGAATGGCATGCGAGTGCCGACCAGGCCTCGTGGATTGCCGCTTCCACCCAGGCCATCGTGAAGGCAATGCGCGAAGCGGCGTCGGCAAAGCGCTTCGTGCATCTGCTGTTGTCAGGTGGAAGCACACCTGCGCCGATCTACTGCGCGCTGTCCGAATGCACACTCGATTGGCCGCGCGTGACGATCGGGCTGGTGGACGATCGCGACGTGGACCCCGACGCGGACGGCAGCAATGCGCGCCTGGTCCACGAAACACTGTTGCGTGGAGCTGCCGCGGCCGCGCGCTTCGAGCCTTTGCGGGGCACGGGCCGTTCGCTGCACGATGCGGTGCGCGCAGCGAACGAGCGCTTCGTGGTGGGCACTTCTGCCACGCATGAGCGCGCCAACGAAGTCGGACTCGCGGTGCTGGGAATGGGCGACGACGGGCATACGGCATCGCTGTTTCCGGGCGCGACGAACCTCCCGGCCGTGTTGATGAGCCGCAAGCCGTATGCGTTGATTGACGCAACCGGCTGTCCGGTTGCGGGCGCGTTTGCCCACCGCATCACCCTGACTCCGACCGGGCTCGGATACGCACGCAATCGGATCCTGTTGATTCGCGGCAGTGTCAAGCAACGTGTTTTTGAAGCCGCGCTGCAGAGCGGCCCTGCCAGCGAGATGCCGATCCGTTATGCGATCGATCTCCCGGGCGCGCCCCTGCAGGTCCACTGGTGTCCGTAGAAATGCACGCCCGGGAACGACCCATGCATCCTCGAATCGAAGAAGTCGTTGCGCGCATCGCCCGCCGCAGCGCGTGTGGCCGGCGCGCGTACCTTGACCTGATCGAGGCGTCGCGCCTGCGCGGCACGACGCGCTCGCACCTGTCGTGCGGCAATCTCGCGCACGGTTTCGCCGCGAGCGGCACGCACGACAAGAACGCGATCAAAGCCGGCATCGCGCCGAACATAGGCATCGTCACTGCGTTCAACGACATGCTGTCGGCACACCAGCCGTTTGAAACCTATCCGTCGCAAGTGAAGGCATTTGCGCGCGCGATGGGTGCCACCGCGCAAGTCGCCGGAGGTGTCCCTGCGATGTGCGATGGCGTGACGCAAGGCCGCATCGGCATGGAATTGTCGCTGTTCTCACGGGACGTGATCGCCCAGTCGACCGCGATCGCGCTGTGCCACGACATGTTTGACGTCGCGCTGTGCCTTGGCGTGTGCGACAAGATCGTGCCGGGCCTGTTGATCGGTGCGCTTGCATTTGGTCATCTGCCGGTGGTGTTCGTGCCGGCTGGTCCGATGCCGAGCGGGTTGTCGAACAAGGCCAAGGCCGAAGTGCGCGAACGCTACGCGGCGGGCAACGCGACGCGCGAGGAGCTGCTGGAGACCGAGGCTGCTTCGTATCATTCACCCGGCACGTGCACGTTCTACGGCACGGCAAATTCCAACCAGATCCTGCTCGAAGCCATGGGTCTGCAATTGCCCGGCGCGTCGTTCGTGAATCCGGGAACGCCACTGCGCGATGCACTGACGCGTGCGGCGACCGAGCGCGCGCTGGCGATCACGGCGCTCGGCGACGACTATCGCCCGATCGGTCAGCTGATCGACGAGCGTGCGATCGTCAACGCGATTGTCGCGCTTCTCGCGACGGGCGGCTCCACCAACCACACGATCCATTTTGTTGCGGTCGCCCGCGCGGCGGGTCTGCGCGTGACGTGGGAAGATTTCGACGCGCTCGCCGATGTGGTCCCGCTGCTCGCGCGCATCTACCCGAACGGCGACGCCGATGTGAACCACTTCCAGGCGGCGGGCGGCACCGCGTTCCTGTTCCGCGAGCTGCTCGACGCCGGCTTGATGTGCGATCTCGCAACTGTCGATGCCGGTGGCATGCGCGCGTACACGCGCGAGCCCCGTCTCGTGGACGGGAAGCTCGCGCAGACCGATGCAGTTGCCGAGAGTCTCGATGCGGCCGTCGCTCGGCCCGCCTCGAATCCGTTCGAAGCGACCGGTGGGTTGCGTCTTGTGCGCGGAACCCTGGGCAGCGCGCTGGCAAAGGTGTCGGCGGTGAAGCCGCAGCATCGCAAGGTCGACGCGCCCGCGGTGGTTGTCGATGATCCGGCGGAGCTGCGCGTGCGTCACAAGGCTGGAACGTTGCCGCGCGATTTCATTGCGGTGGTGCGCCATCAGGGACCGAAGGCGAACGGCATGCCCGAACTGCACAGCCTGATGCCGCTGCTTGGCATGCTGCAGAATCAGGGCAGGGCGGTTGCACTGGTGACCGACGGGCGCCTGTCCGGTGCATCCGGAAAGGTGCCTTCGGCAATCCACATGACGCCGGAAGCAGCGGTTGGCGGTCCGATCGCACGCGTTCGTGACGGCGACCGGATCATCCTCGACTGCGAGCTCGGCACATTGGACGTGCGCGTTGCCGACGCCGAATGGAACGCGCGGATTCCCGCGACGAACAGCGCTCCTGCCGGGCAGGATCTCGGGCGCACCCTGTTCGCGTTCTCGCGTGCAAACGTCGGTCCCGCCGACGAAGGCGCGCTGTCCATTTCCTGCGGTCCGCTGTTTGATGCATCGGCGGGCAACGAACACGGCGGATCGACTGAAACGGAATACGACGTCGGCACGCTCGACGCCTACGCGCCGTTCGAAGCGAAGGATGCATGATGACGATGGAAAGACCGATGAAGGACGATGCGCTGTTTGAAGCAAGCCAGCAGGCGGCGATTGCGCTGCTGCGTGCGACGCGCGTGCTGCCCGTCGTCACCGTCGAGTCGGCCGAGCAGGGCGTCGCAACGGCGCGTGCACTTCTCGAAGGCGGATTGACCGCCATCGAGGTGACGTTGCGGACGCCGGCAGCACTCGACGCGATTGCCGCGATCCGCCAACACGTACCCGGAATCGCACTTGGCGCTGGAACCGTGGTGTCGGAGCGGCACATCGCGGCCGCGCGAACTGCGGGGGCCACATTCCTGGTGACGCCGGGAACGCCGCCGGCGCTTGCGCACGCGCTGGTCGCGTGCGGTCTTCCGGTCGTGCCGGGCGCGGCGACGCCGAGTGAACTGATCGCCCTTTCGTCGATCGGATTCCGGGTCGCGAAGTTGTTTCCCGCAGCGGCGATCGGCGGCATTGCGTTGATTCGCGCGTTGCAGGGTCCGCTTGCCGATCTCTTGCTGTGCCCCACCGGCGGCATCACCGAAACCGATGCCTCGACGTATCTTGCGCAGAAAAATGTCGTCGCGGTCGGCGGATCGTGGATGGTGCCGCGCGCGTGGATCGAACAGGGAAATTTTGCTGCCGTGACCGACGCGTCGCGAAAGGCGAGCGCGCTTTAGTCACGCGTTCGCCACAGAGCGCCGGCCGCAAAAAGCCGCGTCCGGCGCTTTCAGCGAATGACGAGTTCGGCAGGAAGTCGTGTGATCTTCCACTCGCCGTTCTGTTCGGTGACCCGGCGGCCGTCAAGACGACCCGACCGCGGCCCATCGTTGCGTGGCAGCCACAGGGCAAATCCACCGGGTGGAACGCGCATGCCTTCTGATGCAATGTTCAGCCGCACCACGCCCTTGGTGTTCTTGAGCGAGTAGCTCAGTTTCCCCCACGGCGTATGCAGGTTGCGGATCGAAACACCTGGGCCCTCCATCCATGTGTCGGGCACACCTGCAGCCAATACGAGTGACTGGTCGACAGTGCGTTCGTATGCGAAGAGATCGAGCGTGGAGCGGATGAAATCCGATGCGACCCAGCCATGCGGCATGTCCCCGACGAAGCGCGCCTCGCGCGGATCGCGTCCGACCACTTCCGCCCACTGGTTCCAGGCGTCAGGCCGGCGATCGTGCATGAAAAAATCGATCGCGGCATGCGCACGGTCGCGCATGCCGAGGCGGACGAATGTACCGACCGTGCGCCATTCGTACGGCGTGTAGTCCTTCCACTCACCTCCGTCGCGTCGCGTGACGAAGTGGTCCCAATAGCGCTCGTAGGTGTTGCGCAGAAGGTCCTGCGGCAGGTTCGCCTGCTCGCCGGCCGGTGACAACGCAATCGTCGTCGACGTCGCATCGAAGTCGCCGAGTTCCGCGCAGCCGGGCAGGTAGTCGATCCGATGATCCGCGACGGAGCGGTTGATCGATGTGTAGAGATCGCCTTTGAACTGGTCGCGCGATTGCGTCAGGCGCATCGCGTCCGTCGTTTTGCCGAGTGCATTCGCAATCTCGACCGCGGCCTTGTAACCGGCCAACGCCCAGAAATCGTCCCAGTACGAGTGCATGGGTTTCGCCGAATAGCCTTCGTGGCTGATCGATGCGGGCATCAGTCCGAAGAACGATTCGCGGCCGGGCGCGCGGTTCGCATCGGTTTGCTCGCTCGCGCGCAGCGTGTCCATGTAACGTGCCGCTGCATCCACGTGCGGCCACATCGACGCGAGTTGCGTGCGGTCGCCGGTGTAGCGGTAAACCTCGTTGGCCAGTTGGATGAGTTCGCCATGGCTGTCGTTCTCCGGCACCGGATCCGATCCACGCGCGTCGACGCAGCAGGGCACCTTGCCGCTCTTGAACTGATAGGGCGCATACCAGTCGAGATAGGCACGCGCGACATCCTCGCGCCCGAGCCGCAGCAGTGCTTCCGACATCATTGCGCCATCGCGGATCCACGAGCGCGCATACGAGCGGGTGCCCGGTCGCAACGCGGGGCCGTCGCGGCTGATCAGGATATCGGCGAGTGCCGTCCGCAGTGTGTCGACAAGTTGCCGACCGGCGGACGGCAGGTCGATGGTGACTTCATCCAGTGCGCTGCGCCACGCCTGCGCCGTCTCGCCCTGGCGTGCGAGGAACCACTCCCGGGCGTCGTCGTCGAGTTGCTTCAACGCCGGCATGCCGCCTTCGAGAGGAATCGACAAGCCGACTGTGCGGGTCCCGTTGGCCGGGATCTGCAGACGGTAGATCAACGCACCGGACGCGAGCCCGTTTGCATCGTGCAGTGCATGCGTTGCATGCGCATCGGTGGGAACGGGCTTCGCGATCACCGCTCCGAGCTGGTCGACGATCATCCCGGCATCGACGCTGCTGCTGGCGAACTGGTCGGGCGCGACCAGCGCGAATACGCGTGGCGTGCCGTCGATGCCGACCACCTTGCCATCCCACGCGAGGTCGTGGATCGGACTGACGCCACCCGGTGCATTGAGGAACTGGATCGACGGATTCACCTGGAACGGTCGCACCGCGAGAGCCAGCACCAGTTCGCGGGGTGCGTTCGACGGGTTGTGGACTGCGTAGCGTGCAAGGATCTGCGAGTGACCCGGTTCGCCCACGCCGAACGCGGTCACTTCGAGGCCGACGCGGTCGGTGTTCCAGGACACTGTCGGTATTGGAAGATAGCCGTCCTGCAGCGCGTGACTGATTCGTGCGTCTGCCCATGTGGTGACGCGAACCGCGCCGCCGTTTGCGGACTCCGGATCGAGGACGAAAGGCTCGATCGAAAAGCCGCCACGAGCGACTTCGAGCGCGCCATCTTCCGATAGCAATCCGCTGGTGTGACCGCCGTCGACGCCGACAACAGTCCAGTAGGTCTGCTCGTTGTAGAAGCCGCGCGGATAGTAGCCACGCGGAGACAACGCGGAAAGACTCGAGAAGAACGCGTTTGCGGAGGCGCCAAACGCAAGGTCCTTGATCTCGAGTTCCGCGAGCGCGTAGGCGTGCATCGGTCCGTCGTGGAGATGGATGCGCACATAGCGGGCCTCGGAGTCCGGCAGATCGAGCGGATCGACGCCGCCGTTGCCTTCGGTTACGCGTCGCACGAGTCGCCAGGTGTGTGCGTCCGATGACAGTTCGATGTCGTAGCGGGAGGCGAACGCTTCTCGGTCCCAGCGGAGCAGCAGCCCGCCGAACTCGCGCACCGTGCGAAGATCGACGGTGAGTGTCTGGTCCGGACCGCGAACGGGATCACCGCGCCAGAGCGTTTTCATGTCGCCGTCGAGCGCATGGCCCGCTTCGAAACCGCGGACGGAGCTCGACGCTGTGGCCAGCGGAATCGGCAGAGTCGTGGGCGGCTCCGGCAGCGACGTGAGCTTCAATTGATCGAAGCAGACCTCGCCGCGTCCTCCTTCGCGTGCGTAGACGGTGAACTCGACCGTCTCGCTGTGCCGCAGCGTCTTGTCTTTCGCCGGTCCCCACGCGAAATCGACCTGACGCTTCTTGTAGCGCACGTCGGTCCATTCGCGCGCAAACACGAAGTCTTCGCGATTGACCCACCAGACGTTGTCGCCGCTTGCATCGGCAAGCTTGAACTGGAGCGCATTGGGTGGCGCGTTGCCGCGCGTGCGGAACGAGAATGCGTAGTTCGGTGGAACGTCGAACGGCAGCGACCTGCGCATCGACGCGTAACCGGAGACGCCGTTGAAGTCGAACGCGAGGCACATTGCCGGCGCCGCGGCCGACGTATCGGAACGCAGCGTCGCAGTCACCTGGTCGGATCCGACCGCGGTCCACGCGCCGGAGTCGGCAAACGGTTCGGCAACGGTCGTCGATGCGAACACATTCACGCAGTTGAACACGGCGACCCAGACCAGCCACCCACGCAACTGCATCCGGTTCATCCTTTCACGCTGCCGAGCAACAGCCCCTGGATGTAGTGGCGTTGCAAAACGAGGAACAGCGCAAGCACCGGCAATGTGGTGACGACGGATCCTGCCATCATCAGCTCGTTGTCCTGCACGTGTTCGCGCGAAAGTCCTGCCAGGGCGACAGGAGCGGTTTGCCATGCTTCGTCGCTCAGCACGATCAACGGCCACATGAAATCGTTCCAGCTGCTGAGAAAGGTGAAGATCGCGAGCGTCGCAACGATGGGTTTCAACAGCGGCAACACGATGGTCGCGAAGATGCGCAGCTCGCCGGCACCATCGATGCGTGCCGCCTCGATGAGTTCCTGCGGGATTGATCGCGCGTACTGGCGCACAAGATAGATACCGAACATCGTCGCCAGCGCAGGGACAATCACGCCGCCATAGCTGTTGACAAGATGCAGGGACTTCATGATCAGGAACAGCGGAATCATCGCCACCTGTGCTGGAATGAGCAGCGCAACCAGCAGGCTCTTGAACAGCCGGTCACGTCCTCGGAAACGCAGTTTTGCGAACGCGTAGCCGGCGGCGAGGTTGCACAGGAGTGACAGCGTGGTAATCGCGCTCGCGACGATGAGACTGTTGAACAGGTAGCGGCCCATGCCTGCGCGCTCGAACAATTCGCGGTAGTTCGCAAATGTCGCGTGGGCCGGCAGGATCGGCGGCGGAAACGCACTTGCTTCGCCAGGTTGCATGAAGGAGACCGACAGCATCCACAGCAGCGGGAACAACGCGAATGCGGCGATTGCAACGAGTGCGCCGTTGACCAGAACACCGGACACGCGCGCGTTCATGCCATCTCTCCGCGCCTGCCGAAGCGCTGCAGCAGCACTGTCGCCGCCAGGATCAGCGCGAACAGCAGGAACGCAATCGCGGAGGCGCGGCCGAGGCTCCACCACTTGAAGCCTTCCTCGTACATGAAATACAGCACGCTGACGGTGCTCTGCAGAGGATCGCCCTGGGTCATCACGTACGGTTCGGCAAAGAGCTGGAAGTAACCTGACACCGTGATGATCGATACCAGCAGCAGAACCGGCCTCAACATCGGCAGCGTGATGTGGCGGAACTGCTGCGTCGCAGACGCGCCATCGATGCGTGCAGCTTCGTACAGATCCGGTGGAATCGACTGCAGGCCCGCCAGCAGGATGATCATGTTGTAGCCGAAGTTCTTCCACACCGCGAACAGGATGATCGCTGGCATCGACCAGTGCGGATCGCCGAGCCAGTCGATGGGTGCGATGCCGAAGTGCGCGAGCGTGTAGTTGATCAGCCCATAGCGGGTGTGCAGCAGATAGCGCCAGATCACCGCGACCGCGACCACGGTGGTGACGACAGGCGCGAACAGCGCAGTGCGAAAGAAACCTTTCCAGCGTGCACGCTGCGAATCGAGCAGCATCGCCGAGCCGAGCGACGCTGCGATGGACAGTGGAACGCCGACGCCGACGAAATACAGCGTGTTGACCAGCGACTTCCAGAACAGCGGGCGGGTCAGCACGTCGACATAGTTGCCGAACCAGACGAAGCGCAGGTTGTGCAGGTCGGCGAGCGCGTACAGGTCGAAGTCGGTCAGGCTCAACGCAAATGCCGCGAGCACCGGCACGAAGAAGAATGCGCCGAGCACGATCAGCGCGGGCGCGCTCAGCAGCCAGCCGGCCCTGTTCTCGTTCATTTGCGTTCCTTCGAGGCGGCAAGCATCGACCGCCGTTTCTCGAGGATCTCGTCGGTGCGCTGATCGAGGTCGCGCAGCACGATGTCCGGTGATTCGTGGCCGCGAACCGCCCGTTCGGACGCAAGACGCACCTGCTGCGCGATGCGTTCCCACTCCGGCACCTTGGGCGCCGGCTTCGCATTCTCAAGCTGCTCGCGGAAAGCGCTCGCGTACCTGTCGCTTGCGAGAGCGGGGTCGGCCCACGAACTGCGTCGTGGCGGAAGATCGCCGCACAGTTCGTGAAAGCGCAACTGTTGCGCAGGTTCGGAGAGGAATTCGATCAGCTGCCAGACCTCACGCGGATGTTTCGATTGCTTGAACAACACCAGGCTGCTGCCGCCTGCGATCGCACCGCCGGGACCATTCGGGCCCGGCAACGGCATCGTTGCCCAGTCGTTCTGAAGGCGTCGCGGAAGGCGTCGCTTGAACTCGCCGACGTTCCATGGTCCGGTGATGAAGTACGAAAAAAAGCCGGCGCCGAATTCGTCCCAGACATTGGAGATCTGCGTCGCGCTCATCTCCGGAGCCCAATCCTTGTGGAACGCGTCGAGGTAGAACGCGAATGCACGGCGGAAGCCGGCGCTCTGGAAATTGCCGCGCGTGTCGTTGTCCTTGAGCAGCGGATCGGCTTCCTGCACAGCGAGGTTGAGCAGCGGTTCGTACTCGTTGAGCGGGAGCAGGATTGCGTAGCGTTCCGGTCCGACATGCGCCTTGACCGCGGCAAGTGCGGTGCTCCACTCGGCCCACGTACGCGGCGGCGCGGGAATTCCGGCGGCTTCGAGGATGTCCTTGCGATAAAACGCGAGCCGCGTGTCCACGTACCACGGAATGCCGAACAACTCACCGTCGATGACGTTGGTGTCCCAGATGCCACCGAAATAATCGGCGGGCTGGATCACCCGTGACGCAGCGACAAATGGCTGCAGCGGCGACAGCGCACCGAGTGCAGCCATCTCCGGCAACCAGGTGTTTCCCAGCTGTGCGAGGTCGGGCAGCGCATCACCCGCGAACGCGGTCAGGAGTTTTTCGTGCGCGCCGGTCAACGGCAAAGCCTGGACGTCGACACGGATCGACGGATGCAGTCGTTCGAAATCCGCGAGCAGCGCGGGCACGACCTCCGCTTCGCGTCCAATGCCCCACATGCGCAAGACCACCCGATCGGTCGGTTCGCGCGCGCAGCCGCCCAGCGCCGCGGCCAGTCCGAGCATCAGCCCGACAAGCCCCGCATGCTGCCGCACGTTTCCGCTTGATTGGATGGTCACTGGAGCCTGCATGGTCGTGTGGCTCAGCGCGCCCGGCCTTTCTTCGCATCCGACGAACGGCCGGGCTTCGCATCGAGCCAGCCGCCCTTGAATCCCGCGCGCTCGAGACCGAGGCGGATGTGCGGATTCTTGCGCATCACCGACCAGACGAAGTCACTTCGATAGTTCTCGATCATCGCGATGATCGGTCCCTGATCGATACCGAGGTACAGGTTGTCGACCCAGCCGACGCCGGGAACGATTTCGCCGCTGCGCAACTTTCGGTCCTGAAACGTGAAGCTCGGATTGAATGCATCGATGAAACCGTATTTGGTGTAGACGTGATCCCCGTAACGTTCCTTCATCGCGCGGATCGCCGGGACCGCAATGTTCGGCGCAAACGCAATCGATGAAGCCGCCGCGGTGGGCGCGATCGTGCCATCGTCGATGGTTCCGATCCGGCCCGCGCCTCGCGCGATGTAGCCGTAGAAGGTTTTCGGATCCGCGGCGTAGCGATCGATTTCGCCGCGCTTCGCGGGCGCACGCGGGCCATTGGATGCGGTCAGGCCCCAGATGTCCTGCCCATAGTCCTTCCACTGCAGCGGGTTGTGAATGGCGTACTCGCGCTGCGCGAGTGTCGCGCGCAGGCTGTTGATGAAGTAGTCGATGCCGTGCCCGCGCATGTAGTCGTCCTGGATGCCGCGGAAGTCGATCCACACATGGCTGTACTGGTGGCCGAACAACGGTGCAAAACCAAGGTGTTCCTGGCCCTGGAAGCTGCCCCACGTGCGGTCGTTGGTCTGCGTCCACGCGTTCCATGCGCTCACGTCGAGCGGGTGGGTGGGTGAGGCGAGTGCGAGGATGTAGAGGATCATTGCCTCGTCGTAGCCTTGCCAGTCCGCGTGGATGAAACCGGCCTCCGGCGTCCAGC
Source organism: Dokdonella sp. (assembly GCF_039926425.1). Taxonomy (GTDB): domain Bacteria; phylum Pseudomonadota; class Gammaproteobacteria; order Xanthomonadales; family Rhodanobacteraceae; genus Dokdonella_A. The sequence goes on from NZ_JBDSWZ010000142.1 coordinate 22,865, forward strand.
CCATCGACACCAGCGGTGCTCGCGGTGACGCCCACGTCCAGTCGATGCGGGCGTAAAGATCATCGGCGAGCTTGCGGATTTCCTTCTCGTCCTTGCTGTTGCGGTCGTAGTACGACTGGCAGAAGAGGACGCCGCTCATCAGGAGCGTTGTGTCGATGGTCGACAGCTCGACCCACGTCGCCGAGTGGTAGCGCCGACCGGTGTCCATGTCGAGGAAGTGGTAGAAAAAGCCGCGATAGCTGGAGGCGTCGGCCTCGGTTCCTTCGGGAAGCGTTGTCAGCGTGCGCAAGGTGGTCAGCGTGCGGGTGACCGCCTCGCTGCGTTTCATCCAGCCGCGCTCGACACCGATTGCGTAGCTCGTGAGACCGAATCCGATTGCCGCAATCGACGAGAAGTAGTCGCTCGATTTGTCGGTTGGATCGTCCGGCCAGTGGTCGGGGATCAACCCGTTTTTCTGGTTCGAACTGTCGCGAAAAAATCCAAAGGTGCGTTTTTCCAGATCGTCGACGAGCGCCTGGTCGGATTTGGCCAGGCTCGAAAAGGCAGCAGGGTGGTCGCCATTGTCACTGCCATTGCCATCGCCGCGGGCGTCGCCACACGCAGATGCGAGGGACAGCAGCGTGACAAAAAGGACGGTCAACGAGGATCGGGACGATTTGAAGGGAGGCATTGATTTGTCCGGTGTCAGTGCACGAAATACAGCGCGGATCGCGGGTTTCGACCCACGGCAATCGATGCGCCGCTCGCGCAATCCTCAGCGGCGTCACGATCCTTCGTCGGGCGCGCGTGCGCAACCGCCATCAGGCGGGCGCCTTGCAGAATCGATCGATGAACATCTGATGCATCGGCATCGACTCGACACACGCGTCGATGACGCCCTTGACGCTGCGCATGAGACCTTCAAGTTCCGGCGCAGGCAGTTGATCGACCATCGGATGGTGCGTGGCCGGCACGATGCGCTGGCCAAGCATGACCTGTACCCAACTGGTGAGAATGAACATTTCCTCGGCGTTGCGGTAAAAACGGCCGCTGCTGCGCCACAGCCGGATGGTCTCGGCGAGCGGTGCGGGGATGCTCATGGTGCGACAGTAGTCCCAGAACGGCGAGTCGTTGCGTTCCGTCGCGCAGTAGTGAAGGACCAGAAAGTCACGAATGCGCTCACATTCAAACGCGGCCTGCGCATTGTAGCGATCGATGATCGCCGGATCGAACCGGCGATCGGGGAACAGGTTCACCAGTCGCGCGATGCCCGACTGGATCATGTAGATGCTGGTGGATTCCAGAGGTTCCATGAATCCGCTTGCGAGGCCGATCGCGATGCAATTGCGATCCCAGAATTTTTTCCGCATGCCGGTCTTGAAGCGAAGCGTGCGCGGTTCAGCCAGGGCGGGTCCATCGAGGTTTGCCAGCAACGTCGATGCGGCTTCGTCATCGCTGATGAACTGGCTCGAATAGACATAACCGTTACCGGTGCGATGTTGCAATGGAATGCGCCACTGCCATCCGGCCGAGCGCGCAGTCGAGCGCGTGAACGGCGTCGGTGGACCGACGTTTTCGCACGGCACAGCGATTGCGCGATCGCACGGAAGCCAGTGGGTCCAGTCGTCATAGCCGGCGTTCAAGGCCTGTTCGATCAGTAGCCCCCGGAAGCCCGAACAGTCGACGAACAGATCGCCTGAGATGCGCTCGCCGCTGTCGAGAACGATCGCATCGATGAAGCCGTCGGTGTCGCGCAAGACGGTTTGCGTCACCTTGCCTTCGGTGCGACGAACACCGCGCGCCTCGGCATAGTTGCGCAGAAAACGCGCATACAGCCCGGCGTCGAAATGATACGCGTACGCGATGTTGGCGAGCGGCGATGTGGGTGGAACGTCGCTGGCCGAGGCCATGAACTTGCCGAGTGGCGCCGCCGCGGTGTTGAGCGAGTAAGCGCCAATGTCCTCGGCGACACCGGTTTTGAACGCTTTCAGCCAGTACTGATGGAACGGCAGCATGCCGTAGTCGTGGCCGACCGTGCCGAAGCCGTGGATGTAGCGATCGCCAATCCGGCCCCAGTCGACGAACTCGATACCGAGCTTGAAGGTGCCTTGCGTCTGCTTGACGAAATCGATCTCGTCGATCTCGAGGATCTTGTTGAAGAGTTTCAGGTGCGGAACAGTGGCTTCGCCGACGCCGACCGTGCCGATTTCCTCCGATTCGATCAAGCGGATGGAGACTTGCGGACCGAGGATCTTGGCAAGTGCGGCGGCAGTCATCCAGCCGGCTGTTCCGCCGCCGACGATGACGATGTCCTTGATGCGGTTGTCGATCATACGGGAACGTCAACTCCGGAAAAACAAAGCCCGCGTGGCGGGCTCTGTGAAGCAACTCAAGTCTGATCTCCTCGCCGGGC
>NZ_JBDSWZ010000143.1:0-10670 GCF_039926425.1 Dokdonella sp.
TCCAACGTGCTCTTGTCGACGGCGTGGTGGGTGATGTTGTCGCGCCTGTCACCCAACCCGCCGCGCGCGCTGCCGACGATGGCCTCGTACGCCGTGAGCCAGTACGGCAAGTACCTTCCCGGCAACGTGGCGCACTATGCGCTGCGCCACGCGTGGAGCCGACGCAGTGGCACACCGCACGCGAGTCTCGGACTCGCAGCGGGCCTTGAGGCGGTGCTGCTGCTGCTCGCCGCGTTGTGCCTGATGCTGATCGCGGATGGAAGTGGCGCCGATTTCCTGCCGTTCCTGCGCCCGCCCGCTGCGATTGCCCTGTTGCTCACTGGCCTCGCAACCCTCAGCCTCGGTTTGCGATGGATCCAGCGCCGCGGCGGCATCGGCCGACTGCAGCTGCCACCGTTGCCGATGCCCGCGCTGCTGATGGCCTTCATCATCTATAGCGCGTTCTTCGTCGCAAGCGCAGCCCTTCAGTTCGGGATTGCCGCGATGCTCGACATCGACGTGGTTCCAACCCATCTCCTGGCTGCGACTGCCGGCAGCTGGCTCGCTGGCTTCGTCATCATCGGCGCGCCGGCGGGGATCGGCGTCCGCGAGGCGGCGTTCGTCGGCTTGATGGGCCACGTCATCGGTGATGGCGCCGCATTGCTGCTGATCGGACTCTTCCGCGTGGCGACCTTTCTCGGCGACACGATATTCATGGCTGTCGGTGCTTGGCTTCTTCGACGCGATGGACGCAGAATCTCCCAAAGCGCCGCCCGTGGAAACTGATGGGGCTCGACCGCGCGTGTGCGCAACGAATGGATTCTCGCCAAACCAAAAGGAACACCGATGCGCACGTTGTCAGGTCCCATGATCCGCAGATGGACGACAATGAGTCAGCCCGGCGCACTCACTTGGACGATACCGTGTGACGTCTGCCGTCGGGAGAGGCGTGCTCATGTCCGATAGAAACGAAGGAGTACTTGTGCTGGGTGCCGGTGGCTTCGTCGGCAGTGGCATTGTCGCGACATTGGCGCAGCAAGGCTATCGCGTGTCGGCTTTCGCGCGCTCACATGCGGGGCGAACGTCGGCAAACGTCACCGCCATTCGCGGATCGATCGAAGACACTGCACTCCTTCACGAAGCGGTCTCGCAGTCGACGACGATCGTGTATGCCGCAAGTTTGTCCACGCCGGGGACATCCGCAAACGATCCGGCACTCGAAGTCATCGGCAACCTCCTGCCGATCGCCCGCGTCCTCGAGTGCGCCAGCGCGTTTCGGGAGCGCCATTTCATTTATCTGTCGTCGGGGGGTACCGTCTATGGCGATGGCGCCGACAAGGCGATCGAATCCACCCCGTTGCGCCCACGCTCTTATTACGGTGCCGGCAAAGTGGCCGCCGAATCCCTGATTCATGCATGCGCCGAAACAACGGACTGGCGCGCAACGATCCTGCGTCCCACCAACGTCTACGGTCCGGGGCAGGCAACTGCGCGGGCGTTCGCCGTCGTTCCCACGCTGTTCGAACGCGCGCTCGACGGGCAGCCCTTCCTCGTCTGGGGTGATGGGGGATCGGTGCGCGACTACTGCTATCTCGGGGACGTCGCGCGTGCCGTGCAGGCCGCCATGGTCGCTCCGCCGGAACGGGGTTGCGCAATCTACAACGTGGCCAGCGGCTTCACCGCTTCGGTCACTGCGCTGATCCGTGCGTGCGAACAGGCATCGGGGCGCGCGATCGCTGTCGAATTCAGGGACCCCAGAGGTGTCGATGTGCGCCATGTCGCACCAGACGCATCGGCCATCGCCAGCGCGCTGGGATGGACGGCGGAAGTGTCACTCGCGGACGGGCTCGGCCATACATGGCGATGGATTCACGAGCGCCGTTCAGCAGAGACGAACAGCTAGAATTCGCCGAACCGTCATCCTTCACGCCGTCGCATGCGCACACACCTTTCCAGCTATTCCGTCGACGTCTCGATCGTCGTTCCCGTTTACGGCGGCAGCGCTGCGCTGGCCGAATTGCGCGAGCGCGTGGCAACGACACTCTCGGCCGCCGGACTGCGACACGAATTGATCCTGGTCGACGACCGCGGTTCGAGCGAGGCCTGGCCGATCATCCGCGCGCTCGCCACAGCCCATCCGGAAGTGACCGGTCTTCGGCTCGGGCGGAATTTCGGGCAGCATGCGGCCACCATTTGCGGCATCGAACACGCGCGCGGCGAGTGGATCGTCACGATGGACGACGACCTCGAGCATCTGCCCGAATCGGTCCCGGCCCTGCTCGAGGCCGCGAGTGCGGACCATCCACTCGTCTACGGCGTGTTCGCGCAGCGGACGCACGCGGGCTACCGCAACTTCAGCTCCGAGCTGATGCGTCGAACGCTGAAACGGGCATTCCCCGATCTCAACGATCAATACACGTCGTTCCGCGCGATCCACGCGCCGCTCGCGAAGCAACTCGTGCGGTTCGGCCTCAGCAAGCCGTACATCGACGGCATGCTCTCGTGGATGACGTCGAGTGTCGGTGTGGTGGACGTTCCCCACGGCGAACGGCGGCACGGCGAGAGCGCGTACACCCTCGGCAAACTGCTGTCGTTGGCGACGAATATTTTCGTGACGTTTTCGCACCTGCCATTGCGCATTGCCAGTTACAGCGGGGCTGCGCTCGCCGTGGCGAGCTTTCTCTATCTGCTCTATCTGATCGTCGGGCATCTCAGCGGCAACATCATCAACCCCGGTTACACATCGCTGATGTCCGTGGTGCTGCTCGCATGCGGCATCCAGCTGCTGATCCTCGGCGTGCTCGGCGAGTACATCGGCCGCCTGATGGGCGCGGCGTATCGCAAGCCGGTCTATCTGGTGGAGAACCGCGTTGGCGCGATGGCCGACGCACGCGTTGAACCGGCGCGCGCCACCGCCGACGATTCCACTGTCGAATCGCCATTGCCTCCCGCGTGACTCTCATGGCCGGCCAGACGCCACCGACCCAAAGTCGACGTGCGGACACTGCAACTCGCAGTGGCGCCACGGGCGGCGAAGTCCTGCGGTTTCTGATCATGGGCGGCGTCAACACCGCCACAACGTACGCGCTGTCGCTTTTGCTGATGCACTGGATGCGCTACGAGTTCGCGTATTCGATCGGTTACGTCGCCGGCATCGTGATGGCCTACGCACTCAGTACGACGTTCGTCTTCCGCCGACCGATGCGTGCTCGATCGGCCGCGCGTTTTCCGCTGGTGTACGTGTTGCAGTTCGTACTCAGCATCGCGCTGTTGCACACCGCCGTCGACGTGATCGGCGTGCCGCGCTGGCTTGCGCTCGGACTCTCGATTGCGGTGACGATGCCGATCACCTTCGTGATGTCGCGCTGGGTTTTACGTTCGGCCTGAGCCCGTTTCAAGCGGTCGGCGCGCGCACACCACGTATTGCGCTCCCAACGGCAGCCACGTGAGCGCACGATCGACACGGCGAGCCCACGGTGCATCTGCAGGCACGAAGAACAGATACTCCTTCAAAAGGATCTCGAAGCCCTGCGCACGCAGCAAGTCGATCACCGACTGCGCTCGCAACAACACCGCATCGTGATCGAACGGACATCGCCACACCGCGACGCGGGTCAGCGGATTGATTGGATTGTGTTCGTAGACCGCGAACAGACCGCCCGGCCGCGTGACGCGCCATGCCTCCGCGACAAAGGCAGGCCATGATTGCTGCGGAACATGATGCATCACGCACACGGTCGAACAGAAATCGAAACTGGCGTCGGCATACGGCAGGCGATCGCCCTCATAATTTCGGTAATCGATCTCCGGATGAGCATTGCGTGCAGTTTCGATTGCCTCAGCCGAGACATCCGCGCCCGACAGCGATGCGACATGCGGCGCAATCATCGGATGCAGGATTCCGATGCCGCAACCGATGTCCAGACAGGTCGCCCCGGCCGCGCGCGACGCAGAGAAACGGTCGAGCGTTTCGACGATGTTGTCAGCCTTGCCGCGCGCGAACAGGTCGACACCCAACCCTGAGAATCCGATCGAGCGGTTGACGTCGTCGCTGTAGCGATCGGGGTACGCATCCTTGGCCCAGCGGTTTTCGTCAGTCATTGCAGCCATCGACCCTCAGTTCAACAGTGTGCCAAGGATCGGCTCGACTCCGACACCCCACCGACGACCCTGTAGCCTCGTCGTTACGAGGGTCCAATTCTAACGGTGCAACATCGCTGCTGCGAGCGACTGGTGCCATCGTGACGAGATTCTCGAATATCGGGACGGGACTGATCGGTCGCTGCAACAGCCCACGATCGTCGAGACCACGTTGCCGACGCGGTGGCAATGCGGCGTGAGCGCCAATCAGGGGATGCGCACGCAGAAGAGCATGAAGCGCGCGATACGCGCACGCGTGAAATCCACTCATTCTCCCAAGCGTAAGACGAGGTAAAACGTTGATTGCATTCCCGCAGCGATTGAGGGGATCATCCAACGGCACGCACCGCATCGCCAAGCGGATTTGACGCGCGAGATCCCATCCGTTCACAAGGTCCGAGCCAATGCCGCGAATGCAGGAGAGATTTTCGCGTTTTAGGCATGTATTCAGCGCCAAATCAACAGAAGGATGGTTCGACGGCGGCGTTGCTGCGTTCGCCGCACTTGCGATTGCTCTGTATGCCTTTGGGATGTGGCCCCTCGCACTTCACGTGCCCATGCTCGAAACGGGGGACGCTACATTCGAGCAGTATGTCTTCAAGACCGTGCTCGATCATAGAACCTATCTGCGAAACCCCGACTTGGGCGCACCGTTTGGTGCAACCTTGTACGACTTTCCGATTCCGGAACCGACGCACCAGTGGATGATTCGGTTCATTGGGCTGTTCACACGCGACCCCTTCCTGGCGTTCAATGTTTTTTACCTTTTTTCTTTCGCCACAGCCGCGATGGCGGCACGCTGGTCTTTAAGACGCAATGGTGTCGGTCGCCTGGAAGCAATCGCGGGCGCGATTGCGTTTGCCGTTCTTCCGTATCATTTCATTCGCATGGGGCACACGTTCCTGGCATCGTATTTCGCGATCCCCATCCTCGGTCACTACGCGCTTCAGCTTGCGACCTTCAAAGCGCCCCATCTGAATGATGCTGTGCGTCTTCGCGTCACCACTGCTGTCTTGCTCGCCATCGCGGCGGGCAGCGGTGTGTATTACGCGTTCTTCGGATTGCTCTTCCTTGCAACCGGTAGCGCGATCGGAGCGATGCGGTCACGCCATGTCGTGGTGCTGCGAACCGGCGTGCTCTACTGCGCGATTGTCGCCGGGACCATTGTCATAACGCTTCTTCCCAACTTTCTTTTTCACTTTACGAATGGCGGCAATTCACTCGTCGCCCATCGGAGTTACGCCGATGCAGAGATCTATGGCCTGAAGATCACGCAGCTCCTGTTGCCGACGCCGGGGCATCGCTTGCCGTTGTTCGACTCATTCATGTCTGCGTACCGCACGAACGCTCCTCTGGTGAATGAAAATGCGACTGCCACCCTCGGAATGATGGGCGCCGCAGGATTCGTCATCGCGCTGCTGGCATTTTTCAGCGGCGACACGCGCCGCTACCCGCTTTTGTCAGCGCTCGGGGCTTTTTGCGTTGTCGCGGTGCTTTATGCTGGAATTGGAGGGTTCGGATCGCTGGTTTCCATACTGGTCATTCCGGAGATCCGCGGACTCAATCGCATCAGCGTCTTCGTGGGATTTTACGCGCTGATGGCGTTTCTGCTGTCGCTCCGGCAGCTCCGGGTCACGCGCTCAAATTTTCCCGTGCGTTGCATCGTTGCGATGGGAATTGCTGGCTTCGCGTGCCTCGACCAGGTGCCCGTGCGCGCGGTTGTTCATCGCGATATCGCAACGTTCGCACGGGAGCGTGCGTTCTACGATCGGCTCCAATCGGCCATTCCATCCGGTTCGCGGGTTCTCCAATTGCCGTACGACTATTTTCCAGAGAGCCAGCGTCCTCGCAGTGGATATCGTCTGATGGAACCTTATCTATTCACCCGAGGCCTGCGCTGGAGTTTCGGTGAAATGCATGGACGGCCAGCGGATGTTTGGAACGAGCACATATCGACACTGTCCGGAAAGCCGTTTGCCAATGCCGTCGCTGGTGCGGGCTTCAGTGCGATCTACGTCGATCGACGGCTGTACGCCGACAATGGGGCAAGCGTGGAAAAGGAGTTACGACAACAGTTCGGACCTCCAGTTCTTGAAGACGGGGATTTCCACCGTTCACTCTATCGCGTCGCTCGCGCCGCCCCTGAATCGAGCCCCTTCATCGTCGTCGCCCCGAAGCCGGACTGGCTTGTCACGGTATCCGCCAAAGATCCCCATGATGAAATCTACTGGACGCTCGGGAAGGGCAACGGCGAAATGATGGTCGCCAATCCGAGCCCTTCATCCGCATGGTGCTCGGTTTCTTTCAAGCTCAGAACATTTCAGCGCCGACATGTCGGGATTGCCTACGGCGAGAACACGCTGGCCGCTTACGAACTCGTCCCCGGACAATCAAAAGACGTCACGTTGAAATTTCTTGCCAGTCCGGGCGTTTCGCAGATTTCGCTGACGACCGACGTTGCCGCTGCGGCCATCAGCCCAATCGACGCTCGCAAGGTCGGGATCGGTGTGGAAGCTCTCGCCTACGGCTCATACCAACAGCGTTAACGAAACACGCAGATGGCAGACAATATGGAATCGCGGTCATTTTGGCGCCGCGACGTTCGACGCATCAATCGTGCCCGGTGCGCCTGAGCCCCTGCGACGGATGCACAATGATCGAGGATGAGCATTTCCTTCACTGCGGAAAGCAGATCCAGCCGATGAAGTCGCTGGTCGCGCGTCAGGACCTTGAGGCGCGTCTCAATCACGGAAACGAGTCGGCGGCCAGACTCCCAAGCCAATTCAATCGAAGCAACTTCTGAAAATAAGAGTCGCCTTCCTGGCGCCGTGCGCGTCCGCGCTCGATGACGGTGGGGGAGTACCCGGTTTTTTCACTTCTGCAAACGCGCCTTCTGTAGTCGACGCGAAAATGGCGTCTTCCAATCCTGGGGTGGGCGCATCAGATCCATGGTGCCGAGCGACGCAGTCATCGATTGCAGTCGCGCCCCGCGTCAAGTCGACGGGTGCAATCCCTCGATTCTTTTTTGCGCCCTTCGCCGATGCGAAATCGGCGCTCACATTGTGATCGAATATCATGATGTGAAAACTGCTTTCGTCTATTTGTCGGAGCGGCTGTCCCAGCGAGCGTTGGAGGTTTGTCACGTCAGCGCTTTTGTATTCACTATCGTCGGCCACGAGAAATGTCTCGCCCTGCCACGCCTCCGGCTTATACCAATCCGTCGACACCATGGACCAAAATGGCACAAGCCCGGTCGGTGTGAAGATGACCGGCGACAGTTGGACAGAAGACCTTGCATGAACCATCGTCGCACCGGCATTCCACCAGGTGGCGTAGCCCCAACGCAGCTGTTCGCGTTGGAGGATCCGCGCCAAGCGCATTGTTTTGGATTCGCCGACGGTCCAGAAGCCCGGACTCCCGATTGCCCTGACGGGTATGTAGAACGGCGCGGCGACAAAGGCCAGCATCGCGCTCGCAACTGCGAGACCTGCACTCGCCGAGGCTGGTCGACGCATCACAAGCCACCGCAGCGGAAATGCGCAGAGCAGTACCGCCATGCAATTGGGAACGATGAAATATCGAAGTGTGCTGCCGTTGACCGCCAGCGGGTCGAACAGGACGTAAGGGATCGCGACAAATAGATACGCCACCAGCATTGCCGACGCCAAGGCACGCCGCAGCACGTCTCGCTGATGCACGAGCTTCACGGATTCGCTTACAGCAACCCACGTCAGCCAAAGTGAAATGGCCCAACGAAACGGGGCGAGCGCATTGATCGCCCCGAGGCTCGCGAACGGTGGTCCGGAAGGGGCGCCTAAAAAAATGAACCAAGATTTGAACGTTAGAAGATGTCGCCAAACGCTGGGCCATCCGCCCCAGTGAAGGGCCGCAGCACCATACACGGGCTGCGTGATGCCAGCATGTACGAACTCGGCGTAGATAAGCATTGAGAGCAGGAAACTGCTGACGATCCCGATGAGCGCAAGAGGATCTCCAAACCCTGCGAATCGCAACCACGAAAGCCAACCGGAATGGCCACGTCCGAATTGTTCAGATCCGACATGGAGAACGCGATCGAAGACGTAAAGTGGCAAGACCATCATTACGGCGACACGTGCGGGATTGGCAAAACTCACACTGAAAATGAGCGTGGCCAGCAGCGCTATCCGCCAGCGCGCGGACGAGCGCACGGATCGCGAAGGCTGCCTGTGGTTGTAGATGAGAGTGGCACCCATGAAGAATCCTGCAGGCCACCAGAAATAGGTAGTCTGGGTATAGACGACCGTGATGAAGCTGCTGCAGAAACCCGAAGCCATCAGAGTCGCAACGAATAGCACGACGATCCATGGGATCGCGAACGCACGAAGCGCCCGCATCAGCGAGCCGAGGAGGATAACCGCGGCGAATACTCCCCCAATCGAGTGAAGGCCGAAGCTGTTTGGAAACCAGTTCAGCAGTGGCGCCACGATCAATGCAATCGACGGCATCATCAGATCGCCGTTGTTGTTGATCCAGTGGCGCGGCAACAAGCGCCCCTGCTGCCACATGGTTTCCGCGAGCATATTCACGACGGCATCGTCGCTGCCGAAGAACTGCCTTCCGAAATGCACCACAAACAACACAAGACAGATCGCCAATGCTGCAAACGAGCATATAGCTAGCGCGACAGACGCGCGTGCAAGCAACGCGAATTGCTGGTCATGTGCCTCGCCCACTGCGTCACGGGACACAATAGTCCCCACAGTGAGCCCAATGCACTGATGCCGGCCTGCGGCCCTCTCGATCTGCGTGTTTCATGGCCGAAGCGCTTTTCAGCTCAAGGCTGACACAAGCTCGTTCTTCAGATCCGATAGATCCTCGACGCCAACCGAGAGACGAATCAATCCGTCGGTAATGCCGAGGCGTTTCCTGTTCGCTGCGGGAATGGACGCATGGGTCATGATCGCCGGATGTTCGATCAGACTTTCGACGCCACCGAGCGACTCGGCCAGCGCGAACAGGTGGCACCGCTCAAGCATCTTGCGTGCCTTGCGCAATCCGCCTTTCACCTCGATCGAGATGATTCCGCCGAAGCCATCCATCTGCTTTTTCGCCAGTGCATGCTGCGGATGAGATTTGAGACCGGGGTAGATCACGCGCTCTACAGCCGGGTGTTTCTGCAGCCACGACGCGAGCGACATCGCGCTCTCGCAATGCGCGCGCATGCGCAAGTGCAAAGTCTTCAGCCCGCGCATCGCGAGGAAGGAATCAAACGGGCCTGCAACGGAGCCAACCGAGTTGTGCAGAAACGCCATCTGCTCCGCGAGCTCCGCGCTCCCGCCGACCACCGCGATCCCTCCGACCATGTCGGAGTGTCCATTGAGATACTTGGTCGCCGAATGCACGACGATGTCGGCACCGTACTCGATCGGCCGCTGCAGCATCGGCGAACAAAAGGTGTTGTCGACCACGAAGGTCAGCCCGTGTTTACGCGCAAACGCACCGACTTTCGCCAGATCGACCAGCTTGAGCATCGGATTTGTCGGCGTTTCCGCCCAGATCATCTTCGTATTCGGCTTCAGCGCAGCCCTCAGCGCGTCCATGTCATTGAGGTCGATGAAACTGAAATCGAGCCCCGCACTGCGACGGCGCACGCGCTCGAACAGGCGGTAGGTGCCGCCGTACAGGTCATCCATCGCAATCACGTGACTACCCGAGTCGAGCAGTTCGAGCACGGTTCCAGCCGCCGCCAGACCCGAAGCAAACGCGTAGCCTTGTTGCCCACCTTCCAGATCGGCCACGCAGCGTTCGTACGCCATGCGTGTCGGGTTCTGCGTGCGAGAGTATTCATAGCCCTTGTGCACACCGGGGCTCTGCTGCACGTAGGTGGACGTCGCGTAGATCGGCGTCATGATCGCGCCGGTCGAGGGATCAGGGCTTTGGCCTGCGTGGATGGCACGGGTGCCTAGGCCGTTGGCTTTTGATCTGGGCATAACAATAGTGTCTTCCTGGAATTTTCTGGTCATTGGCTGTATTCCGCGAGAAGAACGGATTTAAAGATCAGGCCTTCAATGCAAGCCCCGAGTCATGATCAAGCCATAGGATGTGGAGGCAAAGTTACCAATCCGCAATTTCAGATGGAATTTTCCGCCGTATGGCGGCTCATCGACATATTGGTCAGCGTCGGTATTTCCGGTATCGAAGTCGAACGCCTCTACCGTGTGCCCAAGCGCTGACATCTCGCTGGCAAGCTCCAGCAGGTCGCACCTCCTGTAAACCACGTCTCGTCCCGATTTCAGTGTAGCGGAGTCGGAATCAACATTGAGCTCGGTTGTATGGACAGCAATTCCACCCGGCCGAAGGCACTCAATGGCGCGCTTTACGAAATCGGTTCCTGCAGAAAGGCTACCGAGATGTTCGAGTGCGCAGGAAGACCAAAGAAAATCAAATCCGATCAGGTCCGCTGGAATCTGGCGCATGTCGACGCTTCGGAAACGAACATTCGAGGAGAAGAGTTCAGTTGAACAAAATCCACGGGAATTGAGTTGCTTGAGCCCGGATGCATGCTGTTT
>NZ_JBDSWZ010000144.1:0-4365 GCF_039926425.1 Dokdonella sp.
CCGGGCAAGTCATCACCTGCGCGCTGCCTGCAGGAATCGCCGTCGGCGGATCGATCAGCTACACGATTCCTGTCACGCCACAAGCGAGTGCGGACGGCCAGAATGTCAGCAACACGGCGACCGGAAACAACGGTGGCGATCCCAGCTGCCCGTCAGCGGATCATTGCAACGACACCGTCACCAACACCGTGACCGCACCGCAGTTGCAGCTGATCAAGACAGCCACGCCGTCGCCGTTCGTGGTCGGTCAGCCTGCAACGTACACGTTGACATTGACGAACATCGGGACCGCGCCAACCACTGCGATCACCACGATCGCGGACACCGTGCCTTCCGGTCTGACTCTCGGCACGCTGCCAACCGATTGCAGCGCGACGGGCCAGCAGGTCACCTGCACCGTTGCGGCAGGGCTTGCGACGGGCGCACCGGTGAGCTTCACGATTCCTGTCACGCCGACCGACACCTTGAATGGCCAGTCGGTGACAAATGCGGCCGGGGCAACCGGAGGTGGCGATCCAGGCTGCCCCGCCGGGATGCCGATTGCCGATCTGCCGGCGCGCTGTAGGCACGACGTGACCACGCCAGTGAATGCTCCCCAGTTGACGCTCGTCAAGACCGCCAGCGCGGCTGCATTCGTGGTCGACGTGCCCGCCAGCTATGCGTTGCAGGTGACCAATACCGGCAGCGCGAGTACGACCGCGGCAGCGACAATCACCGACGTCGTGCCGGCCGGCCTGACCCTCGGCACGTTGCCAACCGGCTGCAGCGCAAGCGGACAGCAGGTCGATTGCACAATTGCCGCCGGCCTCGCCGCGGGTGCGTCAGTGACGTTCGTCATTCCGGTCACACCGACGCTCGCCGCAACGCCCTCGGTCAGCAATACCGCGACCGTTGCGGGTGGCGGAGACCCAACGTGCCCGAAGACCGCAAACTGCAGCAGCACGGTCAAGACCCCGGTCGGCGCGCCTGCGCTGCAGCTGGTCAAGACCGCAAGCGATGCCGCATTTGTTGTCGGAGTGCCTGCGAGCTACCTGTTGACCGTGACCAATATCGGCACGACAGCAACGACTGCCGATGCCGCGGTGATCGACAACGTCCCGGGCAATCTCGTAATAGGCACGTTGTCACCCGGTTGCGTGGCCGCCGGTCAGCAAGTGACCTGTACCGTCCTTGGCGGCCTGGCTCCGGGAGCGTCCACGAGCTTCACGATTGCGGTCACGCCGTCGGCTGCGGCGAGCGGTTCGACGCTGACCAATACCGCGACCGTCGCGGGCGGTGGCGATCCCACCTGTCCAGGCAAGGGCAACCCGAACTGCATCAGCACGGTCGACACACCCGTCGGCGCGCCCGCACTGCAGATCGTGAAGACCGCAAGCGACAGGAACTTCGTTGTTGGCGTTCCCGCAAGCTACACACTGACTGTCACCAACGTGGGTGCCGCGGCGACCACCGCAGCAGCAACGATCTCCGACAATGTCCCGACCGGGCTCCCGCTCGGCGCGGTGTCAACCGGGTGTTCGGTGACCGGACAGCAGGTGACCTGCACGATTGCGGCTGGCCTCGCAGCGGGCGCGTCGACGAGCTTCCTGATCGCCGTCACGCCGCTCGCGGATGCCAGCGGTACGACACTGAGCAACACCGCGACGGTGGCCGGCGGTGGGGATCCGAGCTGCCCGGCCGGGGCGTTGTGCTCCTCGACGGTGATGACGCCGGTCGACGCGCCTGCATTGACCCTCGTGAAAACAGCGAGTGACGGCGGTTTTGCGGTCGGAGTGCCGGCCAGCTACACGCTGACCGTCACCAACACCGGCAATGCGGCGACGACCGCCGCGGCGGTCGTGATCGACAACGTCCCGAGCACGTTGACGCTCGGGGTCCTGCCGTCGGGCTGCACCGCGGCAGGTCAGCAAGTGAGCTGCATCGTTGCGGCAGGTCTCGCCGCGGGCGCATCGACGAGCTTCACTCTTCCCGTCACACCGATGGCGTCTGCTGCCGGCACCACGCTGACCAACACGGCAACGGTGTCGGGCGGTGGTGACCCGCGTTGTCCGGCCGCGACGCAGTGTTCCAGCACGGTCACGACGCCGATCGACGCGCCCGTGCTGACGATCCAGAAGACAGCGAGCGACGCCAGCTTCGTGGTCGGCCTACCGGCGAGCTATGCGTTGACGGTGACGAACTCAGGCACGGTAGCGACGTCCGCTGAAGCGGTGGTCACCGACGATGTTCCTGCGGCACTCGACATCGGAGCATTGCCCGGTGGTTGCGCGTCGGTGGGCCAGCAGATCGCGTGCACCATTCCGGCCGGTCTTGCCGCGGGCGCGTCGGTTGTGTTCACCATTGAAGTCACGCCGACGGCTGCTGCGAGCGGTACGACGCTCAGCAATACGGCAGGCGTCTCAGGCGGTGGAGATCCTGCCTGCCCGGCCGCTGCGCGCTGTTCGAGTACGGTCGCGACACCCGTCAACGCTCCGTTGCTCACCATTGTGAAGAGCGGCCCTGCCAGCGCCGTTCCTGGCGGCAGCATCGTTTACGCGATCACCGTGACGAACGCGGGGACTGCGGTGGCAACGCATGCCGTACTCGGCGACGTTCCGCCGGCGGGTCTCACCTTCGTCTCGGCGGACGCTCCGTGCAGCAGTGGATTCCCCTGCGATCTGGGCGACCTGCTTCCGGGTCAGACCATCACGGTAGCGACGACCTTTGCGATTGCGCCGTCGTTCAATGGAAGCCTGGTCAACCAGGCGAGCGTGACGAGTGACCAGACAGTCCAGATCAGTTCGACCGCGACCACGATCGTCCCCGTGACCCCTGGCGGAGAAACCATCCAATCCGTGCCGGTCGACGCGCGCTGGATGCTCTCGCTGATGGTCCTGTTGATGCTGGGTGGCGGACTGGGGCGCGTACGAACGCGCGATTGATGACGGTGCGCGACGGCTGGGGTGGAAACCGGCAGTCGCGCACGGCCAGGTCAGGCGCGACAAGTCGCGGCTAACCCGTTGTTCCGAAGAACGTAGCGCTGTGCGCCCGCGGCCACGCGGGGCTTGCGCCGTGCGCTAAACTTGCATCCCCCGCTCATCGAGGCAGGCGCGCGCGCGTTCCGGCAGGAGGATCTCCGTGCCGACGCGCCGACGCGCAAGCCGCAAACGGAGATCGCATGAATCAGCGCAACGAGATCCTCGACCAGGACCTGGATCCGGGCGAGACGCAGGAATGGACCGATGCGCTCAAGGGCGTCATCAGCGCCGACGGCACCGACCGCGCGCATTACCTGCTGGAGCGCATGGTCGACGAGACGCGCCGCCAGGGCGGCCACCTGCCATTTGATTCGACCACCGAATACGTCAATACCATCCCGCCGCATCTGGAAGCGAAGATGCCGGGCGATGCGACGATGGAGTGGCGCATCCGCTCTCTGATCCGCTGGAACGCAATGGCCATGGTGGTGCGCGCAAACCGCAAGCCCGGCGATCTCGGCGGACACATTGCGAGCTTTGCATCGAGCGCCACGCTGTACGACGTCGGCTTCAATCATTTCTGGCGCGCGCCCAGCGCCGACCATCCGGGCGATCTCGTATTCCACCAGGGTCATTCGAGCCCGGGCGTGTACGCGCGCTCCTATCTCGAAGGGCGCATCGGAGAAGACCGCCTCGATCTGTTCCGCATGGAAGTCGCCGGTCGCGGCAACGGTCTTTCGTCGTATCCGCATCCGTGGCTGATGCCCGACTACTGGCAGGTACCGACCGTGTCGATGGGTCTCGGCCCGTTGCAGGCGATCTACCAGGCGCACTTCATGAAATACCTCGAGCATCGCGGCCTGATCCCGAAGAGTGATCGCAAGGTCTGGTGCTTCCTCGGCGACGGCGAGTCGGACGAACCCGAGTCGCTCGGCGCCATTTCGCTGGCGGGTCGCGAAGGCCTCGACAACCTGATCTTCGTCGTCAACTGCAACCTGCAGCGGCTCGATGGGCCGGTGCGCGGCAACGGCAAGATCATCCAGGAACTGGAAGGCGTGTTTCGCGGTGGTGGCTGGAATGTGCTGAAAGTGGTCTGGGGCGGCTACTGGGATCCGCTGCTCGCGCGCGACACAAAGGGGATCTTGCGCAAGCTGATGATGGAAACCGTCGACGGCGAATACCAGAACTGCAAGGCGTTCGGCGGCGCGTACACGCGCGAGCACTTCTTCGGCAAATATCCGGAGACGCGCGAGATGGTGGTGAACCTCTCGGACGACGACATCTGGCGTCTCAATCGCGGCGGTCACGATCCGCACAAGGTGTACGCGGCGTACCACGAGGCGGTGCACACCAAGGGCATGCCGACGGTGATCCTTGCGAAGACCGTCAAGGGTTACGGCATGGGCGC
>NZ_JBDSWZ010000145.1:0-2972 GCF_039926425.1 Dokdonella sp.
CAGCGCTGCATCGTCGGCGTGAAGGCACGAGAATCTTCTGTTCCTTCTTCCGTCCAGCGTCGGACGGAACAGCGCGCTTGCGTACGACAACATGCGTTGATCGTCAGCACCGCTTGGATGGGGTGAACGGATGAGTATCTGCTGTTCCTTCCCCTGCGCAGCGGGGGAAGGTGGCGAAGCCGCAAGGGGGCGCTCTTGATTGTCCGCTCCACGATTGGCGCCTCTTCGACTGTGCGGGAGAATCAACCGCGCAGATGGATGTGACCGGGCGCCGATCGCCAGCATTCATTCATCCCCGCGTTCACGGTAAACATCGGCGGCGAACGGCCTTTCCTGACGACTCGCGCGAGGGTCTTTCAGGAGAAACGCGACTTGCGATGGAGTGCGCGATTCGACGATCGTACAATGCGCCCATGACTACAGCCCTGCCGGATACCTCCCCTGCAGCGAATCCCGCGCCAGCACCGATGACGCCGGCAGAGGACGCAGCGCGCACCGCGTTCCCGATTCTCGCGATGTTGAGCGTGTGCCACCTGCTTAACGACCTGATCCAGTCACTGCTGCCGGCGATCTATCCGCTGCTGAAGGAAAACTTCGCGCTCGATTTTGGTCAGATCGGACTGATCACGCTGACGTTCCAGCTCACCGCGTCGCTGCTTCAGCCGTTTGTCGGAATCTACACCGACAAGCGGCCCTTGCCCTACTCGCTCGCCATCGGCATGGGCTTCACGCTCGCCGGTCTGCTGTTGTTGTCGCGCGCCGCGACCTTTCCGATGCTGCTGTTTGCCGCCGCACTGGTCGGTTCCGGTTCGTCGGTGTTCCATCCGGAATCCTCACGCATCGCGCGGATGGCGTCGGGCGGACGCCACGGGCTCGCGCAATCGCTGTTCCAGGTCGGCGGCAACGTCGGATCGGCCATCGGCCCGCTGCTCGCCGCGTTCATCGTGATGCCGCGCGGTCAATCGAGTGTCGCCTGGTTCGCCATCGCGGCGCTGCTCGCGATGGCGCTGCTCACGCGCATCGGCGGCTGGTACCGCGCGCGCATTCCCGCTCTGCGCAATGTGCGCCACGTCGTATCCGCGTCGGCGCTGCCGCGCCGCACGATCGTGACGACCATGACCATTCTCGGCGCATTGATCTTCTCGAAATATTTCTACCTGGCCAGCCTGTCGAGCTACTACACCTTCTACCTGATCGAGAAATTCCAGCTGACCGCGCAGGATGCGCAGCTGCATCTGTTCGTGTTCCTCGGAGCAGTCGCAGTGGGCACGCTCGCGGGCGGTCCGATCGGCGATCGCATCGGCCGCCGCTACGTGATCTGGGGATCGATCCTCGGCGTGCTGCCGTTCACCCTGCTGCTGCCGCACGCCAACCTCTTCTGGACGACGATGCTGACCATCGTCATCGGGTTGGTGCTCGCATCCGCGTTCTCCGCAATCATTGTCTACGCGCAGGAACTCGTGCCCGGACGCACCGGCGTCATCGCCGGGCTGTTCTTCGGGTTCGCATTCGGCATGGGCGGTCTCGGCGCCGCGCTGCTCGGCGAACTGGCCGACCACATCGGCATCGAATCGGTCTACGGATTGTGCGCGTACCTGCCGGCGATCGGCTTGCTCGCGTGGTTTCTGCCGGCGCTGGAGAAGCCACGACGCGTGTCGCATCCGGCGTAGCTGCGGCTTCGGCGGCGATGTTGCTGCCGCGCGAAAGGCATCGTGGCTGAAGCCGCTCCTACAGGCATTCTTCCAGCAGGCGCCGGATGACGACCTGGGTCGCCGCCGCACGCGCAGGCATGAACTCGAAGGTCTCTTCGTCCATGTAGTTGAGCTGGGTCAGTTCGAGCTGGATCGCTTCGACGCCGTCAGCCGGGCGGCCAAACTGCCGCGTGATGTAACCGCCCTTGAAACGGCCGTTGGCGACATGGGTGAAGCGTGTCTGCGCGGCGAGCACATCGACAAGCCTGGTCGCGAGCGCCTTGGAGCAACTCGCTCCATCGGCCGTGCCGAGGTTGAAATCCGGCAAGCGCCCATCGAACAGGAACGGGACCACACTGCGGATCGAATGTCCCTCCCACAGCACGACGCGGCCATGCGCGCGGCGCAGTCGATCGATCTCGCCAGCAAGCGCGTCGTGATAAGGCGTCCAGTACGCTGCGACGCGATCAGCGATCTCGGTGCCGTGCGGCTCCTCGCCAACCTGGTAGATCGGCTCGCCGCTGAACTGCACGATCGGGCACAGACCCGTCGTGTTCTGCCCAGGATACAGTGACGCGTTGTCGGACGGCCGGTTGAGATCGACGACGTAGCGTGAATAGGCCGGCACGATCATCGACGCGCCAAGGTCGCGTGCAAATGCATACAGACGTTCGACGTTCCAGTCGGTATCGGGAACCCGCCGCGCGGCCGGCGTCATGCGCGCAGCGATGTCGTCGGGAATCAGCGTGCCCTCATGCGGCAGGCTGATCAGCAGCGGCGCCGTGCCGCGATGCAGGGTGAACAGGTCCATGCGCTCATTCTAGCTGCGCAATCGACCAGCGCCAGCGTTCTAGCTGCGCAATCGACCAGCGCCAGCGACTTGCGCAAGGATCGCGCGCGCCTACGACTTCAGCCGTGGACGGAACACCAGCGGAAGCGCCTCGACCGGTTTGGCCGCTGCCGCCGCGCAACCGCCACAAGCAGAACAGCCATCGCCGCAACTGCCGCCACTGGTACTGGTCGGCTGCGCGCGGCGCGCCATGCCACGCAGCCATGCCGGCGACGACGGCTGGTCGACGCGGTCGAGGATTCTCGCCTTCACGCGGCGACTCGTGACAGGCAGCAATCGCTGCACAGCAAACAGCGCGCTCCAGCCGACGACGAGCAGGATCACCAACGCCTGCACGAGGATGGCCGTCATGCGAACGCCTTTGCGATCTGGTACGTGATGAACGAAGCGAGGTAGGCGAGTCCGAACAGATAGCCCGCGCTGATCCACAC
>NZ_JBDSWZ010000146.1:0-4158 GCF_039926425.1 Dokdonella sp.
GATCGAGAGATCGTTGGAGAAGAGTCCGCGTAAACCTTTGAACATGAGCGAGGCGCGAGCCTGTATGAAGGACGGGAAAAGCGCGCAAGTCTACCAGCTACCCGCGCATGAACAAGGTCGGCGAGGTTAAAAAACCCTTGTCGGACGAAGGGTTCGGGATATTTTCACTGCTTGTTTCGAGCTGTCGGGAAGTCCCCGTCGCACGCCTCCGGCGCATCGCGTTTCCGGGCCGGTGCGCCGGTCGGGTAAGCTTCACCGGTTTGCGCGGCTCGCACTCGCACCGCCGCGCGCTTTCCGGAATCCTCCATGTCAGCTCTGATCTGCGGTTCGCTTGCCTACGACACCATCATGGTGTTCCAGGACCAGTTCAAGAAGCACATCCTGCCCGACCAGGTGCATATCCTGAATGTGTCGTTCCTCGTCCCGCGGATGCGCCGCGAATTTGGTGGCTGCGCCGGCAACATCGCCTACAACCTCAAGCTGCTCGGTGATGATCCGATCCCGATGGCGACCGTGGGCCAGGATTTCGCGCCGTATCGTGCGCATCTGGAGAAATTCGGCATCCGCCTCGATCAGGTGCGCGTGTTCGACGACCAGTTCACCCCGCAATGCTTCATCACCACCGACCTCGACAACAACCAGATCACCGCGTTTCATCCGGGTGCGATGTCGAGTTCGCACGAGAACCACGTGCGCGACGTCGAGGGCGTGACGTTCGGCATCGTCGCGCCGGACGGACGCGAGGCGATGCTGCAGCACGTCGATGAATTTGCCGCATGCGGCATTCCCTTCATCTTCGATCCGGGCCAGGCGATGCCGTTGTTCGACGGGGAGGAATTCCGCTCGATGATCGGCAAGGCGACCTACGTGATCGTCAACGACTACGAGTCGCAGTTGTTGCAGCAGCGGACCGGCTGGAGCGCCGCGGAGATTGCGGGTCGCGTCACTGCCTACATCGTGACGCATGGCCCGCGCGGGTCGAACATCCTGCTTGCAGACGGCACCGTGCACGACATTCCTCCGGCGCGCGAGCGCCAGGTGGTCGATCCGACCGGCTGCGGCGATGCCTATCGCGCTGGTCTCATTTTCGGCCTGATGCGCGGCTACGACCTGCCCACCTGCGGCCGCATGGCCTCGTTGATGGGCGCGCTGAAAGTCGAGCATCCCGGCACGCAGAACCAGCACTTCGATTTCGCGCAGTTTGCCGCCGAGTACAAGGCGCAGTTCGGTCACCCGCTCGCCTGATCCCGGACGCCAGCCGGCGCTCCGCACGCTTTTCCCTTTTTGCTCCGATTCAGAGGATCCGCCATGACCCGCTTGCGCTATTTCCATGTCGCCACCCTCGCGCTGTGCGCAACGATCCAGGCCTGCGCTGCAAAGGGGCCGAGCGTCGATCTGAAAGGCCAGTCGTATTCCATCGAGATCGCGGAAGACAATGCCACGCGCGAGCATGGCCTGATGGATCGCGCGAGCATGCCGGCTGATCACGGCATGCTGTTCGTGTTCCCGGACGACGTCCCACGCGCGTTCTGGATGAAGAACTGCAAATTCCCGCAGGACATGCTGTTCTTCGATGCAGAGCGAAAGCTCGTCAGCGTGCAGCACGACGTGCCCGCGTGCACGGCGGATCCCTGCCCGGCGTACTCGAGCGGTGCACCTGCACGCTATGTGCTCGAACTCAATGCCGGTCAGGCGAAGAAGCTGGGTCTGACGTCGGGCGACGAGCTGACGATCCATCGCTGATCGGCGATCGTTCGCACCACACGCCATCGCGCAAGCTCAGCGTGCCGCGCAGCTGGTGTGCGCAAGCCAGACCCTGGCGATAGGGCACCAGCACATCCGTCGCGTGCTCGATGCCTGCGTCTTCGATCGGGACAAAAATGCGCATGGTCGGTTCCGTTGGGGGAGACGGAACGCAGTGCACCATGTGCAAACGCACTGCTTGCGACGCGCCGATGACAGAACCGGGGCGGAGTGTGGCAACGAAGAGGCGCCTCGCCAGGCGATCGGGGCGCGATCAGATTTCGATCATCTCGAAATCGGACTTGGTCACGCCGCAGTCGGGGCAGGTCCAGGTTTCCGGAACGTCTTCCCAGCGCGTGCCCGCCTCGATGCCGTCGGAAGGCCAGCCTTCGGCCTCGTGATAGAGAAAACCGCAGACGACGCACATGAAGGTTCGGAACGGCGCGCCGGACGCGGAGGGGGCGGAATCGGACATCGTGGGGAAGGTGGTCGAGTCGAAGGCCTCGTATTCTCTCAGCTTGGTTCCTGTCGCGAAAGCGCCGAACACACACCTCCCGCCCGATGAAACCTCCTGCACGCCGATCGTTGCGCGGCCTCTATGCGATCACCGACGGTCCGAGACCGGACTTGCTCGGCGTCTGTGAAGCCGCGCTCGAAGGCGGCGCCGCGATGCTGCAGTACCGGGACAAATCAACCGATCGCGCCCGACGACTGCGCGAGGCGCAGGCGCTGCAGGCGCTGTGCATGCGTTGCGACGTGCCATTGATCGTCAATGATGATGTCGAGCTGGCGCACGCGATCGGTGCGGCCGGCGTCCACCTCGGCGAACACGATGGCGATTTCGCCGCGGCCCGCGCGCGCCTCGGAACCGGCGCAATCATCGGCGTGTCCTGCTACGACTCGCTGGCGCGCGCGCGGCAATTCGCCGCTGCGGGCGCCGACTACCTTGCGTTCGGGGCGTTCTTTCCATCGCCGACCAAGCCGGCCGCCCGTCGTGCCGGCGCGTCGCTGCTGACGGATGCGGCGACCTTTCGCATTCCGCGGGTGGCGATTGGCGGGATCACATCCGACAATGCGCGCACGTTGATCGACGCCGGAGCCGATGTGGTGGCGGTGATCACTGCGGTGTTTGGTGCGCGCGACGTGCGCGCTGCGGCGCGCCGGCTGTCCGACCTTTTCCCATGAACCTCACGAGCCCCCGATGACGACCAACCACGAACTCTTCGAACGCGCGCTCGCGCGCATTCCCGGCGGCGTGAACTCGCCCGTGCGCGCATTCAAGTCGGTTGGAGGCGAGCCGTTCTTCACCGCCCGCGCCGATGGCCCGTACCTGTGGGACGTCGAAGGCACGCGCTACATCGACTACATCGGATCGTGGGGGCCGATGGTCGTCGGGCACAATCACCCGCACGTCCGTACAGCGGTGGCGCGGGCAATCGAGGATGGCCTTTCGTTCGGCACGCCGTGTCCGGCGGAAGTGACGATGGCCGAGACGATCGCCGACATGGTGCCGTCGATCGATGTGGTACGCATGGTCAATTCCGGCACCGAGGCGACGATGTCGGCGGTGCGGCTTGCGCGCGGATTCACCGGACGCTCGCGCATCGTCAAGTTCGAAGGCTGCTACCACGGCCACGGCGACGGGTTTCTCGTCAAGGCGGGTTCCGGCGCATTGACGCTTGGCGTGCCGACGTCCCCCGGCGTGCCGAAGGCACTCGCCGATCTCACGCTGACCTTGCCGTACAACGATCTCGACGCTGCAGAGAAGCTCTTTGCCGAGGTCGGTAACGAAGTCGCTGCGCTGATCATCGAACCGATCGCCGGCAACATGAACTGCATCCTGCCGCGCGACGGGTATCTCGCAGCGTTACGCGCGCTGTGCACGAAGCACGGCGTGCTGCTGATCTTCGACGAGGTGATGACCGGATTCCGCGTCGCGGCGGGCGGTGCGCAAGCGCTGTACGGCATCACGCCGGACCTCACCACGTTCGGCAAGATCATCGGCGGCGGCATGCCGGTCGGCGCATATGGCGGACGGCGCGACGTGATGCAGATGATTGCGCCGGCCGGTCCGGTCTACCAGGCCGGCACATTGAGCGGCAATCCGGTCGCGATGGCCGCGGGTCTCGCGATGCTCGATCTGATCCGCACGCCCGGATTCCACGACGAACTCGATCGCCGCACGCGCCTGTTGACCGATGTGCTCGCGTCCGCGGCCGCCGAAGCCGGCGTCCCGGTGAGCTTCAACCGTGTGTGTGGGATGTTCGGACTGTTCTTCACGCCGGAAAAAGTCGAGACGTATGCGCAGGCGACGGCCTGCGATGTCGCCGCGTTCAACCGGTTCTTCCACGGCATGCTCAAGCGCGGCGTGTATCTCGCGCCCTCCGCGTTCGAGGCCGGCTTCGTGTCGATCGC
>NZ_JBDSWZ010000147.1:0-9963 GCF_039926425.1 Dokdonella sp.
CGTCTACAACAACGTGATCGTCGGGGTGGCCGGCGCTTCCGGCACGGCCATCTCGTTCACCCCGTCGTCCGGCGCGATCCACGCTCAGGCGGTCGCCAACACGATCACGCGCTCGCGTGTCGGAATCGGTGTGTTGCAATGGAACGACGGCGCGGACACGGCACGCGTCGATGGGACGATCTCCAGCAACCTGATTCGCGCCACGACCGGGATCTATGCGACCGCCGCAATTTCGCCGTCGCTGACCAACGACTACAATCTTGTCAACGCCGAATCCAATGGGGTCACGTTCGGCGCGCATACGATCACCGCCGATGCAAAAATCGTATCGGAGTCGACGCCGCGCCTGCGCAGCGATTCGCCGGCGATCGGTGCGGCCGACAGCGCGACGGTGTTGCTGGGCATCCTCTTCAATGGCTTGCCGGACCTCGACGCCGATGGATTGCGCCGTTTGAAAGGAACGCCGAATGCGGTCGACATCGGCGCGTACGAGTTCGGCGACCTGACCTTCAGCCATACCGTGACAACGGGCAATACGGGCAGCGGCAGCTACATCACGCGGTTCGATGACGCGTCGACGGATGGCGTGCCAGGCGCCAAGGTCATGGTCACCTCGAACTTCAACGACGGCACGCCTCCGGGGGTTTTGTATGCGCCTCCGTTCGGCGTGTACTACGACCTGGGAAAGTGGCAGCTCTTTGCGCAGGACATCGCGCCCGCGCCCCTGGGCGCCCACTTCGACGTGTTCGTTCCTGCGATCGGCGGCGGATCGTTCACCCAGGTGGCGACCGGCGACAATATCAGCGGTGCGGCGTCGCGGATCGACAATTCGTCCACCGATTCACTGCCCGACCGCATCGTGCTCGCCACGCAGAACTGGACCGTGGGCAACCATGGCATCTACAACCCGCACCAGGTGGGACTTCTCTACTTCGGCAAGTGGTTCGTTGCCAATCTCGATGGCGCGCCCATGCCGGTGAACGCGGGATTCAACGTTTACGCGCAGGCCGCCAGCCCGAACGCGTTTCGAGTTGTGGCGTCGATGAATGGCAGTGCGCTGGTTCTCGACCATTCCCTGCTCAACGGAATTCCATGTGCACGGCCGCATGTGTCGCGAATCCTTGGCGCCAGCAGTACGGATTACGGATTTGACGTCGATTATTTCGCCGGTCACTGGGAAATCTACGGCCACGCGCCACTGGCGGTCGGCGACTCGTTCAACGTGGTGATCGACCCGGCACAGGTGGCCGCATGCACCGACCGGATTTTCGCCAACGACTTCGAATGACGAACGCGCACGCCGACACGCCGATCCCGGCATGTCGGCGGCTGCGCAGGCCATGCGAGGTCCCGGTCGTTACAATGGCGACCTGACCAGTTGGAAATTCCCGCATGCGCATCTGTGTGTATTGTGCCTCGAGTGAACAGTGTGATCGCATCTATCACGACGCTGCGCACGCGCTGGGCCGGACGCTGGCCGAAGCGGGCAACACGGTCGTCTACGGCGGCGGCGCGGTGGGCCTGATGGGCGCGCTCGCCAATGGCGCACTTGAAGCCGGAGGCGACGTGATCGGGATCATTCCGCGCTTCATGATCGAGGTGGAATGGCAGCATCCGCTGGTGCGCAATCTCGAAGTGGTCGAGGACATGCGCGAGCGCAAGCACCGGCTGCTGACCGGTTCGGACGCGGTGATCGCGTTGCCGGGAGGATGCGGAACGCTGGAGGAACTGTTCGAGGCGATCACGTTGAAGCGCCTCGGCATCTACCTCAATCCAATCGTGTTGCTCGACACGAACGGATTCTACGCACCGCTGCAGGCGTTCATGGAGCAGGTCATCGACCAGCGCTTCATGAATCCGGAACACCTGCACATGTGGCGAAAGGTCGATCGCGT
Source organism: Dokdonella sp. (assembly GCF_039926425.1). Classification (GTDB taxonomy): domain Bacteria; phylum Pseudomonadota; class Gammaproteobacteria; order Xanthomonadales; family Rhodanobacteraceae; genus Dokdonella_A. The sequence continues at coordinate 1,896 of NZ_JBDSWZ010000147.1, forward strand.
GGACGAGGTGTTGCCAGCCATCCGCAACGCGACGCCGTGGCGAGAAGACGCGCGGGATTATGCGGTGGTGCGCTGACAGAAGACCTCGCGCACGCGTTTCCGTCGCCTTCACAGTGGGCGAAGGTGCGGAGGCGCTGCAGATCAAGAGCCGCCCCCTTCCGCCTTCGGCACCTTCCCCCGCTGCGCCGGGGAAGGAACATCAGACGACAGCAAGCGTGGAGACGCGACGCGGCGCGTTCGAGCGCTGACGTTCATTCGCGAGCGACACTTGATCGGTGACTCCTTCTCGCGTTTCGCGCTGCCAGGAAGCATCGCAGCTGAATCTGTTGCGACACGATCGTCCTTCCCTGCGCAGCGGGGGGAAGGTGCCCGGAGGGCGGAAGGGGGCGCTTGTTGTGGGAGCTGCAGATCAAGAGCCGCTCCCTTGCGTCTTTGGCACACTCCCCCGCTTTGCAGCGGAAGGAAAGTGCGCGACAGGAATCGCGGAGGCTCGACGCAGTCGCGTTGAAGCACGAACATTCAATTCGCGAAAGACGATTGCCGAGTAACTTCTACCGATGTCGCGCGGACACGTTGCATCGCGGCTGAAGTTGCTGCCAGGCAATTTCCCTTTTCCAAGCTTCCGCGAAAACGTCAATCGAAGCGACTGATCTCGCGATCGCCGTCGCCGTGGGAGTCTTTCGAATCGCCATCCGGATCGTCGAACAGGCTGCTCGCGCCTCCGTCGTCATTCGATGCGCCATCGGATGACGCCGATGGCGTCGATTGTTCGCTTGCCGCTTTCTGTTTTTCCCAGCGCGTCTTGATCGGATTGGCCGACTCGGCCGCTTCGAATGCACCGAGCAGTTCCTGCTTCTGGTCGTCGGGCAGATCCGCCCAGTGGCAGTCGGCCAACGCACCGGCCATCGAGTAGAGCAGATTGAGGCTTGGCCGGAATCCGGCGCGCTTCACTTTCAGGAACACTTCGACCGGGCCGACGCGCGCAAGATCTTCGGTTGTGCGAACGCCGACCTGGCGCAGCCATGCCGCGGACTTCGGGCCAACATTGCGGATCTTCACGTCGCGAGCGGTCATGCGGGTTCCATTCGTCAGCCGCGCATCATTGCAGCGATTGGATGAAGATAGCGCACAAACGCTCCATTCCGGAACGATCGTCGGCGTCGAACCGTGCGATGTGCGGGCTGTCGACGTCCCACACGCCGAGCAACCGGTCGCCGTCGACGAGCGGAACGACGATCTCCGACTGCGAAGCGCTGTCGCAGGCGATATGCCCTTCGAACGCATGCACGTCGCGCACCAGTTGGGTTTGACGGGTCGATGCGGCCGTGCCGCAGACGCCTTTGCCGAGCGCGATGCGAACGCACGCAGGCTTGCCCTGGAACGGGCCCACCACAAGCTCGGTGCCGTCGTAGAAGTAGAATCCGCACCAGTTGATCTGCGGCACGGCGTGCCATACCAGGGATGCGAAATTCGCGGCATTCGCGATGCGATCGCGCTCGCCGTGCAGCAGCCCGCGCGCCTGCGAGGCGAGTTCGTCGTACAGCTCGTGCTTGGTGACGGCGTGGATCGGGGCAGCGGCGAACATCGTCAACGACTCTGTCAGAAGTGAACTGCGATTGTAGCGTGTGCCTGTGGCTCGGCGCCGCTGGCATACTTGGCGGATGCACGGCGACGACATCCAGGACGAACAGGGCTTCCAGATCCGCGGGCGCCAGCCGACACGCGTCGACGCATTCGTCGACGCCGCGTTCGCGTTCGCCGTCACCCTGCTGGTCGTCGCGGTCGGGCACATTCCGACCTCGGTTGCCGAACTCGCCCAGGCAATGCGGGGCGTACCGGCATTCGCCGCGAGCTTCATGCTGATCGCGCGATTCTGGCGGTCACACCGCCACTGGTCGCGACGCTACGGCCTCGAGGATGCGAAGAGCGTGCGTCTCAGCCTCGCGCTGGTCTTCGTGACGCTCGTTTACGTCTATCCACTTCGCATGGTCGCCGCGCTCGTCATTGCGATAGCGAGCGGTGGATACTTCGCCGAACAAGGTTTCGACCTCGGGAGCGTCGAGGATGGGCGCACCCTCTATGTGACGTTCGCGGTCGGTTACGGCGCGGCATCGCTCATCTTCGCGCTGCTTCATCGTCACGCCCTCGACTGTGCGGATGCAATCGGGCTGTCACCGGCGGAGCGCATCCGAACGCAGACATCGATCGAACGCTACGGAAGCTTCGTCGGCGTCGCGTGCCTGTCGATCCTGCTCGCAGTACTGTTGCCGATGACCCACGCGGATCCGCGTGCGTACGCGCTTCCAGGCCTCGTCTATCTCCTGATCGTGCTGATCCGTCCGTGGCTTGCGCGACGCGAACGTCGCGCGCTCGCTCGGCTCGAAGCGCATACGTCCCGATGACCGCGCGCGGCCTTTTCGTCACGGGGACCGACACCGGTGTCGGCAAGACGTGGACGAGCTGCGTGCTGCTGCACGCATTGCGCAGCCACGACCTGCGCGCGGCCGGCATGAAGCCGGTCGCCAGTGGTTGTCGTGCGACGCTGCACGGGTTGCGCAATGACGATGCCGAAGCACTCATCGACGCCAGCGAACCGCGGCCGACGTACAACGATTGCAATCCGTTCGCATTCGCCGAACCGATCGCGCCGCATCTCGCCGCGTCGTTCGGCGGAACCACCATCACGGCGGAACCGATCCATGCCGCCTACGCACGACTCGCCGCGCAGTCCGATCGCGTCGTGGTCGAAGGCGTTGGCGGCTGGGCCGTCCCGTTGTCGAACGAGTGGATGCAAGCGGATCTGGTGGACGAGATGGATCTGCCCGTCGTCCTCGTGGTCGGCCTGCGTCTGGGTTGCATCAACCACGCGCTGCTGACCGCACGCGCGATTGCCGCCGACGGCTGCCGGTTGATCGGGTGGATCGCCAATCGCATCGACCCCGACATGGCCTTCGCAGCCGCGAATACGGAGACCCTGCGCCAACGCATCGTCGCCCCACTACTGGGCGTGCTCGACCACGCGCCGGACGGCGACGCCGCACACGCCGCGGCATCACTGGATGTGCGGGCGCTCTGATGCGCGCGAATCGACGCTGACGCAGAAAGGGTTGCAGCAGGCGCCCGCGGTGCAATGCCCAGCTCATTCCACAACTCGCGCGCGCGCCTGCACCGTGTTTGCGCCCCGTTCGGTTTCGCGCTGATAGACTCCGCGCCCACCATCCATCAGGGAATGCCCATGACGACCGTGCAGCGCTACATGTTTTCGATCGACGATCTGCCCAAGGCGCGCGGCGAATCGCACGAACTGTCGTTCCAGGGTGGGTCGGCGGAAAGTCTCGCCGCGTTGTTGCAGCAGGCCTTGCGCGAGCCGTCGCTGTGGCAGCGTTGGCTCGCAATGCAGCCCGATCCCGACGCCGTCGATGCGGCACTCGGCCAGAACGATCCGGCTGCGATCGTTGAGGCGCACCAGTCGGACGTGCACGTGAGCGTGACCGTCACGAGTTCGTTGCCGCACGCCATCATCAAGCACCGCCTGACGCTGCTCGTCGGCAAACACTGGACGTTGCGGAATGTGAGCGCTGCCTGAGCGGCGCGAGTCGTTAAGGCCCGCGACGCGGGAATCGCGCGACAGCAGGTCCACTCACTGAAGCGCGATACCCTCTTCCCAGCCGCTACTTGCGCATGTCCACCGGCGCCTTGACCGGCGCCGATGGCCGATCGGGCAGACCGACCGGCGCGGCCTGCACCGCCTTCTTGAGTTCGTCGATGGCGCGGTCGAGTTGCGGATCGCGACCCGCGAGCTGGGCGCCGACATCCTGCTCGACCACGATGTCCGGATCCACGCCGTGGCCTTCGACCACGTACTGGCCTTCCTTGCTGGCCAGTGCAAATTGCGGAACGAACACGTCGCCGCCGTCGATCACCGGGCCCCAGCCGTTGATGCCGACCGTGCCGCCCCAGGTGCGCACACCGATCAACGGGCCGAGCTTCGCCTGCTTGAACATGTACGAGAAGATGTCGCCGTCCGACGCGGTGGTGCCGTTGCATAACGCAGCGAGATGGCCGAGGAACGTCTGCTCCGGATAGGTGCGGGTGATCTCGCTTCCGCGCGCGTACCAGAGGGCGGAGAGCTTGCGCGTGAGCCGCTCCATCACCATCGCCGACACGTTGCCGCCGCCGTTGTCGCGCACGTCGATCACCAGCGCCTGCTTGCGCAGTTGCGGATAGAACCACTTGATGAATTCGCGGATGCCGTTCGCGCCCATGTCGGGAATGTGCAGATAGCCGATCTGCCCGCCGCTCGCCTCCGCCACGTACGCGCGATTGGCGTTCGTCCACGCGAGGTAATTCAGTGGCGTCTCGCTGTCGATCGGTTTGACCAGCACGACGCGCGCCGTGGCGGTCGGAGTCTTTGCCACACCCAGCTGCACCAGCTGCCCCGGCGCAATGCGCAGCAGGCGATACGGATCGTCGTGCGCGGTCAGCGCCTGCCCATTGATCGACAGGATGTAGTCGCCCTTGACCACGTCGACGCCGAGCTCGGTCAGCGGTGAGCGATAGCGTTCCTCGTCGTTGTCGCCGGCAAGGATCTGCGCAATCCGATAGCGACCGCTCGCCGCATCGAGTTCGAAGCGCGCGCCGATGAGCCCGACGTGCGGTTTCGGCGGAAGGCCGAGATCGCCGCCGCCGACATACGAATGTCCGGCCGACAACTCCGCGACCATCTGCCCGAGAAGATAGTTGAGATCGGTCCGGTCGCCGACCCATGCGAGCATCGGCTCGTATTTCGCGCGGATCGCGTTCCAGTCGTACCCGTGCATGTTGGTGACGTAGAAATGGTCGCGAAACCGCCGCCAGGTTTCGCGAAAGATCTCCGCGTATTCGGCTTTCGGATCGACGCGTGCGAACAGACCGTCGAGCTTCACGTCTTTTGCTTCCGGCTTTGCTGCCGTGAGATCGACGAACGTGTACTTGCCATCGCTCTTGACCAGCGCGGTACCGCCGTCTGCGGACACCGACAATTCGTCGACGCCTTCGACAACGTCGCTGTCCTTGCGCTCCTCGAACGACCACGACTTGAGTTTCGACTTGAACGCGCCGTCGCGGCCGTAATACTGGCCGTCGTTGACCACCGTGAGGATCGCCTTGTTCGTGACGACGACGCCGGCAATGTTGTCCGGCTCGATCGGTACGCGCACGGCGCGTGCGTCGATTCCGTCGAAGTCGATGCGGTCGTTGATCGCCGCCGGATTCTTGGGTGCATCGCCGTCCTTGCCTTTCTCCTTCGGCTTGTCGTCGCCCTTCTTCTCGTCAGCCGCGGCGCTGTCGTTGCGTGGCGCGAACGGATTTTCCACGTCCTTGCGCAGCGCGATCGCAAAGACTTCCGCGCTGCGGTTTGCGGCGAAGTTCCATTCGATGGCCGACAGCTGCGGCGTCCATTCGCGGTTGCCGATGAAGTACAGGAACTTGCCGTCCGGTGAAAACGCCGGCGATTGCGCATCTCCGCGCGACGCCGCAATCGCCACGTTCTTGCCGGTGGCGGCGTCGTGGACGAACAGCGTCGGTTGCTGCGTGTCCTTGTCGGTGAGCGTGTAGGCAAGGTAATGACCGCCCGGAGACCACACCTGATCGCGCCGCGGGATGGCCGGATCCTTCGCGATCACGGTCGCTGCGCCGCCGCTGGCCGCAACGCTGCGCAAATTGCTGTCGCTGTCGACGAACGCGATGCGCGCGCCATCGGGCGACCAGCGCGGCGCATACAGGCGCCCGATGGTTTCACGGGTCAGCTGCTTCGGATTGTTGCCGTCCGCATCGCGCGACCAGATTGCATCTTCGCCACTTTCGTCACTGACGTAGACGACGCGCTTGCCGTCGAACGACCATGCCGCGTCGCGCTCGTGCGCCCCCGGCGTGTGCGTGAGATCCTGCGTGATGCCGTCCTTCAAAGGCACACTGAAGACTTCTCCGCGCGCGACGATCAGCGCACGCTTTCCGTTCGCACTCAGGTCGGCCCCTTCGAGCTTGTCCTTGACGCTGCGCTCCTCGGCGCGCGTATGCACGAGATCACTCGGAACGTCGATCTCGAGCGCGCGATCCTGACGGGTGCTGGTGTCGTAGATGTGCAGGCTGCCGTCGACTTCGAATGCGATCTGGCCCTTGCCGTCACCACTGGCCCAACGTGCGTTGGCATCCTTGTACGCGGTCAGCTGCGCCGTCTCGCCCGTGCCTGTGTCGTAGCGATAGAGATTGAGGCGCTCGTCGCGATCCGCGAGAAAGTAGATGCCGTCGCCGATCCATACCGGATCGCGATCGGTGTTCGGATCGTTGGTGATGTTCTTCGCCGACTTCGTTGCGAAGTCATAGATATAGAGGTCCTGCGCCCATCCGCCGACGTAGCGGTTCCACGTGCGGAAATCGCGATACTTGGGTGAGTAAACGATCTTCGAGCCATCCGGCGAATAGCGGCCGACGCCGGCAACCGGCATCGGCAGCGCGGTCGGCAGGCCGCCGTCGCGCGACACCGTGTACAGGCGCGGATTGGATTCGCTGATCGACTCGCGCCACGAGCGGAACAGCACGTTGTGGCCGTCCGGCGTCCATCCATACACCTGGTTGTCAAACCCCCAGCGTTGCGGCAATGGCCCTTCAGCGGGATAGAACGTCAGCTGCTTCGGCTCGCCGCCGCCCGCGGCGACGGTGTAGACCTGATCGCCGCCGTCGTATTCGGCGGTGAACGCAATCTGTGTGCAGTCGGGCGAGAAGCGCGCGGATTGTTCGAGGCCGGGACCTGAGGTCAGCCGCGTCGCGATGCCGCCCCGGGTCGACGCGAGCCACAGATCGCCAGCGTAGGTGAAGGCGACCCGGTCGCCGCAGACATCCGGAAACCGCAGCAGGCGTGTTCCGGCGAATGCGGCGGGCGACAACAGCAACGCGACAATGGCCATGAAGACCGGAAGACGACGGAACGGCATCGGAAGATTCCCCAGGGCAGGTTCAAACCACGGTTGTGGCACGAACGAGCCGCTGCGGCGCCCGCCAGAAGTCACGAACCCGCGTGGAGCTACGCACGCGACAGCCGCACTGCGCTCACGCAGCGGGGGATGCGCGAATGCCGCGGATCAGTACGCGAAGTCGGTGAACACCCGATCGATGTTGCCCTTCCACTCGCCGTGGAAGAGCTCGAGCTTGCGCTCGGCCGGCGTCTGGTTCGCATCGACGATCTGCACCAGCGCATCGAGAAACATGCTCTCGTCCGCCCCGTGGATGTTGGTGCGCGCTCGACGCTGCAATCCGTGTGCTGCGATCTTCACCGCCTCGACCGCGAGGTCATGCGCGGTGCCGCCGCGGAACGGCAACTTCAGTGCATGTTTCGGCACGCCGTCGCGCAATGCATGCCGCTCCTCGCGGCTGAAGTCCTTGACCAGGTCCCACGCCGCATCGAGCGCGGTCTGGTCGTACAACAAGCCGACCCAGAACGCGGGCAGCGCACACAGGCGATTCCACGGGCCGCCGTCGGCGCCACGCATCTCGAGGAATTTCTTCATGCGCACCTCGGGAAACGCGGTCGTCATGTGGTCGGCCCAGTCGCGCAATGTCGGCTTCGCGCCTGGCAACTCGGCCAGATCGCCGGCCAGGAACTTGCGGAAGGAACGACCGGCCAGATCGATGTACTCGCCGTCGCGGTAGCTGAAATACATCGGCACATCGAGCAGGTAGTCGACGTAGCGTTCGTATCCGAAGCCATCCTCGAACACGAAATCGAGCATGCCTGTACGGCCGGCATCGGTATCCGTCCAGATATGCGAGCGGTAACTCTGGAATCCGTTCGGCTTGCCTTCGGTGAACGGCGAATCGGCGAACAAGGCAGTCGCGATCGGCTGCAGCGCGAGGCCGACGCGGAACTTCTTCACCATGTCCGCTTCGCTGGCGTAGTCGAGATTGACCTGCACGGTGCAGGTGCGCGTCATCATGTCGAGGCCGAGCTGGCCAACCTTCGGCATGTAGTCGCGCATGATCTTGTAGCGGCCCTTGGGCATCCACGGCATTTCATCGCGGCGCCATTTCGGCT
>NZ_JBDSWZ010000148.1:0-48174 GCF_039926425.1 Dokdonella sp.
CGGCGAGTTGTCATTGTCGCGACGCTCGACAATCTCCTGAAGGGCGCCGCGACGCAGGCGCTGCAAAATGTGAATCGCGCATTCGGTTTCGACGAGCTGGAGGGAATCGTGCAACCGTGACGTGCGCGTGCTGCACGATCCATTTTTTCCAACCCGCTTCGAGGATTCTTCCGTGCGTCCATCCCGCGATTTCGTCCCAACAATCAAGTACGTTTCCGCCGACGCGCTGGTCGCTCCATTCGAGGACGGGATTTTTGGTCGACGAAGCGTTCGCATCGGTCCTGCATCACGGTTGGCGACAAGGTGAATCCGAATGAGTGATCTTCTCTGGCAGAAATCCGGCACGCACACCGACGAGCGAATCATGCGATTCCTCGCCGGCGACGATGTCGTGCTCGATCGCGAGTTCCTGCATCACGACATCGAAGCGAGCAAGGCTCATGTCCAGGGGCTCGCCAACATCGGCATCGTGACGGCGATCGAAGCTGCCGACATCGTGCGCGAGCTGTCGATCCTCGCGCAGGATTTCGCGTCCGGCCAATTCATTCTCGACGAACGGTTTGAAGACGGCCATTCGGCGATCGAGGCCCGATTGACCGAGCGCCTCGGCGATGCGGGCCGAAAGGTGCATACCGGGCGCAGCCGCAACGACCAGATCCTCGTCGCGACGCGCCTTTGGTTGAAGGACAAGCTCCGCGAGCTGCTCGTGGTGTGCCGCGCGTCCGCGGACGTCTGCCTCGAGCGCGCCGCGCGCGAATCGCTGCCGCTGCCTGGCTACACGCACCTGCAACGCGCCGTGGTTTCGTCGACCGCACTCTGGTTTGCCGGATTCGCCGAAGCGTTCATCGATGATGCGCAGCGGGCGCGCGATACGCTGGCGTGGATCGATGCGAATCCGCTCGGGACTGCGGCGGGCTACGGCGTCAACCTTCCACTCGACCGCGCGCACACCACGCAGGCGCTCGGGTTCGCACGCTTGCAGGTCAATCCGATCTACGCGCAGTTGTCACGCGGAAAATTCGAAATTGGCGCACTCGATGCGCTCGGCGCTGCGGTGCTCGACCTGCGTCGGCTGGCGTGGGACCTGTCGTTGTTCACCACGGCGGAATTCGCATTCGTGCACCTGCCCGCGCAGTACACGACCGGCAGTTCGATCATGCCGAACAAGCGCAATCCGGATGTGATCGAACTGATGCGCGCGTCCTATGCGAGCGTCGCCGCGGCGCGCACCGAGATCGAACAACTCTTGTCGCTTCCGTCCGGGTATCAGCGGGACCTGCAATTTTCCAAGGGCGCGATTTTCCACGGCTTCCGCCAGGGCCTCGGCGCGCTGGCGTTGCTGCCCGATCTGCTGGCGCGGATCGAATGGAATGCAGCGACGATGCGCGCTGCAATCGAACCTGCAATGTATGCGACCGATCGCGCCGTGGAGCAGGCGGTTGCCGGCGTTCCATTTCGCGATGCGTACCGCAATGCCGCGGAGTCGTCGCAAACAGCCGGGCAGGGACGCACACCGGAAGGCAGTCTCGCTGCGCGCGTATCGGCTGGCGCATCGGCCGACCTTCGACTGGACGAGTTGCGTGATCGCTGGCGCGCCTTCGATGAGTGATCGTGGAAACGATGCATTCGCCGCGCAGGCCTTGCCGCCTTGGCGACGCGCTGTGCTGAAGGTCGGCAGCAGCCTGCTCACGGATGGACAGGGGCAATTGTCCGACCACAACGCGCGTGGATTGGCCGCATTCATCACGGCATCGCGCTCGGCCGGTCGCGAAGTCGTGCTGGTGTCGTCCGGAGCGGTCGCGGCAGGGCGCGCGCGTATTTCCGAAGAGCGGCGACGTGCAGGCGGCATCGTTCTGCGTCAGGCGCTTGCAGCGATGGGACAGACGCGCATGGTGGGTCTCTGGCAGGCGCTGATCGACGCGCCGGTGGCGCAGGTGCTGCTGAGTCACGATGATCTACGCAACCGGCGTCGCTACCTCAACGCGCGCAATACGCTGCTGGAACTCCTGCGTCTCGGCGCGGTGCCGGTGATCAATGAAAACGACACCGTCGCGGTCGAGGAGTTGAAGCTTGGCGACAACGACAATCTCGCGGCGATCGTCGCGGCGCTGGTCGACGCAGACGTGCTGATGATTGCCAGCGACGTCGCGGGTCTCTACAGCGCACATCCAGCGCGCGATCCGGCGGCGCGTCCAGTCGCAGTCGTTGACGCGATCACGCCGGAGATTCTCGCGATGGCCGGGGACGCCGGTAGCGCCGTCGGAACCGGCGGAATGCACACGAAGTTGCAAGCCGCGGCAAAAGCCGCCAATGCCGGGATCTCGACCGTGCTGTTCGACGGCGGCAATGCGGCAGTGATCGCGACGATCGGCGATGGGAGTTTTCGCGGCACGCGATTCAACGCGTCAGGCACGCGTCTCGCCGCGCGCAAGTATTGGCTGCGCCACGCGCCGGGATCGGGCGGACGCATCCGGATCGACGCGGGAGCGTCCCGTGCGTTGACGGGTGGCGCTTCGCTGCTGCCGGGAGGCATTGTCGGGGCGGACGGTGAATTCTCCCGCGGTGATATCGTCGATGTAGTGGCGGGCGACGCCGCTGACGGGTCGATCATCGCCCGCGGGCTGTGCCAGTACTCCGCTGGCGAGATCCGTCGATTGGCGGGGCGGCATACGCGCGATATCGAATCGGTGCTTGGATTCAGCTACGGCGACTCGGTCGTGCGGCGCGACGATCTTGTTGCCATGACCGAGAAGGCGACGCCATGAATGCGCCGACAAGCATGCGCGAGCTCGCGCTAGCGGCGCGCGCGGCTGGTGTGACCATTGCGGCGCTGTCGACTTCGGAGAAGCGCGATGCGTTGCGCGCGATGGCGGCGGCACTCGATGCGCAGGCCGACGCGATCCTTGCGGCCAATCAGATCGACGTAGCGGCCGCGCGCGGTTCCGGACGACGTGAGGCGCTTGTCGATCGCTTGCTCCTCGACGCCGAGCGGCTGGCGAACGTGGCGGCCGGCGTTCGTGCCGTGGGCGACTTGCCCGATCCGGTCGGAACGGTGACGCGTCGCGAGGTGCGGCCGAACGGACTCGTGGTCGAGCGCGTGCGAATTCCTCTGGGACTCATTGCAATGATCTACGAGTCGCGACCGAACGTCACTGCGGATGCCGCCGCACTCTGCTTCATGGCTGGCAACGTCGTTCTGTTGCGGGGTGGCTCCGAAGCGATCCACAGCAACCGGGCGATTGCGAACGCGCTGCAGGACGCATTGCGCGCAAGCGGTCTGCCGGCGGCGGCGATCACCCTGATTGACGATCTTCGCCGGGAAGCGGTGCTCGAACTGCTTCAGCTGAGCGACCTGGTGGACCTCGCGATTCCGCGCGGCGGTCCTGAGTTGATTCGATTCGTCGCCGAGCATGCGCGCGTCCCGGTCATCCGCCACTACCAGGGCGTCTGTCATCTGTACGTCGATGCGTCCGCCGATGCAGATCTCGCGCTGGCATTGCTGATCGACGGCAAGACGACCCGGCCTGCGGTCTGCAATGCGCTTGAAACACTGCTCGTCCACGTTGATAGTGCTCCGGAATTCCTGCCGCGGGCGTTTGCGCGCTTGCGCGAGTGCGGGGTCGAAATCCGTGGATGCGAGCGAAGTCGCGCGCTGGCGGACGGTCTGATGCCGGCGAGCGACGATGACTATGCTGCGGAGTTCCTGGACCTGGTCATTGCCGTTCGTGTCGTCGACGATGTCGACGCTGCGATCGCGCACATTCGCCGGTTCGGCTCCGACCATACCGAGGTCATCGCCGCGAGGGACGCGGTCGTGTCCGGCAAATTCGTCGGCGCGATGCGCTCGGCAGTGGTGATGGTCAACGCGTCATCACGCTTCAGCGACGGCGGCGAGCTTGGACTCGGTGCCGAAATCGGCATTTCCACCACCCGTCTTCACGCATACGGACCGATGGGTGCGGAAGCCCTGACGATCGAACGCTTCGTCGTGCGTGGTGAAGGCCAGGTTCGGCACGCCGGATCGCATTGAGGAACGATTCGTGTGTCGAGCGCTGGCAACGCAGGTGGTGTGCGCGCATCCAATCGCCGGGGGGCAACCAATTTGCATCGAGGGCACGCAGCGGCGCAGCCATTCCTCCGGGAGTTGCGATAGGCTGTGCGCTCCGACGTCTGGAAGCGACTCGACGATGCCCGTGCTGATCCCGGTTGAACGTCGATGAATGCACTGCCGGCGTTTTGCGCCAACGATCGACTCATGGTTTTTGCGCCGCACCCGGACGACGAGACGTTGGCGGCTGGCGAGCTGATCCAGTCCGCGCGTGCTGCAGGAGCGACGGTCCGCGTCGTGTTCGCCACCGACGGTGACAACAATCCCTGGCCGCAGCGCTGGCTCGAACGTCGCTGGACCGTCGGCCCTGCCGATCGACAGCGTTGGGGTGCGCGACGGCGACGCGAGGCGGCTCAGGCGATGGCGGAACTTGGCATCGACTCGCCTGAAGCATTGCAATTTCTCGGCCTGCCGGACCAGGGCCTGACCGAGGCGCTGATGCGTGACGATGCGGCGCTGGAGGAATTGGTGCGGTCGCTTTCGTCGTTCACGCCGACTCACCTCGCGATGCCGACACTGGCCGATCGTCACCCCGATCACAGCGCGCTGCGCGTGATGCTCGAACTGGCCCTGCTGCGAAACGAGTCATCGTGCATTCGCCTGGGCTATGTCGTGCATCGTGTCGACGCAAGCGCGAGCACGGTTTTGCGCGCAAGCGCATTTCAGCAGCGCAAGCAGGCGGCGATGGCCGCCTACGTCAGCCAGATGGCGTTGAGTGCCGGGCGCCTGAGAGCACTGGCATCACGCGCGGAGCATTTTGAAGTCGATGGGATCGTTGCCAATGGCCTTGCCGCCCGGCACTCCACGCTGCGTATTTCGCGCGTTCCAGATCCCGTACTGCCTCGTCGACACGAACTGCTGGTGATTGCAGCGGCGGCTACGCAAGCCCGGCGATGGCGGGTCGTGCTGCCTGCACGATCCGCGGTCGAGGTGAGTGGCCGCGCACCGCCGCTGACGATCGAACCGACGTCCGATGCGTGGCTGGTGTCATTGCCGACCCTCGACTTTGCAACCAGCGTTGCCTTCGCGAAGATCCATCGAACACTGCCGCGAGTGATGATCTTCGATCGACAGCGATGGTTCGATACCCGGGAACTCCCGGCCATTGTGACGGCCGAACTCGCCCCGATCTCTGGCGATATGGCCTGAGGCAACAGACGTCCGGTTGCCAGACGAGATTCGCCGCATCTTTTCGTGACGCACGTGCCGCTCGCGACCGCAACGGGCGGCTAACGGAATCTTACGCGCGACCTGTCATAATGGAGTATTGGCATTTCCAGACGCCCGGTTGCACCCCCTGCAAATTCTGCCTCCGGCCGCTTGCGAATGCCGGAATACTTTCGTTTTATCAAGGATATACAAATCCATGTCATATGATATCGGCATCGGGCGCTGCACCGAAATCAGCGATGAAACCGTGCTCGTCAAACTCGACAGCGTGATGGTGAAGCGTCTTTCACCGGCACATCCGTGGCAGCGTTCTGGGACGAGCCTGCTGCGATTGAATCGCAATTTGTGCAGCACCACGCGCCCGCCCGAACAGGATCGCGAGCTGTACATCGACCGCGCTGCCCTTGCCAAGAAATCGATGGCGGCGCTCGATATTGCAGGAAACGGGGCAACCGTCTCAGTCGACCTGCGCGCGCTGTTGAACGATCTCGATCCGCAGCCGTCCGCTGGCCCGCAAAGCAAGAGCCGCCCGGGCGATCACCGCAAGCAGTCGAGCCGCTGATGGGATCGCGCGTGAGCGTTGCGTGAAAAATAGCCCGGCCTGGAGCCGGGTTTTTCATGGGCGGGAACCGGGTTGCAGCAGATAGCGGGGTTCCTCGCGATTGCAGGATCATCCCCGCTGGCGTGCGTCACGGTGAAAGGGCCGATGCACAGTGCTGATCGCCGTCACTCCGCGCGTGAGATTCAGGCCGGGACGAGGTCCGGCACCATCTCCACGATTGATTGATCGCAGTCGCCGTGGGCACAGCCACATCGTCCGATTGCGGTGTCGTTCGCATGTTCCTCGCAATGGGCGGAGCAGAAGACGCCCCCTGCTTCGACAAGGCACCGACACGCGAAATGTTCGCACTTGCGCGGTTGATTCGCCATTTGACGCTCCGAGCCGGGTTGAGTAGCGACCACATCTACGCGCTTTGTGCGGAATCGGGGCTGACTCTGTGATCGACGCCATCGATCCACTGGGCTCATTCCGCACGACTCCGTGTCGGAGCTGCGTGCATCTGCGTCGATTCAGGGAAAATGGTGGACGATGGCTGCGTGGGCTTCCGTTCTCATACAGATTGCGCCAATCCACCGTCTTTCAGGAGTTCCAATCATGGCAACACAAAAGACCGATCCTGGTTCCCCCACCTCCGAAGAAATAAATGATGGTCCGGAAGACATCGAAGAGGAGATCGACGTCGAGGCCGCCGATGACTTCGGCGACGAGACACAAAGCAATGAGGAAAGGGCCGCGCTTGAGGGGATGGAGCAGGAGAGCCTCATCGATCCGCGTGGAGAGGACGATGCGGCCGAATAGTCGCTTTGCCGGCGACGGGAGCTGAGCTCACCTGACGCATCTCTCGTTTTCAAAACCGGCGGAGGGAACCTCGAGTTCCCTCCGCTTTTTTTATTGTCGGCGCTTAGCGCTTCATGTTCTTTGCAGCCGACTCCGCATCATCCCGCTCCTTGGCTGCGCGCGTTTTCATCTGCTCGCTGGTCGATTTCGCGACATCCTTGCAGCCCGACTGCTGACCCGACTCCAGGGCCTCGCACTTCTGCACGTCGACCTTGTAATCCGCGTCGGCCTTGGTGATGGCGAGGTCGTATCGCGCCTTCGCTTCCTTGTCGTACGAGTCTGCCTGGGCAGTTGCCAATTTCTCATTTGCATCGCCCTGCACCTTCGACGCGTCCGACGTGGCATCGTTGATCTTCTCGTTCGCTTTGGCGTTTGCCTCGGCAACGTCCGCAGACGCCTTTGCGTTGGCGACGTCCACGTTCTGTCGTGCTTCATCGACCGTGGAGGATGCCTTCTTCGCAGCGTCGGCCACATCCTTCGCAGCTTGCTGTTGCGCCTTGGCGATATCCTGGTTCGCCTCGGCGGGCGATTTCTCGGCGCACGCAGAGAGTCCGAATGCTGCGGCGAGACAGGTGGCGATGACGAGCTGTTTCATGGAGATTTCCTTTCGTTGGAGTAAGGGACGAGCCGACCGTTGTCCTGCCCGCAGCGCAGGTGGATCAAATCGGTTCTCGAGGAATTTGATGCAATCGTCAGCGCGCGGAACGCGTCCGTCGTCGATTTGATCATGGTGTTCCCCGGGTCGGCGGTGACTGTGAACGCCCGATGGTGAACCCAGTAAAAACGGGTGTCCCGTTGCTGAGGAGGCCGTTAAGTATCCACTCATCCACGTCTCCCTTTGGCCATCCTTCCGCGCCTTCGCGGCGGCGCCAAATTTCCGGGCTGGAAATGATGTCGGAAGTTCAACGTCGCAGCACGCAGCACGCAGAACCGGAAATGAAATCGGGCCCGGTTTTCACCGGGCCCGATCATCATGGCCATCCATGGCAGGTATCTCGACCTTGAGTGCGGCGCTCACGCGCAGCGCAGACGTGGGAGGGACTCAGGGGAGGGAGTTTCGCCAAACGTTGCGGGAGCAATGATGGTCTCCCGTAGCTGAATCCACGCAAACAAACGGGAAATTCACGCGTAAAGCAAACGCAAAAAACTGCAAGCGCTCCTGGCAGATTCAAGGTTCCGCGGTGCGATGCTTCTCCATGTGAGAAGACAGGTAGATACAGCGTCGTCGGGAGCGTGAATGGCGTGGCGAAAACCGATGTCTGCACCTGCTGGCGCCGAATCGTGTGGCTTGGCCGGGTCTGGTGATTTCCTCGTCAAGAAAGGATGTTGCAATCGCATGGGTTCGAAGCGGCGCCCATTGCCGCAGTTGCTCCTCCGCCCCAGGAAGCACAGCAGGGTGGGCACGATGTCCTCATCCCGTTCAACTCATCTACACTTCGTTTTGACGAGTCACGCGTACCATCGACTCGTTTTCTTGATTGCTTTCGGACATCGGCAATGAACAGTGAATCCATCCGGTTTGCCAAGGACCAGGCACGTCTGGCCGCACTCAGATCCTACGCAGTGCTGGATACTCCGGTGGAGGCGCTCTTTGACGACATCACGCGGATTGCGTCGATGATCTGCCAGACGCCGATCGCATTGATCAGCCTGGTCGACTCCGAGCGCCAGTGGTTCAAGAGCGCAGTGGGAGTTCCCGGCAAGGAAACGCCGATTGCTGCGTCGTTCTGCGCACATGCCGTCATGGCCCAGAGCATGCTGGTGGTGCCCGACACGCTCAGGGACGATCGCTTCCGCGACAATCCACTGGTCGTCGGGGATCCGCGGATCCGCTACTACGCGGGGGCTCCGCTGATCTCCGAGGATGGACATGCGCTTGGCACGGTCTGCGTGATCGACAGGCGACCGCGCCTGTTGCATCGAGACCAGTTGGATGCGCTTTCCGCATTGGCGCGTCAGACCGTCGCATTGCTCGAACATCGGCGCGCAGTCACCGAGTTGGGTCGCCTTCGAGCCACTCCCGTGAGCGGCGCTCTCTGATCGGCTGGAGAATGGTCTCTGCAGGATCACGAGCGGCGGGCGTGACACGTACGGTGACCCGGTCTGCCTCTTCGAAATGACCTGCACAGAATCCCCGGACCGCGCAGTCTGGTGCGACTATTTCGGCGTGACGCGATCCCAGCTGTTGGCCGCGATAGTCGAGGTCGGGGTCTTCTGCCCCGACCGCATCCAACGGCATCCCTGCAAACAGCGTCATGACCGGTACCGACTGGTGAAGTGACCGCGCCGTGGACTGCCGGTCAAGGGCGGCTCGTCCACGTGCGAACCGGAAAGCTCGAACGCCCCGAACTCAAGTTCTTCGAAAGCGCAGGATTGATCCGGCTTCGTGTCAACAAACCTGATTCATCGTGCTGGCGAACAGACGACGTACTCGTCCCGACTGACGTTTCCATCGCTGTTGCTGTCGCATTTCTTGAAATTCTGCGCCAGCCATGGATTCGATTTCGCATCCGCCATGCTGATCATCCCGGTTTTCTTCGGATCAAGCTTGTCGAATGCCGCGCCGCCGTAAAGATTGTTGCCGTCCTTGCCATCCTGCGACATCACATGATCTGTCTTTGCCGGATCGGAATCGCCGGTGGAGGTTGCGTCTTTTTTGCTTGCCGCAAGGTTGTTTCCGGAGCGTTCATCCTGGCGGTTGATTGCATCCGTCTTGTGCGGCATCGAGTCCTGGTTGCCCGTTGGCGTCGTCCCGTTTTTATCCGCAGCGGTCTGGGCAATGGCCAGACTCGTCGCCAGTGAAAGTGCCAGTGTGCCGAGAATCAAGATGTGGTCTTTCATGGCGGACTCCTGCTTCGTGGGGCCTTCATAACAACACTCTTCGACTGAACGAACCGATCTTTCGGAGCGATTCGGGTATCGCGCGATTCATTTGACGGTTCCGACACGATCCGGAACGCGCAGATCAGTTTGGTCCCGGCTCGCCGAATTCCTTCTCGATCTCTTCAAGTCGACGACCACGCGTCTCGATGCCCGACTGCAAAAGCAGCAGTGCCGCGACGATCATTGGTACGGCGATCGTCACCGCGGACAGCGCGAAGTGTTCGAAAAAGCCGATCACACCGAGTCCGGCGCCGATGATACCCCCGAGTTTCGAACTCGCTGCGATGATGCCCGATCCCGTGCCACGCAGCCGCACTGGATAGATCTCGGCTGCGTACGGAATCAGCATCGAGATGACGCCACTGATGCTGACGAGAAGCGCGACGGTTGCCGCCATTGCGGCGATCGGAGATTGCACTTGCATCGCGCCCATTGCGCCGAAGACGAGCAGCGCCGCGGCGGTCAATCCGATGAAGAGCAGTAGCGATTTGAGACTGCTCCAGCGTTGATAGAGCCAGATCACCACCCCGATTCCAGGCAAGGCGAGCATGGCCGATTGCGCCAGAAGAGCATTGGCGGAAGCAGCGCCGACACCCAGGTGAGCGAGGGTCATCGGCAACCACAGCAGAAATCCGAAATTGGCCAGACCCCACGCGACGCCGCAAACGAACAGTCCGAGGGTGATCGGCGCGTGGCGTCCACGCAGCAGCGCGCGGAGGCCCGCGGCGTCGCGTGGTTCCGTCGAGAGCGGATCATTGCAGCCGGTCGGTGCGCCCACCGTGATGGCCGACGGCTGATTGCCCGCGAAACGCAGCAACACAGCGCGCGCCGCATCGCCGAGGCCGACGCTCGCCAGAAAACGTGGCGATTCCGGGATCCAGCGATTGAGCGCGATGATGAGCGCACCGGTCGGCAAACCCATCAGCCACAACGACCGCCAGCTGAACACGGGTTCAAGCAGGGTTGCCGCGCCTGCTGCGAGCAGATAACCGGCGGACGTGCCGACACCGCCGAGTGCCACCAGCAGCCATCCCCGATGGGCTGCTGGAATCGTCTCGGCCATCAGCGTGAACACGATTGGCAGCAAGCCACCAGCCGAGGTGCCCATCAGAAAGCACATGGCAAGGTTCCACTCGAACGTCGGCATCGCGCCGCAAATCGAGGTGCCGATGAACATCAGCGCAGAAAGCAGGATCGCAGCGCGGCGTCCGATGAGGTCGGCCATGCGGCCCCACACGACCGAGCCGATCGTGGTTCCGGTCAGCGCGACGAGGGCGAGAAGCGCACCGGTTTGCCGACTGATTCCGTACTCGCTCACCATGCCGGGCATGACGAAACCGAGCGTGGCCGGCTTCATCACGTCGACAGCAAGCGCGACAGCCATCGCGAGCACCAGCGTCCAGTGCTCGCGCCCGAGCGGAACCCGGTCGGCGATGTGAAATTCCGGCGAGTGTGCCCCTGTCGCCGCGCGCCGCAGTCGATCCAGGCGGGGCATCAATCCGTACGCCGACAATGCGAGCCCAATCGGGATCAGCGCCATGCCGAGGAGCATGGTCGCATCCATCGGCATGCCGGCAAGGTGGTAATGCGTCTGCGCTCCCATCGCGAACATCGGGACATGCGCGAACACGCCGCCGCTCATGAGGATGCAACCGAGCCAGAACGCAGCGGGGTGATGGAAAGGAAGCGCGTCGGAGCGCATGCAGCAGATTCCGTTGATGCGACGGCGCGAGCATACAGGCTGGTCCGACTCAGCCGCGCGCCAGGAATCCGCGTCGCGAAGTCGCATCGCACGGCGAATTCTCGATTCGGGTGGACACAGATGTCGGAAGCGCCGACTGCCTCGCGTGACTCGGCTTCAACGATCCACGTCAGATTGCAACGACGAGGTTGGCGAACGAAGGCGCCTGCACTTCCGCGCGCCTGTCTCGCCCATCTCCAGCCATTGCTTGCCGAACAGGATGCGGAAATCCTCGATTCGGCCGGTGTCGCCGCGCTCCACCATGCGCGAGAGCACCCCGTGTGCCGTCACGGCGGCCCGCTGCTCGCCGCTCTGGGCGTCGACGTAAAGATCGAACCAGTGATAGCCGGGCGGGGATACCGCCGCGGTGGCAAGATGAAACTCGTGCATCGTGTCGTCGAGCAACCCTGCCAAGCTCGACGATTCGGCACGCACTTCAATGCCCGCAACAAGAAGGGGTTTGAGAAACCTGTCAATCGGTATGTTCAATCTGAGCCTCACCTGCAGCCGAAATGATCACATCGGGCAAACGGAATTTCGGCTACCGGGGACGAGCTGGCGGCATCGGCCAGTACCAAGACCGCTCCAGGATCGACGGAGCGGACTTGTTTCGCGCAAGGCAGGTGTTTGCAGACGTTCAACATGAGTGCCGCGCCGGAGCGAACATCCACCCGACGGCGTTCAACGCAATGGCGGCATTTGCAAGAGACCCAAGCCTACAGGCCTGGAATATTTCTTTCGTGAAGCAGCTGTGACCGATTCGTTATGGCGGCGCAAGACCGATGACGCCATGTGCACTAGTGCGCATGCATTTCGCCTGCACGCGTGAAATGCCGGGCCACGGTGATCCGCTGCGTCCGATCAGTCGATGATCCAGTCTTTCGACCGCTCCCGTCGTAGTGCGAGAAGGTCGCCTTCAATGTCGTCGGCGGCCTGACCGAACGCGAACGTGCCAGCGATCCACGAGGGCGGCACGCCATGGCGGTCGCCTGCTTCGCCCGAGTAGACCTTCCCGTCATCATCTGCCCACACGAGGCGCGGGCCATCCATCAACGTCCGGTAAACCTTGGCCGCGAGCGCTGCAATGTCGTCGTTGAGCGATCCGACACTGACGGTGACAGGTGTTTTTTTCATCGTCGATCGATCCATTGCTCAGAGTGCGCTTGATGGCGCGCACGACTTTAATGAAGACCATGCGACCGACTCTGAATGGATCAGGTTCCAGTCGCAGGGATGTGCATGGAGTCCAGCGGGCAAACTCGCGCCACCGCGCCAATTCGGGCGCCGCAACGAAAGTGCACACTCAACTCTTTCATCTCCATGGCCGAAGCGCACGAAGGATGGATAGATCGTAGCGATCGCCCCGCCCACGCGGGAGATTCAAATGCCCCACGTCGATTGGGCAATTTGTGTCATTGGCTTGCAAGGAGACAACGATGGGGTCGTGGCGGCTGTGCATAGGACAGACCGCCCCCGGTCAGAGTTCCGTGCATAGAGAGCGTGTCGTTGCCCGGTTTATAACGCTCGTCCGCATGACGTTCAGCATGGCGCTTCGAGAATGGGGGCATATCACCTGCGACGAGATCTGCATGAGCAGCGACGACCTTGATGGCCCGACCGACCCCACGCGAATCGATGTACGAGAAGACGCGGAATTCTGGGCCGGAGAATTGGGCTGCAGTCGGGCAGACCTGCGGCGCGCCGTGGCGGCCGCAGGCCCGTCAGTGACCGCTGTCCAGGTCTGGCTCGATACGACCTATTCAATTGCGGCGACCGGATGATGGCCCGGCAGAGTTCGAACGGCTGCTGAAGTTCGGCGGCGCAGGCGTGAAAAGGACTATATGTTGTTGAAAGCCTATCGTAGGATAGGGGCAAGCTCGGGGCGGTCGTGGCTCACCGTTGACCTCCAGGAAGCGCGTCACGATCGCCTCGGGCCGACTCCACCACGAATGACTCGCTGCCACCGCCTCGAAAGAATCGTCGGTCGCCCTGCATGGCCATCGCAGCAAGTCGCGCATCGACGTGTATCAGACCGACGTCGCGCCCTTCGCCTGCTCCATCCCACGCAGCAATGAGGCACAAAAAAGGCCACCCGATCGAGGTGGCCTTGTTTGTTGATGCTGTTGGTCGGGGTGACAGGATTCGAACTTGCGACTTCTACCTCCCGAAGGTAGCGCTCTACCAGGCTGAGCTACACCCCGACCGGGGCCGCCGTAGCGGGTCGCGAATTCTAACGGCGGCGTGCCAATGGCGCAACAGGCGACACAACAGGTGGCAGTGACCGGTGGGGAGGGCGACGGTCTGCATGGCCGCATCGGTCGCCGTTTCAACGCAGCGCGGCGCGGGTTGCAGCGGACCATCTGTTAATCTACACGACATCGTTTCAATGCCCGCGCGCGCTGTCGTCGCGGCGCCGATCCCAAGGACATCCATGGCTGTCACCCAAGCCCGCACCATGCCAGGCGTGCTCGAACTGTTGCCGCTCGATCAGGTCGCATTCCAGTCGATGCTGGACGCCGTCCGGCGCAATTTCGAACGTTACGGCTTCCTGCCGATCGAGACGCCGGTGATGGAGTTTTCCAGCGTCCTGCTCACCAAGGAAGGCGGCGAAACCGAGCGCCAGGTGTATTTCGTGCAGTCGACCGGCGCGTTACAGGCCGCGACCGCTGGCGAAGTGCCCGAACTCGCACTGCGCTTCGACCTGACGGTGCCGCTTGCGCGCTACGTGGCCGAGCACGAGCACGACCTCGTGTTTCCGTTCCGGCGTTACCAGATCCAGCGCGTTTATCGCGGCGAGCGCGCGCAACGCGGGCGTTTCCGCGAGTTCTACCAGTGCGACATCGACGTGGTCGGCAAGGACAGCCTGTCGGTCCGCTACGACGCCGAACTTCCGGCGGTCATCTACAGCGTCTTTCGCGACCTCGACATCGGCGCCTTCACGATCCAGATCAACAATCGCAAGTTGATGCGCGGCTGGCTTGAAGGGCTCGGCATCACCGACGCGGCGCAGCAAGGTGCGATGATGCGCGAAGTCGACAAGCTCGACAAGCGTGGCGCGGACGCAGTGCGTACGACGCTCACAGGTGAGGGTTTCGCGCTGTCCGCCGCTGCCGTCGACAAGTTGCTCGAATTCGTCGCATATCGTTCCTCGTCACTCAGCGATGCGCTGTCGAAGCTCGACGCGCTCGGTGCCGGGAGCGAGTCCCTTGAACAAGGCAGGGCGGAGCTCAGGGAAGTGCTGACTCTGGTCAAGGCATTCGGTGTGCCCGAGTCTTATTTCTCGCTGAACCTGTCGATCGCCCGCGGCCTCGACTACTACACCGGCACCGTGTACGAGACGACGTTGAACGACCATCCGCAGATCGGTTCGATCTGCTCGGGTGGGCGCTACGAGAACCTGGCGAGCCACTACACAAAGTCGAAGCTGCCCGGCGTGGGCATTTCGATTGGCGCCACGCGTCTGTACTGGCAATTGCGCGAAGCCGGCCTGCTCAAAGGCGGTCGCAGCACGGTCCAGGCGCTGGTCGCGCAGATGGACGAAGCCGAGCTGCCGCGCTACCTCGAACTCGCGACCGAACTGCGCCGGGCGGGCATCAACACCGAAGCGGTCGTCGAGGCGGGCAAGCTGGCGAAGCAGTTCAAATACGCCGACCGTGCCGGCATCCGCTTCGTGCTGGTGCTCGGGCCCGATGAAATCACCAAGGGCGTCGTCACCGTGAAAGACCTGCGCAAGGAAGAGCAGTACGAGGTGAAGCGCGCGGAACTGGCGGAGACGTTGAGGGTCGAGATCGCACAGGCGGCGGTGATGGGGCGATAGCGCGTCGATAGCCCGTGCCTTCGTCGACGTCATTCTCGCGAAAGGAGGATCCACTTATCAACGGCCGACGCGGGCATCCATGTTCCGGAGTGTTGTCATTGCAAATGGATTCCCGCCTTCGCGGGAATGACGTCGGTAAAGGATTTTTCGAGCGCGAAAGGGGGACAAGGAATGTCCGGACAGCAGCCCGCGGTTTACATCATGGCGAGCGGCGAGCGCGGAACGCTCTATGTCGGCGTCACTGGATCCTTGAGACAACGCGTGCATCAGCACCGCGAAGGATCAGTTGAAGGATTCACAAGTAGATATGACGTGGGCCGCCTCGTGTGGTTTGAGCTTCACCCCGACTTCCCTTCAGCGATTGCGAGAGAAAAGCAGCTCAAGAAATGGAATCGTGTCTGGAAGCTGAGGTTGATTGAAAACGCAAATCCCATCTGGCGAGACTTGTGGGATGACATCCAGATCTGAGCGCCGCTTTTTGCGTTCATCAACTCCTCCAACCCGACGTCATTCCCGCGAAGGCGGGAATCCATTTTTGCTTCGTCGCTCAAGATCGTGCGCCGGCCCATTTCTCGGTTTGCATGTATGCGTATTTCCTAAAACAGTCTCGATTGGACAATGCAGCACCACTGGACCACTTCGATGCCCGATGCCGCCCAAACAATCCTTCTCAACGGCACCACCCTCACCCGCGAGCAACTCGTCGCAATAGCGCGGCATGGCGCCGGCGTCACTCTGGACGAAGCACAACTCGCCCACGTGCAGCGCGCCGCGGACTTCCTCAGTGAAAAAGTACGCTGCGGCGAGCCGATCTACGGCGTGACGACCGGCTTCGGCAGCAATGCGGACAAGCTGCTCGGCGCGCATCGCGCGCGCGATGAACTGCCTGGCGGCAATCCCGAACAGCGCGAGGGCACGCTGCTCGACGAGTTGCAGCACAACCTCGTGATCACGCATGCGGTGTGCGTCGGCAAGCCTTTCGATTCGACCGTGGTCCGCGCAATGCTCGCGATTCGCATCAACACGTTGATGCGAGGTCATTCCGGCATTCGCGTGTCCACGCTGCGCGCGCTCACCGAGCTGCTCAATCGCGATGTCATCCCGCTGATTCCCGAAAAGGGATCCGTGGGCGCGAGTGGCGATCTGGCGCCTCTTTCGCATCTCGCGATCGTGCTGCTTGGTGGTGGCGAGGCGTTCCACAAGGGCGTCCGCATGTGCGGGGCCGACGCGCTGAAGAAGGCCGGGCTCGAACCATTGCGTCTTTCGTTCAAGGAAGGCCTCGCACTCAACAATGGCACGGCGCAGATGCTTGCGTGCGCCGTGCTCGCGCTCGATCGTCTGCACGCGCTGCTCGCGACCGCCGATCTCGCCGCGGCGATGACGCTCGATGCATTCGCCGGTCGTGCGGGCGCGATGCGCGAAGAAGTGCACGCGCTGCGTCCGCATCCGGGCCAGGTCGAAACCGCGCGGACGATACGCAACCATCTCGTCGGATCGACGCTTGCGGATATTCCGTATCACCTGGTGCCTCGCTTCCGCACATGGCTGGCCGATTCATGGAGCGATCCGGAAGACCAGAAGCAGCATTTCGATATCGCATGGGACTATGTGCCGCCGGGCCAGCGTCATGGACGCGAGGCTTTCTACGCGCGCTTCCTGCCGTTCAAGGGCGGCAAGAAACACCAGCCTCAGGATGCGTACTGTTTGCGGTGCATGCCGCAGGTGCATGGCGCCGTGCGCGACGCCTACGATCAGGCCTGCCGCGTCATCGATATCGAACTCAATGCGGTCACCGACAATCCGCTGATCTTTCCCGATGCTCCCGATGCACACGTCATCGAGGACCAGGTGATTTCCGCAGGTCATTTCCACGGCATGCCGCTGGCGCTCGCGATGAGCTACATCAAGGCGGCGATCCCGGTGCTTGCATCGATCTCCGAGCGACGCCTCAACAAGCTGGTCGATCCTGCAACGAACGACGGCCTTCCGGCGTTCCTGATCGGCAACGAGGACGCGACCGACTCGGGTTTCATGATCGTCCAGTACACCGCCGCTGCACTCGTCAACGATCTCGCGACTCGCGCGCATCCTGCGTCGGTGTACTCGATTCCGACCAGCGCAAACGCGGAAGATCACGTGTCGATGGGCGCGAATGAAGCACGCCACGTGCTGGAAATGACCGAGGATCTCGGCCACGTGCTCGCGATGGAGCTCTACACCGCGGCGCAGGCACTCGACTACCGCCAGGACATGCTCAATGCGGCGCGTCGTCTCGCCCAGCGCGGCGACTGGCGTGCCATTGCGGCAAAGATTGCGAATGCGCCGGATGCGAGCCATCCATCGCGCGCGCAGTTCGAATCCGAAGTACAGACGCTCGCGGCAGCACTCGCGCAAGCAAAAGATTTCCACGCGGGCAGGGCAGTGGCGCAGGCGCACGCAAGAATCCGCGAGCGCATTGCCTTCATGGCGCGCGATCGTGCGATGGATGGCGACGTGAAGACGATGTGCGCGTTGGTGGCGTCGGACGCGTTGCTTGCCTGACCGTTCCACCGGCGCGCGGTGTCGCGACGATCGTAGGTGTCACCCATGGGCCAACGTGATTCCCGCGAACGCGGGAATCGCTCGAAGTACTCGACGTCATTCCAGCGAAATCGGTCATTGCTCAAAGTAGTCGACGTCATTCCCGCGAAAGCGGGAATCGCTCGAGTTGTTCGCTCCGTGCCTTGAGAGACCGGAGCGATTCCCGCTTTCGCGGGAATGACGTCAGAAAAACAGTGGGAGCGATGGACGCGGCAAGTGGACTGCGCCTGCGACAGTTCTCAGCTTCCCTCGAACCCGTCATCGAAAATCACATCGTCTGGTTGCTGCAGTGCCCGACACGCGTCGCCACCGGCTTCTATGCGGATGTTGTCGACCGCCCATCCCGGCCCGTTTGCATTCTGGTCGCTGGTCAGGCGGAACCGCAGCTTGAAGGCCGCGGCACCATCCGCCGCAACCGGCAGTTCGATGTGGTGCGACTGCCAGGTCGTCTGTCCGCTGCAGCTGTAAAGCGCGGTCCATGTTGATCCGTTGTTCGCGCTGTACTCGACGTGGCCATAGTCGAAACCGCTTTCGGTGTCGCAGCGGTCGTCGAAATCGAGCGTGACCTCGCTGTAGCCGGTGAGATCGTGCACGGCCGACGTCAACGAGCGATTGAGGTTGTCGCCGTAGTCCGGCGTGTTCCACACCTTCGTCGTGTCGCCGTCCGTGCCGGATTCGATCACCCATGGAGACTGCGCCGTCCAGCCCTGGTTGCCCGATTCCACGTCGTCCGAAACGATGCTGCAATTGGGATACAGTGCAAAATCGTGTGCGATCTTGCTGCCAAGAGTGAGCGCGACACCGTGCAGGTCTTCAGAGAGGTGATGCGCAGCGCTGACATGCACGTCGTAGGTGCCGGGATAGCCGTGCGCCCGATAGACTCCGGTGGCCGCGTCGCTGGTGGCGCGATGCGTTTCGTCGGCGTTCGCCAGCGTGATCGTCGCGACCAGTGGAGCGGCTGACGACTTGTCCGTGACCGTGCCCGCAAGTGTGCCGACCGAATCCGCGCTCACGATGTCGATCATTGCGGCATTTGGCGTACCGGCGTTGCCAGCGGAATCGGTGCCTTGCACGTAGATCATGTGGCGGCCGACTCCGAGGTTCGCACCGGCCGGAAGCGTTCCGCGGACGTCCTCCACCGATCCGCTGAAGGTGCCATCAGTTGCTGTGAGTGCGACTGCTTGCGAACCGCTGTCCCAGGGCAGCTGGTCGACATAGGCGTTTGCACTCGCGATCGTGCGAACGGTGCCGATGACCGAGTCGCCGGAGGTCGACTGGTTGAAGCGTGAATCGTCGATCCGTGCGCTGATGCTGACTGGATCTCCGGTGGCGATGAGATCCGATGTTCCCGTCGCGCCGACGGTGTCGGGACCGATCGGCAGTTTGTAGGTCGCATGAAGATTGCGCGCGGCATACCGCAACGCGGCGATGTTGTTCGGCGCGGTCGTGCCGTCGAACGATGCGCAGTCTTCGAAGAATCCGCTGCCATCGGTCTCGATCGTGAAGCCGGGCACGCCGAGGAGGCCATACATGGTGTCGTCCGTGGCGCCATCCGTCGGGTACAGCGTGTCAGCCTGCTCCGGCGTGTAGCCATTGAAATACGCGATGCGACGGCCGAACGTGCGCATCGCCGATTGGTTGGGCGCGGCACTGGGCGTATCGCCCCATGGCCACAGCACAAGGGCTGCATTGCTGTGGATGTCGATGAAGAAGCCAGTGGTGTCGGCGGGTGCTGCCGCGCCGCCGTCGCCACCGAGCGGCGGATTCATCGGTCCGTCGCGATGGTCTGCGAAGACACCTCCGCTGCAGACTCCGTCGGCAGTACACTTGCCGGCGACGTACTGCACCAGGTTTTGTGTTTCCGGCTCGGAGGCCTTCACCGGCCCGCGATAGGTTTCGCCGCACACGTTTCCGTCCGACCCCACACCCTGCGTGATGTTCCAGTGAAATGGAAAGTTGCGATTGAGATCGATGCCGTCGCCGTCATTGTCGACATTGACGTTGCCGTCGCAATTGCCGCTCACTTCATCGACGTTTTTGCGCCAGAGGATTCCCCGCTCGGCCTGCTTGCGCCCGTCTGGGTTCGCCTGCAGCACCATGCGGAAATCGTTGTGGTCGACCAGCCAGGTGGCTTCGGCGTCGGTGCCGTAGTTGTCGACCAGCCATTCGGCGAAACGAGTTCCAAGTTCAGCCGGCGCATATTCGCGCGCATGGATCGAGGTGAACACCACCATCTTCGGACGATCGGGATCCGACGCGATCGTGTCGAGGTTGGTGATGCGCAGTGCACGCATTTCGTAACCTGCGCTCGCGTTCTGCGATTTCTTCCAGGTCGGCCCGAGCTCATCGATCGTGACGATGTTCGGGTGGTCGGCCTTCAACGCATCCATCGTCGAATAGGTTTCCTCGACGGTTCGAAAGCACTGGAAACCCGGGATGCTGTTCGGCGCGACGCCTTGTGCCTTTGCTTGCTCGAAGTGCGCGTAAAACGCGTTCAACGTCGCGGTGGCGCTCTGGTCAATGGAGACACCCAAGCCGGCCTCTTCAAGCGCCGCGATTCCACGATCGCCCGTCGCGACGCGCAGCGTGCTGCGCTTGCCGTCGACGATCACGTGCTGGAAGTGCGCCGCGGCGCGCGCGAGCGCTGCGTTGTCCGGATAGTGCGCTTCGACCACCCATTCTTCGGCGGCAGCGGAGTTCAAGCCAGCGACCACGATCGCCACGGCAAGCAAGGTTCTGCGCACGGATCCACCCCCGGATAAAGCGCTCGATACTAGCGGCCCGCGGGCGCGCGCGGAAGGTCGACGCGATCAGGAATTGTAAAGAGCGCTTCGGCCGGTCCATCAAGGGATACGCGACGAATGATCGCGCGCACGATCACTCGATCTGCTCTCGCGCCCACGCGGCATCCAGAGCTTCCATTGCATCGTGCGGCTTCAGCCGCGCGGCCTTGTCGAACGCTTCGGCGACGTCGTCCTCGCGTTTGTCGCCATGGATAAGCAGCAGGCCATTCCCCCATTCGATCCACGCGATCTGCGATGCCGGCGTCAGCTTCACCGCTTGCTGCAGATGTTTTTCCGCGTCGGCCGCGTTGGCGCCGTACGTCAGTTTGGCCAGCATGCCGCCGACCTTGCCGACAATCTCGGCGTGGTAGAGCCCGAACGCGGAGTGCGCCTCAGCGTGCTTCGGAGTCAGCTTCAGTGCCGCGTCGAGTGATTCCCTCACCTTGCCGGCCAGGCCCTGCGCCAGTGCCTTGGTGATCGACAGCGTCTGACTGAGGCGGCCGATCGCGAACGCGCGCCGGTAGTGGCTGTTCGCCTCGTTCGGCAGCGCCTGCACCGATTCGTCGGCGAGGCGGATCAGGTCTTCGTAGCGGGCGACCTTCGCGGCCGGGTCATCGATCAGGTAGGTGGCGTGGATGCCGCCGGCCTTGATCGCTACCGAGGAGCCGAGGGGACCCAGCGCGATTCCGCGGTCGTAGGCCTGCTGGAAATCGCCGTTGTGGAAGGCGCGCCACGCATCCTGCAACCCGGTCGCGCTGGCCTTCGCATCCTTGCCGAGCTTCGCATTGCGCTTGAGCAGCGTGGCGACGTGCTTCTCGTCGGGGAACGGCTCCTGATCGCCTGCGTGCAGGTCGCCCCACGCTTTTGCGAGCGTGTCGCCGGCGTAGTTGAATCGTTTTTCCGGATGGGGAAATGGGGCCCACGCCTTCTTCGCCATCGTGCCGTCCTCGTCGTCAACCGGAGATGGCCACGAGTGTGAACGGCGACAACGCGCCCGTCACGCCGCCGTGCGGCAAGCCGTTAAACTCGGCGCACTTCCAAAAGTCACGTGGGCGCGGCTTCAGCCGCGATGTTTTTGGGTTGTCGACCCAACAGAAGCATCGCGGCTGGAGCCGCTCCCACGATCTCCAGCCGGATATCGCGCATGACCCGAGGCAAAGCCGACGCCCCTTCCGCTGCCCGCGCCGCCGATCTGCGCGCGCGCATCGACGACGCCAACCATCGCTATCACGTGCTCGACGAGCCGGAGATTCCGGACATCGAATACGACAAGCTGATGCGTGAGCTCAGCGAACTGGAAGCGACCCATCCTGAGCTGGTCACTGCCGATTCGCCGACGGCGCGTGTCGGTGCCGCACCATCAGGCGCGTTTGCGCCGGTCCCGCACGAGATACGCATGCTGTCGCTGGCCAACGCCTTCACGCCGGACGAGGTGGAGGATTTCGTGCGCCGGGTCGAGCAGCGCATCGAAAAAACCGACCCGGTGTTTTCGGTCGAGCCGAAGTTCGACGGACTTGCGATCAGCCTGCGCTATGAAGACGGCGTGTTCGTCCGCGGCGCCACACGGGGCGACGGCGAAACAGGCGAGGACGTCAGCGCGAATCTGCGCACGATCAGGTCCATTCCGTTGCGCCTGCGTGGCACCGACGTGCCGACGGTGCTGGAAGTGCGCGGCGAGGTCTACATGCCGCGCGACGGGTTCGAGAAGTACAACGAACGCATGCGCGCCAATGGTGGCAAGGTACTGGTCAATCCACGCAACGGCGCCGCCGGTTCATTGCGACATCTCGATCCGCGACTGACCGCGCA
This sequence comes from Dokdonella sp., assembly GCF_039926425.1. Lineage (GTDB taxonomy): Bacteria > Pseudomonadota > Gammaproteobacteria > Xanthomonadales > Rhodanobacteraceae > Dokdonella_A. The sequence continues at coordinate 22,291 of NZ_JBDSWZ010000148.1, forward strand.
GCGTCCGCTCGCGTTCTACGCCTACGCGGTCGGAGTCGTCGAAGGGGGGGCACTTCCGACCACGCATTCGGCAACGCTCGCGAAATTCCGCGAATGGGGTGTGCCGGTCAGCGCACTGGTCGACACCGCGCACGGAGTGGCGGGATGCCTCGCCTATTACGCACGCATCGGCGCTGAGCGCGACACATTGCCGTTCGATATCGACGGCGTGGTCTACAAGGTCGACGATTATGCCGACCAGCGCGAACTCGGCTTCGTCGGCCGCACGCCGCGCTGGGCGATCGCGCACAAGTTTCCGGCACAGGAACAGCAGACGCTGATCGAGGCGATCGAGGTCAACATCGGGCGCACCGGTGCGGCCACACCGACCGCGCGTCTCGTGCCGGTGCATGTCGGCGGAGTCACCGTGACGAACGCGACGTTGCACAACGCCGACCAGGTTGCCCGGCTCGACGTGCGCATCGGTGACACGGTGATCGTGCGGCGCGCCGGCGATGTGATTCCGGAAGTCGTGCGGGTTGTCATGGAGCTGCGACCGGCGAATGCAAAACCCTGGACGATGCCGGCGACGTGCCCGATCTGTGGCTCCGACATCGTGCGCGAGGAGGGTGAATCGGTGGCCCGATGCACCGGCGAACTCACCTGCGCGGCGCAACGCGTGCAAGCGATCTTCCACTTCGCGTCGCGCCGCACGATGGACATCGACGGCTTGGGCGAACGCTACATCGAGGATCTCAGCGATCTGGGCTACGTGGTCTCGGTCGCGGATCTCTACAAGCTCACCGTCGACGACCTGATCGCGATGAAGCAGCGCGCCGACGAACGCGATGGCACCATCCCTGAAACGACAAAGGCCGGCAAGGTCGCAACGAAGTGGGCGGAAAACCTGGTCGAGGCGATCGACAAGAGCCGCCGGACGACACTTGACCGCTTTCTCTACGCGCTCGGGATCCAGCATGTCGGTGAAAGCACCTCGAAGAGTCTCGCCACGTGGTTCGGCGATCTCGCGCTGATCCGGCACCTTCCATGGCCCATCCTCAAGCTGGTGCCCGACATCGGCAACGAAGTCGCCCACGCCATCGATGCGTTCTTCCAGCAATCGGGTAACCAGACCGTCATTGACGATCTGTTCGCGCGCGGCGTGGTCGTGACAGACACCCATCCACCATCGCCGAAACTGCGGGCGGAGCTGACGGTTGCAAACGTGCTTGCCCAGTTCGGCATCGCGAAGGTCACGACGAAGCGGGCGGAGCAGCTCGGCATCGCATTCGAATCGCTCGCCGCCGTTGCCGGCGCAAACGCGGATGCGCTGCTCGAGGCGGGTCTGCCGACCGAAACAGCGGAATCACTGCTCACGTACGTCGCGATGGACGAGGGTCGGGCCTTGCTTGCACGATGCATCGACGGCATGACACGGCTCGCCGAAGCGACGTCCGCACAGGCGACGGTCGAAACTGGCGTGCTCGATGGCAAGACCGTCGTTCTGACCGGCACCTTGTCCGCGCTCACGCGAGACGACGCGAAGGTGCGGCTCGAAGCATTGGGCGCAAAGGTGGCCGGCAGCGTTTCGAAGAAAACCAGTTTTGTCGTCGCCGGAGAGGCGGCGGGTTCCAAGCTCGACAAGGCGCAGGAGCTTGGCGTGGAAATCTGGGATGAAGCGGCCTTGCTCGCGTTCCTGGCAAAGCATTCGGCGTGATCGACTCATTGGCATCGCCCACCGTAGCCTCGGCCGCAGCGCTCGTTTCACTGAAGACGCGTGCGCGCTTGTACGCGCAGATTCGAGCGTTTTTCGCCGAGCGCAACGTACTCGAAGTGGAAACGCCGATCCTCAGCCAGGCCGGCAACACCGAACCGAACATCGAGAGTTTCAGTACGCAATTTTCTGGCCACTCGGATGCGGGGCTCGCCGAACGCTGGTTGCGGACGTCGCCGGAATTCCCCCTCAAGCGCCTGCTCGCCGCCGGCATCGGCGACTGCTACGAACTCGGTCGGGTGTTTCGCAATGGCGAGGCAGGGCGTCGGCACAATCCCGAGTTCACGATGCTCGAGTGGTATCGCGTCGGCTGGGATCATCGCCGGCTGATGGACGAAACGTGCACGCTTGTGAAAGCCGCGCTTGAGCAGGTTGGCCGACAGGCGACAGTCGTTCAAAAAAGCTACCGCGACTGGTTTGTCGACGAGCTCGACCTCGACCCGTTTGCCGCGTCCATCGCGGAACTGCAATCGCCGCTGGCCGACGTTCGCATCGATGGGGACGCGCTATCGCGGGACGACTGGCTCGACCTTCTCGTGACGCATCGATTGCAGCCGTCGTTCCCGCACGATCGCATCAGTCTCGTCCATGATTTTCCGGCGTCGCAATGCGCGCTGGCGAAAATCCGCGAGGACGACCCACCCGTTGCGGAACGGTTCGAGCTGTATCTGGGGCCGCATGAGCTGGCGAACGGGTATCACGAGCTGACCGATGCGGTCGAGCAGCGCGCGCGGTTTGATCGCGACAACGCTCGACGACGAAGCCGCGGTCAGCGCGAGGTTCCGATCGACCGATGGCTCCTCGACGCATTGCCGGCGATGCCCGACTGCGCCGGTGTCGCACTCGGCATCGAGCGCCTGCTGATGGGGTTGGCCGGCAGCGACGCGATCGCCGACGTGATCGCGTTTCCGTTCGATCAGGCCTGAGTGGAATCGGACATCAGGTCGATCGTGGGCCGCGGCGAGCGCAGCATCACGAACGCGATCACCGCCGCAACCGCCGCCACGCCGCCGGCAACGAGGAACGACAGGCGGCCGCCGTCGAATTTCCACAGCCATCCGGCGAGAAGCGCCCCGATCACGCCGCCGACGCCCGACGAGAATCCGTAGTACAGGCCTTGCGCGTGGCCGTTCAAGCGCCCCGGAAAATACCGAACCAGCAGTTGCATGCACGCGGCAAAGAACGCCGCGAAATTCAGTGCGTGGGTCACTTGCGCCACCGCCATCAGCGGAACGTTGTCCGGATACAGCGCCGTCGCCCACCAGCGCAGCGCGGCGGATGCGAGCGCGACGACCAGCACGCGCGTTGCGTCCCAGCGCGCGAACACGCGCGCGGACGCGAAAAACATCGCGATCTCGACCGATACGCCAATGGCCCAGTACGCGCCGAGTGCGGAAGGCCGGTAGCCGTGCTGTTCGAGATACAGCGAAAAGAACGTGTAGTACGGCCCGAACGACACCTGTGCGAGCAGCGCGACGACAAAGAACGCAAGCACGTCCGGACGCAGCAGCCGTTTGCGAAAGCCGATAGGCGCCGCGACGTCAACGGCGGCGACCTGCAGGTAGTCATTGGCAAAACTGCTTGCGACAAGCGCCACGTAGATCGGCAGCATCAGCAACGGCAGCAACAGGATCGACAGGTGATCGAACAGGATGCCAAGGCCGCTGGCCGTGACGATGAAGCCGATCGAGCCCCACACCCGAATGCGCCCGTAGAGTTCGCTGCGTCCCGGGAGATGCGACAGGGTGATCGCCTCGAACTGCGGCATCACCGCGTTGTAGGCGAAACAGAACACGCACATCGCGAGGAAGAGTCCGCCGAATTCGAGCGGCACCACGAAGACGGCGAAGCTCGCGAGGGTGATCACGCAGCCAATGCGCAACCAGCGGACGGGGCTCTTCGATTTCGAAGCCAGCCAACTCCACGAACTCGGCGCAACCACGCGCGTTGCGTACCACAGGCTCATCAACACGCTGATTGCGGCGATGTCCTGCCCGCGCGCCTTGAGGAACAGGCTCCAGTAAGGGGTGAACGCGCCGAGTGCGGCGTAGTAGGCAAGATAGAACGTGGCGAGTCGAGTCGCCGGGACGGGTGGGTGCATGCGCGAAGGATAGCGTGCGCCACCTTCGCAAGACGCGATGGGCACGAATGCACGCCGGACGCGCGTGCGCGGCCGGCTCTTTGCCTTCCGTCCGAACGTTGCTGCCGGCCGACCTGCGGTCGTCCGGCCTACGGTCTTTCGAAGCGCTTGGACGTGTTGGGCAAGCGGGAAGTGCTTTGCTCAGTTCGCCAGTGTCACCGCCCGCTCACGCCGTTCAAGCAGACTCATGTCCGCCTGGTTGACGAGCCGAAGATCACGCAGCTCGTACGGTGCCGACAAGCCGGCTTCTGCGAGCCGTTCCGCGTCGTAACGCAGTTCGATCTGGCCGTGCCCGCTCGCCAGCCAGGCGGCGGACTGCGCGATGACCGCTGGCTTCAGCTGGCCAGTACCGTCGGTGCCGTACAGGACCGCCGACACCTGATAGCGACTCGCGGCGACGCTCTCGATGCCGAGCTTCACGGCGATGTCGCGGGATCCGCCTGCGCCGATCCTGCGCTCGATGGTTCCATCGAGGCGCGCGACGGGCACACTCACCGAGAATGCGGACGTGGCATCGCGGGGGAGTGCAACGGCGCCAGCGACGACCGCGAACACATTCACGTCCCACAGTCCGCGATCGCCCGCATGCGAAACATCGGGAACGACGGTCGCGAGGTAGGTGCCGTCGCGTTGACGTGTGAACGCGATCGGCTGGCTCGATCCGTCGGGGGAATTGACGAGGCCGCCAATGCGAACGAGCCCACTGGCGCCGACGACCGACGCGCGAAAGCGCAATGCGTCACCGCCAATCACGCTGTCGTGCTCGGCAGCGAGGGTCAATGTCACGCGACTCGCCGGTTCGAAGACGTGAACCAGGTACCCGCCGCTCGCTGTCGGCACCGCGAGTTGCAGCGTGCCGGCGCCAATCGTGTCGGACAATCGGAGCGCAATGCTTCCTTGCGGGGCGTCCATGCCGGCGGCCCGCAGTTCGTCGTCCCCTGCGATGGTGCGGATCGCAGTACCGTTGTCGAGACGCCGACCGGCGATGGTGATCTGCACATCACTGATGGCGATGGCCGCCGTCGATCGGCCGCCGTGCGGACTCAGACGGATGAGAGCGCCGGGCGCACTGAGGGCGAGCGCGATACCGCGTTGCAGGTCGGCCTGACTCGCGTCGATCCAGTACTCGCGGCTTTCGCTGGTGAACGCCGCAGGATTCGCATCGAGTGCCTTCCCGGCATCAAGCGCCCACGAAACAGCCACTGGCACACGATCGAGATCGGTCGTGACGAGCTTGCCAGCGGGCGGCGCACGCAACTGCGACGGAACGAGATCATTCGAACCGCGCGCGAGCAGATGCAACGCCGTTGCATTCGCGTCTCCTTGCGCCGATGCGGCGGAAGCGGTGAACAGTGCGCAGGTGAGGAAGACGGTGGGGCGGAGCGTGAATGCGGACATGGTCTTGGCTCCTCAGAGGTCGTTGCGCAGGATGGTTTCGAGACCGAAGCAGGCGCGCCGGCTCTGGTTGTGGCTGAGAGGTTCGCGACCCGCGGTGCGCGCGGTGTCGTAGAACCACACCGATCCCGCGGCCGCGGCGCTTGAGCATTCGATGAAACCATCCGAGCAACTGGACAACCACGCTTGCGTGATTTCGAGGCCGACGTTGAGTGTGTAACCGCCGCAGTAGCTGTCCGGGTCCCATACGGCCGAATCGACATCGGTGCCGATCACGTCCCAGAACCCCTTCGGCAACGCGGGCCGACCGGCGGTGCCGTAGAGGTTGTTCTGGTTGTACACGGCCATCCAGCTGGTCTGCTGCTGACGCACCGCATCGGACTGGTAGCCGAGCAGCCAGCCGAGTGCGTTTTCAAACACGTTGCCTGCGATCACCGCGTTCGCCAGCGGCGTTCCCGCACTCGACGGCGCGAGTGCATTGACCCAACGGATCTTGCTGATGATGCCGGGATAGCGGCTGTCGTAGGTTGGATTGGAGAGGATCCAGCGGATCACGTTGCCGCCGTTGGAATGCGTGATCACGACGAGATCGGTGATGCCGTGGCTGCTGATGAAGCTGCTGAGCTGTCCTGCAACACAACCGGCGGCGCGGCTGTCCCACATGTACTGGTTCAGATCGCAGTTGACGACGACATAGTTGTTCTGGTTGACCAGTCCCTGGCGCACGGTGTTGACCATGGTGGGTTGCCAGTAGTCGTTGAACGCATTGGTCTGACTGCCGGTGCCGTGCACGAAGGCGACGCCGGTGGTCGCGGTTGCGGCGTCCGCGAACGGAACGCTGCATGCAAGCAACAATGCGACGAGGATACGAAACATGGTCTCTCCTTGATCGTCTCCACGCAGCGCGTGGAGCCACGCCGGACCCACGGCACATCGCGACGGGAACGCATCCTGCTGTCGTCGGTGGCGCCTGAGCTTCGAGGGGTACGCGTGTCGGCCGGGCCTCCCCCCGAACCGTACGTGCGCGTACGGTCGAAGTTATCGACGCCGATCGAGCGCGTCAAATGCACCGCAACATAAGTGGACAAAGCTGCATCGGCGTTCTTCGAGCGAAGGCGGGAATCGCTGCCGAAGTCCGTTCGCCGTTATGCGCCTCAGGACAAAGGCAGCATCACCCGCGCCACGCATCCCGTCGCGTCGCGCCGGTTTTCGAGCGTCAGCGAACCGCCGTGCGCTTCGACGATCTGCCGAGCGAGCACCAGCCCGATGCCGGAGCCGCCGGGCTTGGTCGTGAAAAACGGCACGAACAGGTTTTCGGTCGGGGGCAGTCCGTGGCCGTCGTCGACCACGTCGATCTGCAGGCGCCTCGCTGACACACGCCACTGCAGCGAGACGCGGCCACCGCCATCGAGTGCCGCATCGGCCGCGTTCTGGATCAGGTTGATCAGCGCCTGTTCGAGTTGTTCTAGATCGGCGACGAGACGGATGGCCACGCTGTCACTGACCTCGACGGTGATCCGCTGTTCCAGTCGCGCCGCACGATGGGCCAACGCACCGAACTCGAACTCGCGTGGATTCGGCGGCGGCAGGCGAGCGAGCTGGGTGTAGCGCGACATGAAACGCGCCAGCGCCTCGGCACGATCGCCGATCAGCGCAAGTCCGCCATGCACGTCCTCGCGCCAGTCATCCGGCAACGGTTCGACGTCTGTCAATTTCGCGAGCGTGCCGGCCATCGAGCGGATCGGCGCAAGCGAATTGTTCAATTCGTGCCCGAGCACGCGCAACAGTCGCTGCCACGCGAGGCGCTCCTCTTCGCGCAACGTGCGGCTGAGATCGGTGATCACCAGCAACTCGTGCGGCAAGCCGTCCTCGCGAAACCGGGCGCGCCGTACTTCCCAGCGTCCGCTGCCACCCGGGAAACTTCGCTCGACCATGCGCACCTCGGCGACTTCAAGGCAGTCGGCCAGATCGAGCTCTTTCGCGCTGCGCCCTAAGAGCCGGCTCGATGTCGAGGCCAGCAGGTGTTCGGCCGCAGGGTTGACCAGTTTCACGCGGGCGTCCGCATCGAACGCGATCACTGCGATGTCGAGCGTCGCGACCACCTTGGCCAGCAGCGCACTGCGTTCCTCGAACGACAACCGCTGTTCGCGCAGGGTCTGCGACAACGCATTGATCTCCAGCACCACTTCGCCGATCGCATCGCCGCGCTGGGCACGCGAGCCGCGCAGGCTGTAATCACCTTCACGCAACGCTTCGAGCAGGTTGGCGAGGGTATTCAACGGATACACGGCGTTGCGTCGCGCGACGAACACCAGCGCCACGGTGAGTGTCGCGACCGCCAGCCACACGACGACAGCGCGCATCGGATCCTCGACATTGATCGCCAGTGCAATCGCCAGCGCGACCAGTGCGGGCGTCGCCGCAAGCAGCGTGCCGGCAAGAATACGGGTCTCATAGTTCCAGCGGGGCGGGGTGCCGGTCATTCGTGCGCAGTGCGTCGTGGGTGGTGGCGGGTGGAAGGCATTCGAAAGCACGTCAAAAGATTGAAAAGCAGAGACCTCGAAGAAAAGCCATGTCAGCGCGTTGGCATCCTCCTGTTCTTCGTGATCCAGTCTTCTCCTTTGAACAACGACCGATCGAAGGCCGGTCATTCAATGCCGAATTTCTCCATCCGACGGTACAGCGAGGGCCGACTGAGTCCGAGCAGGGTCGCGGCGCGCTGGATATTGCCGCCGGTTCGTTCCAGCGCCTGGCGAACAAGTTGTTCTTCCGCGGCATCGACACTCATGGACTCGCTTGCGGCAAGAGCCGCCGCGCCGGACAGCGAGTGGGTCGCTTCGGGCTTGAGGTTCAACGCGGCTTCGTCGATTACCTTGCCATCGAGCATCAACACCGCGCGTTCGATGACGTGCGAGAGTTCACGCACATTTCCGGGCCACGCATACGCTTCGAGTGCCCGCAGCGCCGTCGCCGAAAAGCGCAAGCCTTCGCGCTGGTAACGTTTTGCGAAGCGTGCGAGGAACGACCGCGCCAGCAACGCGATGTCGGCCTCGCGCTCGCGCAATGGTGGCAGTCGAAGTTCGACCGTGTTGAGACGGAACAGCAGATCCTTGCGGAACGCGCCGCGCGCGACTTCTGCAGCGAGTTCCGCATTGGTCGCCGAAATGAGGCGCACATCGACGCGCAGCGTGCGCGACGAACCGACACGCTCGAGCTCGCCGTCCTCGAGGACACGCAACAACTTGGGTTGCTGGGCGATCGGAATGTTCGCGATTTCGTCGAGAAACAACGTGCCGCCATCGGCCAGTTCGAAGCGTCCGATACGGTCGCTTTTCGCGTCGGTGAACGCACCACGCACGTGGCCGAACATTTCAGCCTCGAAGACCGATTCAGGAATGCCGCCCATGTTGACCTTGACCAGCGTCTGCTTCGCACGCGAAGACCGCGCGTGCAGCCGGCGCGCGACCACGCCCTTGCCGGTGCCGTTCTCGCCAAGAATCAATACATTTGCATCGGTCGGTGCCACGCGGTCGAGCTGCGCAAGCACGCTGCGCATCGAGGCCGACTCGGCGATGAAGTCCTCGTCGCCATCGGCGCGCAGGATCTCGTTCTCGCGTTTGAGCTTCGCCGCCTCGCCACGTGAACTGGCGAGCGCCAGCTGGTTTCGGATCACCGACATCAGCCGCTGGTTGTCCCACGGCTTCTCGATGAAGTCGCCTGCGCCGTGACGCATCGCTTCGACAGCGACATTGATGGTCCCCCACGCGGTCATCACCACAACGGGCAGATCGGCTTCGAGCTTCTTGAGGTCGCGCAGAAGATCGAGCCCTTCCATTCCCGAGGTGGTGTCGCGCGTGTAGTTGAGGTCGATCAGCGCGGCGCCGAACCGTTGCGCGCCCAGCGCGTTGAGCGCGGCACGCGGACCGTCCACACAGATGGCATCGATGCCTTCGGCCTTGAACAGCAGACGCAAGGCCTCGCGCACATCGCGCTGGTCGTCGGCAATCAGGATGCTGGGGCGTTCCTTGGGCGGCATGGATTCTCCTTGCGTGCATCGTGCGTTGCGTATCCCTCTCGCGCAAGATGTCAGGCGGGGATCGCCTGCTCCAGCCAGCCGTCGAACAACTTCACCTGGCGCTGCGTTTCCTTCGCGTATTCCTCGTTGTGGGTGACCTGCACGATGGTCATGCCGTCGCGGTGCAGTTCGTGCAGCAGATCCATGATGATTCGCGCCTGGCTGGAATGCAGCGCACCGGTCGGCTCGTCCGCGAGCAACAGCTTTGGTTTCGTGATGACTGCGCGCGCAACGGCGACGAGCTGCTGCTGTCCGCCGGACAACTGATTGGGGTAGAGGTCTTTCTTGCCGACGATCTGGAAACGGTCGAGCATGTCGGCCACCTGCGCGGCACGGTCCTTTGCCGGCACATCGCGATATTGCAATGGCAGATCGAGGTTCTCCCAGACTTTCAGATCGTCGATCAGATGATAGTGCTGGAAAATGAACCCGATTTTCTCGCGTTGCAGCTTCTGGCGCTGTTTCGCGTTGAGTTTTTCGACCGCGACGCCGTCGAGCGAATACTGTCCCTGCCAGTCGTGATCCATCAGTCCGATCACGTTGAGCAGAGAACTCTTGCCCGCTCCGGATGGGCCCATCACGCTGACGAATTCGCCGTCGGCGATGTCGAGCTGGATGTTGCGCAAGACCCAGCTGCGGCCGCCTGCCAACGGATAGGATTTTTCGAGATTGTTCAAATGAATCATTTCGGGAATCCTGGTTGGTAGAGCTCGTTTGCATTTCGCGAATGCGAGATCAAAGGGCTATTCACTTCGCAGCGCAACCATCGGATCGATGCGCGACGCGCGCCACGCCGGAAGCAGCGCTGCGAGCACCGCAGCCATCACCATCGCCAGCATTCCTGCGGCGAGCAGTGGCAGTTGCCGGGTCGATCCGTCGACGAGGAGCGTGGTCTGTGCAAGGCGAAAGACCAGCCATGCCGCAACGGAGCCCGCCAGCACGCCGACTGCGCTCGCACTGAGGCTTTCTCGGAGGATTGCGCGTGCGAGAGTGGTCGGGGACGCGCCGATGGCCAGTCGAAGACCGAACTCGCCGATACGCCGTTGTTGTTGGAGCGATGCGACCGCGTACACGCCGAGCATCGCAAGCAGAAGTGCGGCCAGCGCAAACGCGCCGACCGTACCCGCAAAGAAGCGAGCCGGTCGCAACTGGTCGGCGAGTTCATCGACGAGCGCGTATTGGCGCGTGATGGCCTGCTGCGGATCGATTTCCCAGACGGCCTCGGCCATTTGCGCGTCGATGCCAGCCATTGGGCGATCGCCCCGCAAAAGGAACGTCATGGCAACGCTTGGATGCTGCGCGAATGGAATCAGGATTTCAGGACTCGCCGGCATGCGCAGGCCGGCGTTTCGAATGTCCTCGACGACGCCGACGATCCGGAATGAAGCGATTTCGCCTGCGCGCATCGGCAGCGTGATCTGCTGCCCAAGGGGCGATGTCTCGCCGAAGGCGCGTCGCGCCGCAGTGCGGTTGATGATTGCCACCGATTCGGTTCCGCCACGATCGCTGTCGGCAAAGTCGCGGCCCGCAAGCAGCGGGATGCCGAGCAACGCACGATATCCCGGCGATACGCGACGGAATGCCACCTGCATCGGTTCGTTGGCGGCGCGACCGATCACGATCATGTCGATGCTGTTCGGGCCGATGTTGGACAACGGCGCGCTGCTGGTCAGCGCGACCGATCGCGTCCCGGACAACGCGCTGAGGCGTTCGCGAATGCGATCGGCAAACACCGCCCAGCTGGAGGACGGCGCGTTGCTGAAAATCTGCAGCGCATGAACCTGGTCGGCGGAGAATCCGGGATCGACGCTCTGCAGTTTCCAGAGCGTCGCCGCGAAGGTCAGTGCAGCAATCAGGCTCATCGTGGACAACGCGGTCGCGACCGCGGGCAGGACACGGCGCTGGCGGTTGTCGCCGAACAGGCCCTTGCCGCCACTGCGGATGGCGTCGTTCGGCTGCGCCCGCAAGCGAAGCGACCCGGTCAGGATCGCAAACAGCGGGATGATCACTCCGAGGAGCACGGCGAACGCGACGACGCTCCAGTCCATTGCGATGCCGTCGATGCGCGGGATGCTGTCGCGCGCAAGTTCGCGAAGCACACGCACACCGATGTGCGCGAGGGCGATACCGAGAACCGAAGCGAGCCCTGCGATCAACGCCAGTTCGAGCAGGAGCCCACGCCAGACGCGCATGCGGGTGGCACCAATCGCCTGCATGACCGCCTGTTCGTGACGGCGCGCAGTCTGGCGTCCGTCGAGGAGAATCGCGACATTCGCGGCGGCAATCAGAAGCACCAGCACCGCCAGTGCAAACGCGCCCCACAACGCAAGGCGCACGTCGCCGACGAGGATGTCGAGGAACGGGCGTGCCTGCATGCGCCAGTCCGACGGGTCGCTTCCGTTTGCGTCGCGCAATGCAGCGACGTTTGCCTCCAGGCCCGTCGCCGCCTGTTGGAGCGACACGCCGGAGTGCAGACGTCCGATCATCAGCAGAAAACGTTGATGGGGGTCCTGCGGCAGGTCCTTCGTGGCCAACGGCCTCCATAGTCCGGTATCGCCCGTGAACACATTCATCGTCGAGGGCATCACCCCGACGATTTCCAGCGGCGGCTCGTTGGCCAGACGCATGCGTCGCCCGATCACGTTCGGATCGCCACCGAAGCTGCGCTGCCACTCGCCATACGACAGCACCACGGTTGCGCGGTTGAGGCGAATGTCATCCGGACTTAATGCGCGGCCGAGAAGCGGCTTCAAGCCAAGAACCTCGAAGAAGTCGGCGCTGACCTTTTGTGCGGTGATATCGCGCGGTCGCTGGCCGTCGGGCTCAGCCGTTTCTGTCCAGTAGGTGAAGTAGGCGAGCGCATCGAATCCCTGGGTCCCCGCTGCGAGCTGCTCGGCTTCCGCGACGGTGAGGTGCGCGTGCTCGATGTGCTGCGTCGCGCTGTCCGCTTCGAGCATGACAAGACGTCCGCTGTCGGGAAACGGAAGCCCGCGAAGGAGCACGCCGCTGAGCGTGCAGAACATCGCGACGCTGAGGCCGATGCCGAACGCCAGCATGCCGATCGATGCGATCGAGAAGCCGGGCGCCTTGCGCAGGCGACGCGCGCTGTGGCGAAGATCGTGGAACACTCTTGCGAACATGGATAGTCCTATTCGTGACGCAGCGCGACGGTCGGGTCCACGCGCAATGCGCGCCGGGCCGGCACGACAACGGCGGCCAGCGCCGCGAGAATCAATATCGCCAGCACGCTTGCCACCACTGCGATGTTGCTGCCTTCGATGCTCGGCATCGAGCCGGTCAGCAGATGCGCGAACGGAACGCCGGCAGCGAGGCCAAGCGCCAGGCCGATGCCGAGCTGCACGACACTGCGAGCGAACACGTGGCGCAGCACGCGATGGGCGGGCGCCCCGAGTGCACGCCGCACGCCGATTTCGCGTGTGCGCTGTCCGACACTGAACGCCATCACGCCGTACAGGCCTGCACCGGCGAGCAGCAGGGCAATCAATCCGAACGCGCTGAAGCTCTGCGCAACCGTGCGTTCGCCGAGGGTTCCGCTGCTGATGACGCCGGCGTAGTCGCGTACCCAGTAAAGTGGCGTATCCGCATCCACCCCACGCATGATTGCGTTGAGCCGCGGCGCAAACGCGAGCGGTTCATCGCGCGCGCGTACCGCGACATTGGCGATGCGGAACGGAGCCTGGCGGAGTGGAAACAGCATGGCCGGTTGCGCGGAATCTCCGGGCGCGTTGAGTCTGAGTGCGGGGACCACGCCAACGACGGTGACGGTCGCGCCTTTCGGATCGCGCGGATCGAGACGGAATGTGCGCCCGAGCACTCCCGCGCCTGCACCGAAGCGGGTGGCGAAACGCTGGTCGACGATGGCGACGCGCGGGCCGTCCGGATGATCGCTCGAGTCGAACGAACGTCCTTGTTGAAGACCGATGCTGTAGGCGGCGAGGAAGTGATCGTCGACGGCGCCCGTCAGCACCTGCGGCTGCGCCGCGTCGCCGGCGACCGCGCCCGCCGGCAGCACATCGTGGAGCTCGTTGAAATTGGTTCCCGGAGTGGCGGTACCGACCGTTGCGTCGACCACGCCGGGATCTTCACGAAGACGCTCACCAAGACGTTCGTACAGACGCACCTGATCCGCTGGCGTCGCATCGCTCGTCGCCGGCAGCATCAGGCGCGCGGTCAACAGATGATCCGTGGCGATCCCGAGGTCGACATGATCGAGTGCGGCGAGCCCGCGCACCATCGTGCCGACGCTGATGAGAAGTGCGCACGACAGCGCGATTTCGCCGATCACCAGAATGCGGCTGATGCGTGCAAACGATCCGCCGGCGACGCTGCGTGTGCCGTCACGCAGGTTGTCGGCGACGGCCGTGTCGCGGACATGCAGGGCCGACAGCAAGCCGGTCAGCGCTGCGGTGAGCAACGCGGCACCCAGCGCGAGTGCAATGACCGTGGCGTCGATGTCGAAGTGCAACCACAGCGGCGGCCCGAAATCAGCCGCACGCATCAGGCCCTGTTGCCACTGCGCGCCGATGTGAGCGAGTGGCAACGCAATGACAGTCGCGATCAGACTGAGCAACAGGCATTCCGCAACCAGTTGCGTGACGAGACGGGTTCGGCTCGCGCCCAGCGCGGCCCGAACTGCGAATTCATGGCGCCGACCGAGGGTTCGCGTCAGCAACAGGTTTGCCGCATTCGCACACGCAACCAGCAAGACCATGACGACGGCAGCGAGCATGATGTCGAGCACGGTGCGGATGGTGCGGCTCACCGCAAACCAGGCGAGCGGTTCGATCCCGGGCTGCATGCCGCGATAGCGTTCCGGTTGATCGTGGACCGCTTGCGCGAACCAGCTGGCGAATCCGGCGTCGATCGCGGCATCGCTGGCACCGGTGTGCCGGCGCAGGACGATCCAGTACGACAGATCATCCGCTTTGGCACCCTCGAACAGATGCGCGGCGACCCAGATGACTTCCCGGTTCGGATAGCTGAAGTTCTCCGGCATGACGCCGATCACGGTGGTCGGCTGCGCATTCACGCGCATCTGGCGACCGACGATGGCGGGATCGCCGCCGTAGCGGCTTTGCCACAGTTCGTACGACAGCATCGCGACGGACGGCGCACCGTCGCGTGCGTCCGCGTCGGAAAAGTCGCGACCCAGCATCGGCGCGACCGCGAGCACGCGGAACAGGTTCGCACTGACGAACGCACCGCTGCTGCGTTCGGGCCGGTCGAGATCGCTCAGGTTCATCGTCGAGCGCGCAAAGCCCGCCGTTTCTGCGATGTCGGCGAGGCGGCGTTGTACAGCGATGAGGTCGTGGTTCCCCATTGGATTGAGATCGTTGCCGCCGTCCTCTCGCAGTCCCGCATGCAGCAACTGGTCGGGTGCATCGAACGGCAGCGGGCGAAGCACGAAGCCGTTGAGCATCGCCAGCATGAAAATCACGCAGGTGAGGCCGCCGCCAAGCACGCCGATCACGAGCAACGAGAACGCCGGTCGCTTGATGAGACCCCGCGCGGCGTCGCGGAGGTCGTGGAGGAGGGCATTCATCGTGTCGATCGTCCTGTGGACGCGGTCATGGCGTGTCCCTTGGCGCGCAGATCATTCATGTCGCAATGCCTCGGTCGGTGACACACGCGCGGCCGATCGCGCCGGAATCCAGCATGCGAATGCTGCAACGACGAGTACCAGCAGCACCGATCCGATCCAGGTCGATGGGTCGGTAAACGCAAGTCCATACAGATGCTCGGCAAGTACCCGCGCGAACGGGACACCGGCCAGCACTCCGAGGGTTGCGCCGAGGACGATCAGACGACCGCCCTGGCGCATCACGAGACGTAGAATTCCGGACGGATCGGCGCCGAGCGCCATCAGCACGCCGAGCTCGGACTGCCGGCGGCGCACCGCGAAGCCGAGCACGAGTGCGAGACCGGCGCCGGTCAGGAGCAGCGTGACCAGCGCGAATCCGCCGACCGCGCCAAGCAGGGTTTCGCGATCCGCGAGCGTCTGCGCGATCAGGACCGACAACGGCGTATTCGTCACGATGCCGGCGTCGGGCAGATGCGCGATCACGCGCTGGCGTACGGCTTCGGTGAGGTCGGCAGGACGGCCCGACATGCGGGTGACGAGAAACACTGTCGGCGACGGCGCTGGCGTGAACGTGTAGTAGGTCGGCAGATCGCCCGCTTCGTCGAGTGAGTTCTGCTTCACCGACGGCACCACGCCGATGATCCGCGCGCGGCGGATGGCGCCGTTTGCGTCTGCAATGCCGACGGTGGCCGTCAGCGGGTCGACCGATGCAAGATAGCGTTGCCGGTACAACGCATCGACGATGACCGGACTCGCATCGCCTTCATCGGCGTTTTCGAACGCGCGCCCGGCACTGATGCGGATACCGAGCGCGGCAAAATAACCGACGCCGATGCCGTTGACGCGTGCGGTCTGGTCACCGTCCTGCCCCGGCACATGCACCGTCGCCACCCTTGCCATGTGGGTGAATGGCGGGGTATCCGCGATGGCGACATTCTGCACTCCGGGCAACGTTGCGAGGTCGTCGCGCAGCGCCGACACCTGCGTTTGCCAGCGCGCGCGTTCGTCGACGGCAACGGGCGTGCCGGTGGCGCGCGCGCGTTGGATCGCGGTGATGAGCACGCCGCGATCGTCGAAACCACGGTCGACCGAAATGAGATTCAGCGCACTGCGCAACAGCAAGCCGGCGCCGCCGAGCAATGCGGTGGTCAGCATCACCTGCACGACGAGCATCGCCGGACGAACGCGTCCGAGTCCTTCGGTTCCCGCGCGCGACGACAGACGATTTGCGCGTTGAGCGATCGCGGCGGCGAACAGGCTGCTGCAGAAGGCCAGCAGCGCGGCGAGCGTGCCCGCGACGACAGCCGCGGGCCCGAACTGGACGCCTTGCGGAGGATTCGCCGGCAACAGTCCGCGGTCGACGATCAACGCGATGCATGACGGTACCGCGAGCAGTCCGAGTGCGAGCCCGAGCAGCGACGGTGGTGCGATGTCGGCGATGATGTCCAGCGCAATGTCGCGTCCGCGTGCGCCGAGTGCGCGTCGCACCGCGAACTCGCGCGCGCGCCCGAGCAATCGGTCGAGCTGGAGATTCACCAGCGTTGCTCCGACTGCCGCCAGCAGGATCAGCGCGGCGAGTTGCAGTAGCGCCAGCGGTTGCTGCGCGGATTCACCGAAACGTTCGCGCCACGGTCGGGCTTCGAATGTCAGGCCGGCATTCGCAACCAGTCCGGCGACTCCGCCGCCCGATGCGAGTAGGGTCGTCATCGTTGCATCGGCGTCGCGGATCGTGGTGCCGGGCGTCAACCGCGCGATGATCCCGAGGTCGCCGACTTCACCCCGATCCGCCTGTGCCTGTTCCGACGCAGACATCGCATACGGCCGCCAGGCATTGATGGTCGCATCGGGAAATGCAAACGACGGCGGCATCACGCCGATCACTTGATATGTCTCGCCGCGCAACCGCACGGATTGTCCGACGATCGCCGGATCGGCGTCGAAGTGCGAACGCCATTCGTTGTTGGACAGCAGGACCACGTGATCGGCGCCCGGGTGCGCGTCCTCATCGGTGAATCCGCGTCCGAGTGCCGGCGCCACACCCAGGACACGGCCGATATTCGGCGTTGTCCGTGCGACATGCCAGGCACGACCGCTTTCGTCGCTCATGGTCTGCCCGTCGGCGATGAAACCCGCCAGATCCGCGAACCGCGCGTGATCCTGTTCGAGGGTGACACGCAGCCGGTCACTCAGTCCGACCTTGAAGCCGAATTTCTGCAGGTTCGCACGCAGCTCGACGAGTTGTTCGCCGTGTTCGTAAGGCAATGCCTTCCATCGCAGCGCATGCAGGGCGCCAAACGCGGTCGCGTTGATTGCGACGACCACCGCCACCAGCCCAGTCACCGCCAGTGCGAAGGCGGGCGAGCGCACTTGACGCTGCAGCAGATTCGAAACGTTCATCGTGCGATCTCCTACTCGTGGCGCAGCGCTTCAGTGGGCGCGACCCGGGACGCGCGGCGTGCCGGCAGCCAGCACGCGGCCAGTGCAGTCGATGCCAAGACACCGACCACCGCCACGAGGCTCGGCAGGTCGATGCTGTCGACGCCGAAGAGCTGGCTTTTCAGCAGCATGCCGAGCCCAAATGCACCGACCACACCGGTGCCGATTCCGATTCCGATCAGCCAGACTCCATCGGACATCACTTCGCGACGGATCTGCGATCCGTTCGCACCGATGGCCATGCGCACGCCGAATTCGCCCGTACGCTGCGTGACTGCGAATGCGAGCACGCCGTAGATGCCGATCGCGGCAAGTAACAGCGCGAGCGCGGCGAAGACGCCAATCAACTGCATCGGCACGCGCCGCCCCGTCAGCGACAACTGCACGCGTTGATCGAGCGTCATCATGTCGAACAACGGTTGTTCGGCATCGATCGCATGGATCGCCGCGCGCAATGGTGCCGCGAGAGCGCCCGGTTCAGTCCGGGTGCGAAGCACGAGAGCGACCGTGTCGGTCGGCGACTGACCGTAATCCAAGTAGAAGGTTTCCTGGGTCACGTCTTCGCCAAGATCGCCGTTCTTGACGGTGTCGACGACGCCGACAATGGCGTACTGCTGGCCGGACACGCCGGGTCGGTCGAGATCGAGCACCTGACCGATCGCATCGCCATCGGGAAAACGTTTTTGCGCGAACAGCGCATCGACGAGTGCAACCTTGTTGGCGCTGTTCCAGTCATCGGAGTTGAACGTGCGGCCACGCTGCAGCGCGATGCCCATCGCCCTGAAATAGTCCGCATCGACGGTGCGCACGAACGCGTGAGGAGTCGCGCCGTTGCCTGGATGCCCGACCAGCGCGTAACTCGATCCGTTGACCGCGCCCGACATCGGTCGCACGTCCGTGAGGCCTGCCGCGGTGACACCGGGCAGCGCGCGCGCTGCGTCGAGAAAGCGTGCCATCACCCGTGCGCGCGAGGCCGGATCCGGGTATTTTCCGTGTGGCAGCGCGATGGCCGCGGTCAGCACGCCGTTCGCGTCGAAGCCGGGACTCTGGTCGATGACGTTGGCGAAGCTGCGCATCAGCAGGCCGGCGCTTGCCAGCAGTGCGACTGCAAGCGCGAGCTGCGTCACGACGAGCGCATTTCGCAGTGCAATCGCGCCGCGCCCGCCGCCACCGATCCGGGTGCTTTCACGCAGCACCCGCTGCGGCTGCGACAGTCTCGCGGAAACGACCGGAAACAGTCCGAACAGCACACCGGTGCCGACCGCGACCGCAAAAGTGAATGACAGCACGCGCAGATCGAGACCGAGCGACACCCAATCCGGCAGCAGCCCGGACATCGCGACGAGTCGCTGGCCAGCGACGGCCACGCCGATCCCGAGCGCGGCGCCGATCAATGCGAGCAACAACGCCTCGATCAGCAACTGGCGCGCGATACGCGCAGCACTCGCGCCGAGCGCGGCGCGTACGGAGAGCTCCTTCTGTCGCGCGGACAGACGTGTCAACAACAGGTTGGCAATATTCGCCGATGCGATCAGCAGCACGAGGGCCACGGCGATCTGCAGCAACAGCAACATCTGCGCATGGTCACCGGCCAGCAGCGAACGCAGTGGCCGCACGTTGACGGTAAAACCCGCGTCGCGCATGAACCGTGCGAACTGCGCGCCTTGCGCGCCGCCAACGGAATCGATGCGATCGAAATTGCGCTGGATCACCAGATCGCATTGCGCCTTCGCGTCCGCGATCGTCGCGCCAGGGGCAAGCCGTGCGATGCCGATCGAGAATTCGGTACCGCGCTGGGTTTCCGCTTTTTGCGCGTCGGTGAATGCGAACGGCACGTACAACACAGTCTCGCGATCTGGAAACATGAAGCTGGCCGGCATCACGCCAACCACGCGATAATTCTCGCCGTTGAGGCGCAGCTCGCGTCCGACCACCGACGCATCCGCATTGAACTGGTTCATCCACAGCGCATTGCCGAGCACGACCACCTTGTCGCGACCGGTTACCGCTTCTTCCTCGGTGAATGTGCGGCCAAGCGTGGCGCTGACGCCGAGTGTGGAAAACAACGAAGGCGTCGCACGAATACCGTGCACGCGCTCCGGTGCGCCGTTTTCAGCAAGGTTGAAGTTGTCTCCGCTGTAGAGCGCGCTGTCGGTCAATGCCGGGACCTGCTCGCGGCGGTCGAGGTAGTCCGGAATCGATGCGCCGGTCGCAGCGAGGCCCATCTTCGGATACGCGTTCTCGATGTCGATCAGCGCCGCATCGTCGCGGTACGGCAGCGGCTTCAGATAAATGCCTTCGATCAGGCTGAACACCAGCGTGTTCGCACCGATTGCCAGCGCGAGCGTCAGCAGTGCCGCGGCGGTGAACCCGGGCCGCGCGGCGAGCGTGCGCAAACCGTAGCGAAGATCCTGCATCAGGGTGTCGAGCATCATTGTTTCCCGTGTGAAATGATGGCGTTGCGGTCATTCATCCCGCAGCGCCTCCATCGGCGAGATGCGCGAGGCGCGCAAGGTGGGGATCGCGCAGGTGCGCTGCGTGCAGAACGGGTGTCGACCATCGGCAATTGCCGCTTGCACGCGTTGATTCCAGTTGGGTGCGCGCGGCTCACTCATGCCGCAAGGCCTCCATCGGCGCGGTGCGTGCGGCGTTTCGCGCGGGCAGCCAGCAGGCGAGAAGCGCAGCCGCGGCCAGCCCGATTGCGCTGAAGGCAAAGACGGAAACATCGCCGACGCCGGCGCCGAACAGCAGGCTGGAGATCAATTGCTCGCAGCCGAATGACAGAAGTGTGCCGATTGCCAGTCCGAGCACGAGCAGCCGCGCTCCGCGTTGCATCACCTCGCGCAGGATTCGGCCGGGGCTGGCGCCGAGCGCCAGACGCACGCCGAATTCGCGCGTGCGGCTGACTATATGCATCGTGATCAATCCATACAGGCCGATGACGGCCAGCAGCAGGCCCAGTGTGCCGAGTGCGAGCGACATCAGCCCGGCGATGCGTTGTGGCAACAACGACAGCGCGATGAGATCGCCGAGTGGACGCACTTGGCCGGCCGGCTGCGACGCATCGAGCGACCGTACTGCACCGTTCAACTCCAGTGCGAAGGAACTGGCCGGCAGATCCGTTTTCACGACCAGCGATGTTTCGGCGTGCGGCCATTGCGCCAGCGGCAGGAACAGGAATGGCTGATTGACGTCCGACAGCGATGCATAGCGGCCGTCTTCCGCAATACCGATGACCGTCAGCTGGCGCATGTCCTTGCCGTCGCCATAGCGAAAGGTGTGGCCGAGCACGTTGCCATCCGCGGCGAGTCGATGTGCCAGCGACGTATTGACGATGCCGACGTCGCTGCTGCCTTTGGCGTCGTGCGTGTCGAAATCGCGTCCGCTCATCCTGATCGTGAGGGCCGCAAAATAACCCGGAGAAATCAGGTTGACGTCCGGCGACAATTCATCGTCGCGCGCGCCGGCGACCTGGAAGCTGCCCATCTGCATACGGTCGAGGCTGAGTGGCGTCACCGCGGCGAGACCGGCCTGTTGTACGCCAGGCAATGCGCGCGCCTGCTCCAGCAACGACTGTTGGAGGCGCAACTGGTGCGAATCCTCGTAGCCGCTCGGACGCAAGTTGAAATCGGCAACCAGCACGTTCTGTGCATCGAAGCCGAGGTCGATCGCAGCAGCACGCTGCATCGCGTGCAGGAACAATCCACCCGTCACGAGAAGAACCAGCGTCAGTGCGATCTGGGCGACCACGAGTGCTGCACCGACGCGCGAGCGTCGGCCCGCCTCCTGCCGGCCGACCAGCACTTCGCCCGCGCCGGGTGCGCGACTGGACGCGCGCAGCGCGGGTAGCAGGCCGAACCCGATGGTGGTTGCGATGACGCAGCCCAATGCGAAGAGCAGAACCATCGAACTGACTGGAATCTGCAGCAGCACCGGAACCGGCGTCGGCGGATCGATCCGTTCGAGCAGGCGGCACCACCAGAGACTCAGCGTCACACCGACGATGCCCGCGGCCACCGCCAGCAGCGCACTTTCGGCAAGCAACTGCGAAATGATCCTGCCACGACTCGCGCCCAACGCGAATCGCACTGCGATTTCAAAGCGACGCCCTTCGCCACGCGCCAGCATCATGCCTGCAACATTGACGCAGGCCACCAGCAGGATCATCGAAATCAACGCAAACAAAAAGCCTGAGAATGCCAGCAGGCTGCCGTGGAATTCCGCGGGCATCGAACGCAGTGGAGAAAGGCGCACGCCGGGATTGTCCTTCGAGGTTCCGGAATCGGCCGCGAGCTGTGTAACGATCGCGGACAGTTCCTGCTCGAGGCGAGCCGGCGTCACCTCAGGCGTCAGGCGTGCCCCGATCGAGAGCCAGCGTGCATTGGGGTTAGTCAGGTCCTGCGCCATTCCCGGCTGCAGCAGGGAGCGCTGGCTCAGCGGCAGGTAGAACTCCGGGCTGAAGAATCCGATCAGTCCGTGAAACGTGGGTGCCGTCACGCCGATCAGAGTAAACGCGCGACCGTTGATCAGGACAGGCTTGCCAATGGCGCCGTCGTCGGCGTTGAGATATTTGCGCCATGCCGCGTAAGTGGCGACCGCCACCGGCGTGCCCGAATCGATGCGATCGTCATTCGGGTTGAGCAGTCGTCCGCGATACGGCGTCACCTGTAGCGCGTCGAAGTAATTTCCGCTCACCAACGTGCTGAGGCCCCGCTGCGGCTCGCCGTTGGCGGTAAGGTTCACTGCTTCGAGGCGGTAGGCGAACAACGCCGCAGACGGTTTGATGCGGTCGGCGTAGTCGCGAAAATCAGGATACGAAAAACTGACGAAGTCCGAGCCCCGTCGCGTGCCGTCGATCTCGACGAGTTCCTGCGGCGCGCCGACGCCTTGCACGCCTGCGAACAGGTACGTGTTGACGGCGCTGAACAACGTGGTTTCCGCGCCCACACCGATGGCAAGCGACAAGATCGAGAACAGCGCGAATCCCGGGCGTGCCACCAGTTGCCGGGCAGCGTGGCGAAAATCGGCGAACGCAAATCGCATGGGACCTTCCTCTCGTAGTGATGAATCGCGCTGTGAATCGTCGATGCGCCGGGCTTTGCAGTCGCACCCTGCGCCTGTGCGAGCCGTCTGCTACAACGACTGGCCGACGGTGTTGCGGCTCGGTCGCAGCAGTCGCTCGTCCTCCTCATGGCGAAGCCGATGCATCGTCGCTTCATCGACCACGCGTCCATCGAACATGAAGATGCGGCGGTCTGAAAATTCTGCGTAACGCGTGTCATGGGTCACCATGCAGATCGTCGAACCCGCCTTGTGCAGGTCATCGAGCAAGGCCATCACCGCTTCGCCGTTCTTCGAGTCGAGGTTGCCGGTGGGTTCGTCCGCGAGCAGGATCGACGGTGAGCCGACCAGCGCGCGAGCGACGGCGACACGCTGCTGTTGACCGCCGGACAACTGCGCCGGATAGTGCTTCACGCGATGCGCCATGCCGACCCGCTCGAGCGCGGCAACCGCGCGATCGCGTCGTTCCGCTTTCGACACGCCATCCCTGTACGTCAGCGGCAGTTCGACGTTCTCGAACACGGTGAGGTCGCCGATCAGGTTGAACGCCTGGAAAACGAAGCCGATTTCCTGGTTGCGGATCTGCGCGCGTTCGTTCGCGCCGATATCGGCGACCTCGCGACCATTCAAGGTATAGGTGCCCTCGCTCGGTGTATCGAGGAGGCCAAGAATTGCGAGAAGGGTCGACTTGCCGCAGCCGGAAGGACCCGAGATCGACACGTACTCGCCCTTGCGGATGTCGAAATGCACGCCAGCGAGCGCGTGCGTCTCGACCTCGTCGGTCAGGAACACCTTCTTGATGCTCTCGA
The DNA here is from genome assembly GCF_039926425.1 of Dokdonella sp. Classification (GTDB taxonomy): domain Bacteria; phylum Pseudomonadota; class Gammaproteobacteria; order Xanthomonadales; family Rhodanobacteraceae; genus Dokdonella_A. Next base: position 45,562 of record NZ_JBDSWZ010000148.1, read on the forward strand.
GGTGGATCAGGCTGTCAGTGGTCATGGTTGTGTCCGATGATGGGCTGTACGGCGGAAGCTTGAAACACGAAGTACACGACGGAAAAGCGGTCGGTCAAAATCGCGGGACGAGTGTGCGATGCCATGCGGACTGAAGAAGAGATGCGGTTTCGTGGCCATGACTGATTGGGAATTGGCCGGCGTCGGACCACCAGGCCAGACGCGTGCCTTCTCTCGGATATTTGTCTTCGTGTTCATCGTGATTCAAATTTTCGCCCCACCATTACTTCAATCGAATGCGGTCGTGCTGGTCATACGCGCTGGTGTCGGACAGCACGACCGTGTCGCCCACCGCCAGACCGTTGCGGATCTCGATCAGGTTGGCCGAACTCTTGCCGAGTGCGACCGGTACCCGTGATGCGATTCCGCTTGCCGGGTCGACGCGGAACAGACGCACTTGCGAATCGGGCTGGCCAAACGCCGGGCGGCCGACATACAGCACGTCGGGCAGCCGATCGATTTCGATCGTGCCGTCCACCGACAGGTCGGGTCGCGCGCCGGGAGGAAGGCTGCCGACGAGGTCCACATCGACCTGCACCGTGCCGTTCTGCACCGCCGGATCGACGCGCGTGACCTTGCCGTCGACGATGCCATTGCGCGTGTCGATCTTTACCGGCTGGCCAAGCACGATGTCCTTTGCCTGCGTTTCGGCGATGCGCAGTTGGGCACGCAGTTCGTTCGGACGCGCGACCCGCGCGAGGTTGGTCCCGGCAACCACCTGCTGGCCTTCCTCAACCGGAACCTGTTGCAGCACGCCGTGGATGCCGGCGCGCAGATGCAACGCGTCGGCCTGCCTCTGGCGCAATTCGCGCGTCGCGATCAGTTGATCGAGACGTGCCTGCTCCGCGGCGAGTTGTGCGGTGATGTTGCGCTTGAACTCGATGACGCGTTGTTGTTCGATGCCGACACGGTTCTTCAGTTGTGCAAGCACCACGATGCTCTTCTTGTATTGCACCGCTGGGATCACCCCTTTTTCGGCAACGATTTTTTCCGCCTCGGCCTGCATCCTTGCCGTTTCGTAATCGCTTTGCGCCTGTGCGAGGGACGATTGCTCGTCGAGCTGCTTCGAGGTGAGTTCTGTCCGCTTTGCCGCCAGATCCGATTGCGCAGCGGTGACCGCGGCCTTGCCGGCCAGCAACTGGTCGTCGACTTCAGGGTTGCTGAGCTCAAGGATCACCGTGTCGGGCTCGACCATCGCACCCGGGCGGACCACGATGTGCTCGACGCGCGCTGCGGTTTCGGCAGCAATCCAGCGGATTTCCTTTGGCACCAGCGTGCCCGGCCCGCGTACTTCGCGCAGCAGTTCGCCGCGCTTGACGGTGTCGACCAGAACGCTTGAGCGTTCCACCGATGGAATCGCCGGTCCGAGTGATGCGAGTCCGATGCCGGCACCGGCAATCGCGACGACGACTGCGGCGCCGATCATGATCCGGCGATTGCGTTTGCGCTTCTTGAGTTCGGGGCGTGCGATATCCATGCGTGGAGAGAGCAGGGAGCGTGCCAAGGCTCCCGATCCATGCAAGTGATTGATTGTAGAGAATCCATGAAGCTGTCGCGCCAGAAAACTGTCCGATACCGAACACCTTCCGAACGCTGCCGTTCACTTGCCAAAGAGGCATCGCGGCGGCGGCGTAGGCCGGACGCGTTCTACGCGGCCGGCGCTTTTACCGCCCGAACGGACAAGAGCGCCGGCCGCAAAAAGCACGCGTCCGGCCCACGGGGCCGTTGGCCGGAATGGATGCGCTCAGAACTCGAGCCCCACCGCGGCGCACAGATAGTCGTTCATCGGTGCGACGCGCTTGAAGATATCGACGATCCGTGGGAGCAGCTCGTCCGACGTGACGATCGTGTCGCTGAACGATTGCCCCGCGGCAAAGTTGCGGCGACGGAGGTCGTCGATCAGTTCGTGCGCGGGATCGAAGCCGCGCGGCGGGCGCGTGAGGCTTTCGCCCCAGAATTCGAAGCGCTCGCGGAATGCCTTCGCGTGCACGGCTTTCTTCCACGCCGCGGGATTGTCGGCGAGGAAGTCGCGGATTTTTTTCAACGTTGCGGGCTCGGGGTGCCACAGCCCGCCGCCCGCGAAACAGTCGCGCGGCTGGAGGTGCAGATAAAACGACGGCGCCTGGATCTCGCGGCGGCGTTCGTGTGCGAAGCGCGCGCCGGCCCAAGTCTTGTACGGGGTCTTGTCATTGGCGAAGCGTGTGTCGCGATAAATGCGAAACAAAGAACCATTTTGTGCGCGCGGATCGGCAATGTAGTGCGGACTGATCTTCGCGAGCGGCGCCTGCACGTCGGTGATCAGTTGTAGAAATGGATCGCGCAGCACGTCTTCGTAGCGCTGCTTGTTGTCCGCAAACCACGCGCGGTTGTTGTTCGCCGCCAGGTCGCGCAGGAACTTGAAGGTCTTCGGGGTGAAGTAGGTCGTGGCCAAGGCGGTCGTCGATTGGAGGAAAACGCGATTGTAAGAGTGCCTATGCGGCGGGTGAACCGTCTGCGTTGCCGGGTCGAGTGGTCATTGGAGGCGGATGCCGATCTGTCGACCCAAGCATCGCGGCTGAAGCTGCTCCCACGGCC
>NZ_JBDSWZ010000149.1:0-20085 GCF_039926425.1 Dokdonella sp.
CTCGCGCAATGGATGCGGTCTCTGCGCGCCATGTTCTGGGTGCCCAGGCGAACCTGTGGACCGAGCACATGCGAACCACGGCAATGGTCGAGCATGCGGCGTTTCCTCGCGTTGCCGCATTGGCCGAGGTGCTGTGGTCGCCGGCGCAAACGCACGACTGGACGGGTTTCGTTGCACGTCTCTCGGCACAGCTGGATCGTTACACGCAACGCGATGTCGCGGCTGCGTCCAGCGCTTTCGAGGTGCGTTTCGCCGACGCCGTCGACGGCTCGGCCGGACAGGTCGCAACGACGCTGTCGAACCAGGTCGATGTGCCGATCCACTACACGATCGATGGCGGTGATCCGGATGCGCGGTCGCCACGTTTTCTCGCGGCTTTGCAGGTTCCGGTCGGATCGGTCGTGCGCGCCGCGGCGTTCGTGAATGATCGTCGGGTCAGCGCAGTCTCCACGCACTCACTCGATGCCGCGGATCTGCTGCGCCGATCGAGCGATGCGCTCAAACCCTGCCGTGGAACGCTGCGTCTGCGGCTGGAAGACGATGCGCCGATGGACGGCGAGCGTGCGTTCTTCGACGTCGACCTGTTCGATCCATGCTGGATCTACGAGCAGGCACCACTCGACGGCATCGCGGCCATTTCGGTCACGGTCGGCCAGGTCCCGTACAACTTCCAGCTCGGCAAGGACGCCGCGAACATCTGGCCTCGCCCGATCAGTCGGTCACCTGAAGGCGAATTGCAGGTCAAACTCGACGGTTGCAACGGATCCGTGTTCTCGCGACTGCCGCTCGCGCCGGCGATCCGCAGCAGCGGAACGACGATCCTCGATGCGTTGATCCCCGCGCAGTCAGGACGTCACGATCTGTGTTTCGTGTTCGCAGGAACCGGACTTGATCCACTCTGGGCGATCGACACGATTCGACTGGTGCCGAAGCGCCCGTAAGCGCTTCAGTGGCCGCGAGCTACGTTTTGTCTGTCCACGCAAAGGGGGAGTCCTGCGCCGGCTGGGAACTTCCGTCCATGACGTCATTCCCGCGAAAGCGGGAAGCGCTCTTCGTGCGCGCTCGGGCGACCTTGGTGCGTGTCGCACTCGTTGGCCGTGGATGTTCGCGTGGATCGAGGAGCGATTCCCGCTTTCGCGTGAATGACGTATGGAGAGGGTCGAGGTGTTGATGGCCGCGCAAATCACGACGTTCGCGACGACCCTCGCGTTGCCTGACCGTGGTGTTGCAGTTGCGAAGCGAGGCGCGCGCGGCCCACCATGACCGCATGCGACCTGATGAAGACCCCGGCGTTCCCCGTCGACTCGCGCGCGGCGAGGCTTTTGTCTATGTGTTGCCGCGCCGTGACGACACGCAGTTCAAGATCGGCTTCAGCCGCGACCCGGTCGAGCGCTGGCAGACCTTGCATCGGCGCTTTTTCGAATTCTTCGACCTGGACCGCGGCATTCTCGTCGCCACCGATCGCGTCAGTGATGCACGTCGCATCGAGCGATCCCTGCTGTCCGAGTTTTCGGCGTACACATCATTGGCTCCCCTGCGCGTGCCGGCTTCCGCCGGTGGATCGAACGAATGGTTTCGCGGCGTTCTCGACGACGCCGTGGCATCCGCAGCAGTTCATGCCGAGAGATCCGGGCTCGTCGTCCATCGGCCAGCGAGCGCGTGGCTGCGGACGGTGCTGATCGACCGGACGGACCTGCTGTTCGCGTGGACGAGGCGCATGCTCGACCTGATCGAATTCGAGCGGCACAACCCCGCTGGCGAGAAATCCGACGGAGCCACCCGCTACGAGCGCAGCCTGGGCGATGCGCTCGATGCGATGGTCGCGCTGAACATCGACTTCACCCCGCACGTACCGACCGACGTCGTCGCATGGCAGGTTGCGAGACGCGCGGCTGCCACCGGCGACTGGACGCTCTAGCCCGCATTTCCGACGGAGCGGAACCGGATCGACTACTCCAACGCGCGCAACTTGCGCACATCGTCCGCCGTCAACGCAGACGCCTGCACGCCGAATCGGCCGGTCACATAGTTGGCGACCGCAGCGACTTCGTCGTCGTTGTAGGACGCGCCGAAACCCGGCATGGCCAGCGTTCCGACCGCGCTCATCGCTCCCGACCCGTGCAGCACCACTTGTGCGACGTTGGTTGCACGCGGGTCGTTCACAGCGCGCGTTCCAGTCAACGTCGCTCGCGTCGACAGTGGGCTCACGCCGGTCCATCCGTGGCAGCTCGCGCATGCTCCGGCAAAGACCTGTTGGCCACGCACGTCGACCGTGGCCACGGTGCTCTCCTTCGGATCCGCGGACGCGACGATGGTTCGCGGTGCAGGCAAGTCGTTCGACTCGCGTGCGGGAACGCTGCGAACGTAGGTGACGATCGCGGCAATGTCGGTTGGCGTCATGTTCGAGAAGCTGATGTCGACCGCCTCCGCCATCGGTCCCGAGGCCGTTCCACGTCCGGCGGCGTGGCCTTGCGCGAGATAACTTCCGATATCCGCCTCGCTCCAGGCGCCGACGCCGGATGCCTGATCGCCCGTGATGTTGTACGCACGCCAGCCACCGGTCAGTGCACCGGCAAACTTGTCGGAGTTGTCGAGCGCCTGCATCAGATTGCGCGGCGTATGACATTCACCGCAGTGCGCGAGCCCTTCGGCGAGATAGGCGCCGCGATTCCACGCAGCAGTCTGTTCGGCCCGTGGCTCGAAGCGCCTGCCCGGATTGAACAGGCCCGACCACACCGTCATCAGGCTCCGCTGGTTGAACGGAAACACCAGGTCGTTCGCACGCGCTGTGCTCACAACCGGCGTCAGCGAAAACAGGTAGGCCTTGATCGCCAGCACGTCGTCGTCGGTGACATACGTATATGCGGCGTAAGGAAATGCGGGATAGAGCTTCTTGCCGCCGCGCCCGATGCCGTCGTGCATCGCCTTGAGGAATTCCGCATCGGTCCATTGCCCGATGCCGGTATTGGCGTCAGGCGTGATGTTTGGCGAATACATCGTGCCGAACGGAAACTTGAATGCGCGGCCGCCCGCGAACGGTGTTCCGCCTTCGGTGGTATGGCAGGCCTGGCAGTCGGCCGCCTGCGTCAGGTAGCGTCCGCGGGCGATGGCATCGGTGGACGAAAAATCCGCCGGCACACCGGTTGGATGGCCCTCATAGGCACCGAGTGCGACCGGTTTGCCCGACGCGAACGCCATCGGTCCGGGACGCGTTGCATAAAACGCGAGGACCGCGATACCGGCGACGGCCACGATCGCAATCAAGATGCCGATGAACCTGAAAACACGCGAGCCGCTCATGCCTTCGCCCCTGCCGCGAGAGCGTCTCGGTCGATCGGCAATCGTCGCAGGCGAATGCCGGTTGCCGCATAGATCGCGTTGCCAACGGCCGGCGGAGCAGCGGTCACGCCGGTTTCGCCGATTCCGCCCGGCATTTCACCGCTCGCGATCAGGTGCACTTCGATCTTTGGCGTCTGGTCGATGCGCAGCATGCGGTAGTCGTTGAAGTTGCTTTGCTGCACGCGGCCCTTGTCGATCGTGATCTCGCCGTACAACGCCGCGGTCAGTCCGAAGATCAGGCCGCCCTGGATCTGCGCGATCACGCTGTCCGGATTGACCACGATGCCAGTGTCGACCGCACACACGATGCGATGGACGCGCACGTCGCCATTCGTGGCCACCTCCACTTCGGCGACGGTTGCGAGGTAGCTGCCGAAGACAAACTGCGCCGCAATGCCGCGACCGGTTCGTGCGGGCAGCGGATCGGACCAGCCGGACTTGGCGATCACGTGATCCAGCGCCGCGAGCATGCGTGGATTCTTGGCCAACATGCCGCGACGGAAGCTGAGCGGATCCTTGCCGACCTTCATCGCGAGTTCGTCGATGAAACTCTCGATCGCGAAGATGTTGTTGTTTGGGCCGACGCCGCGCCAGAAGCCGGTCGGGACCGCTTTCGGCTCGTCGCGCGTGTACTCGATCTGCAGGTTCGGGATGTCGTACGGAATCTCGTTCGCGCCATCGATGGCGTCGATGTCGACGCCTTTCTGGAATGCAGGCGGCAACCAGCGGGCGATGATCGCGGCGCCGGTGATGCGGTGTTTCCATCCGACGATGCGTCCGTCGGCGACGCTCGCCGACAGCAGATTGCGGTAGACCGGTCGATAGACGGCGTGCTGGATGTCTTCTTCGCGCGACCACACGACCTTGACCGGCGAATCGACCTGCTGGGCGATGCGCACGGCTGTTTCCACCATGTCGACTTCAAGGCGTCGCCCGAAACCGCCACCAATCAGGAAATTGTGCACGGTGATTTTCTCGACCGGCAGCCCGGTGACCTTGGCTGCAATGTCCTGCGCACGCGCCAGCACCTGGGTGCCGACCCAGACTTCGCAGGCGTCGGCCGTGACGTGGACCGTGCAGTTCATCGGTTCCATCGTCGCGTGCGCGAGGAACGGCAACTCGTATGCCGCATCGAGACGGTCGCCGCCGCCGATTGCCTTGGCCTTGTCGCCCTCGGCTTTCGACACTGCGCCTTCGTTCTCGCTGCTTGCGCGAAGCTGTGCCCAGATGGCGGCGGAATCGACATTCGCATTCGGACCTTCGTCCCACACGATGTCCAACGCTTCCAATCCTTGTTTCGCCGCCCACATGTGATCGCCGACGACGGCGACCAGGTTGTCCAGAACGATCACCTGGCGCACGCCCGCCATCGCTTTCGCACGGGTGTCGTCCACCTTGCCGACCTTGCCGCCGAACACCGGGCATTGGGCGAGTGTCGCGAACTTCACACCGGGCGGCATCGCGTCGATGCCGTACTGCGCCTTGCCATTGACCTTGTCCGGCGTGTCGAGGCGTTTGAGGGATTTGCCGATGAACCTGAAATCAGCGTCGGCCTTGAGCGGTGGATCTTTCAGCGGCGCGATCGTAGCGGCAGCGCTGGCCAGTTCGCCGTATGAAAACCGTCGCGACGTTGCCGCATGCAGCACTTCGCTGTTTGTGGTCGAGCAGGTCGAAGGATCGACCTTCCAGCGTTGCGCGGCGGCGCCGACCAGCATCGCACGGGCGGTCGCTCCGGCCTTGCGGAGCGGCATCCAGAACGCGCGGACGGAGGTCGATCCGCCTGTCGCCTGGATTCCGAACGCAGGGTTGGCATACAGCTTCTCGTTCGACGGCGCATGATCGACCGCGACGCGATTCCAGTCCACGTCGAGTTCCTCGGCGAGGATCATCGCGATGCCGGTGTAGATGCCCTGGCCCATTTCGACCTGCGGCATGATCAGCGTCACCGCGCCATGGTCGTCGATGCGGATGAACGCGTTCGGCGCGAACGCGGCGTCCGCCGTCTTGTCGTCGGCACCGGCCAACGGAATGCGGAAGCCAAGTAACAGCACGGTGGCGCCTGCAGCGATTCCGGATTGCAGGAACGCACGACGCGACGTCGACGGCAGCAGCGCGGAATCGGGAACGGATTTGGACATGGTCGATTCTCCGGTCAACATCGGATCAGGACTTCGCGGCCTGCTTGATCGCATCGCGGATGCGCACGTAGGTTCCGCAGCGGCAGATGTTGCCGGCCATTGCCGCGTCGATGTCGGCGTCATCCGGATTCGGCTTTGCGGTGAGCAACGCGACCGCGGACATGATCTGACCGGACTGGCAATAGCCACACTGGACGACTTCGAGCGCGAGCCACGCGTTCTGCACCTTTTCGCCGACCGGCGTCGCGCCGATGGCCTCGACCGTGGTGATCGCGCGGGTTCCGATCGACCCGACCGGCAGCAGGCACGACCGCACCGGCGCGCCGTCGACATGCACGGTGCATGCGCCGCATTGCGCGATGCCGCATCCGAACTTCGTGCCGGTGAGCCCGATGAGGTCGCGCAACACCCACAGCAGCGGCATGTCGGCAGGGGCGTCGATCTCGCGCGACTGCCCATTGATGTTGAAGGTGATCATGCGGACCTCTGGCTGGTCGCGCGCCCGTGATCAGACAGGCGCGCGGTTGGCTGGACGCTGGACGGAGGATCAGGTCGATGCGGCTTGGATCCCGAACGCCCGTCGCGGCGTGTCTGCCGCAGTTTGCGCCAATCAACGCGCTTCGTCGCGCGGTCCTCTGCCCCCAGGCCTGAGCAACTGCGCAACAGCCGCAACCACGAAGGGCTCGAAGAATGTGACGCGCGATCGGACCGCCTCTCGATCCGTCGTCGTGTCCTGCGTGTTTCACGCTGTTGCTTGCAAGGCTGGACCCTCGAACTGGAATGCAGTCGCCAGCATTTGGCACTTGTCGGCCCACAATCGCGTATGGAAGGGAGAGACCCCGCGTGCGCGGGGGGAAGCAGGCGTGCCTGCAATGGGTCAGGGGAGAGGAAAATGAGCAGTAAGACAGTGGAATGTCAGGCGTTTGTGCGCGCGATGCGCGAGATGGTCGTCGCAATGATCGTGGCATCGGGTGTGCTTGTATCTTCAGAAGCGTCGTCTGCACTCGCCAATCCGATCCTGTTCGTCACCCAAGTGCCGGTTCCAGCCGACTTTGCGTCAATCGGTTCGGTATTTGCGAACCATCTCGGCAACGTCGAGACAGCGGCGCGCGGTGGCGATCTGTGGATCCGTTACGCCAACGGAACGTTGCGCAACCTGACCCAGGAAGCGGGTTACGGCAACGCGGGTCAGCAGGGTGCAAACGCGATCGCCGTGCGCGACCCTGCCGTCAGTTTCGATGGCACACGCGCGGTCTTCAGCATGGTGATCGGCGCGCCGACCGCGCAGTACCAGCAGGGCGTCTGGTACTGGCAGATGTACGAAGTCAGCGGCTTCGGCCCTGGTCAGACGGTGGTGATCACGCGTGTCGCGAACCAGCCCTCCGACAGCAACAACGTCGAGCCGGTCTACGCATCCGACGGCAGCCTGATCTTCGCCAGCGACCGTCCGCGCAACGGCCAGCGACACCTGTACCCGCAGCTCGACGAGTACGAATCCGCACCGACGACAACCGGTTTGTGGAAGCTGTCCGCCGGCGGAGCGCTGACGATCCTGCAGCATTCGCCATCGGGATCCTTCGGGCCGCTGGTCGACAGCTACGGTCGACTGCTCGTCACGCGCTGGGACCATCTTCAGACCGACCAGCAGGCCGCAGCGGATGCCGATGCGGAAGGGGCGGGGCAAGCGTCAATCTACGGCACGTTCGACTACGTGAGCGAAGCAGCGAATGCGACGCGCGTGCCACGCGGTCCCGAGGTCTACCCCGAGCCGCTGTTCGCGACCGCCGGCTCCAACCTCAGCGGACATCGCTTCAATTTCTTCTTTCCGTGGCAGCTCAACCAGGACGGAACCACCGAAGAGACGCTCAACCATGTCGGACGCCACGAACTGCAGGCGTACTTCGAGCGCAGCATCACGAACGATCCGGCACTCGATGATTTCATCGATGAGGTCTCCGGCCGCCCCAATGTGAATCCGGTCGAGAACCTGCTGCAACTGGCAGAAGACCCGACCCACCCGGGACGCTACTACGCGATCGACGCGCCGGAGTTCTATACCCATGCGTCCGGCCAGCTGGTGTCGATCGACGCGGCGCCGACGTCGAACCCGGCTGAGCTGTTGATCGACTACCACGCGCCGCGCAGCGCCGCAGCAACGTTCGATGCGTCGCCGGCCGGATTCGCCGGGCGCTACCGAAATCCGCTGCCGCTGGCGGACGGCCAGATGGTGGCCGCGTACACCGACCAGTGGGCCGCCGCCTACAACGCCGGCACGCGGCCGAACCCGGTGTCCAATTACACATTCCGGTTGCAACGGGTGACCTTCGCGGGCGGGCAGGCCACGCCTGCCGAAGCCCTGACGGCAGGGATCAGCAAGTCGGTCGCGTATTGGGATCCCGACGTGCTCGTCAGTTACAACGGCCCGATGTGGGAGCTGTCGCCGGTCGAAGTGCGCAGCCATGCCGTTCCGCCAAACACCGCTGTCGCGGCCTTGTCGGCGCCCGAGATTGCCGCGTTTGCCGCGGCGGGCGTCGACCCGGACGCGTTCCGCGCATTCCTCAAGGCACGTGGGCTTGGTGTGCTGGTGAGTCGCAACGTCACCTCGCGCGACGCCGCCGACCGCCAGCAGCCGTACAACCTGCGTGTGCCGGGCGGTACACAGACCGTCGGCAGCGGCGGTCAGCTCTACGACATTGCGTGGATGCAGTTCTTCGAGGGCGACCAGGTGCGCGGAATGGGTGGAACCAGCACGCCCGACGACGGCCGGCGCGTGCTCGCGCGTCCGCTGCACGATGCCGATGCGTTCACCTTCATGCCGCCGACAAGCGGCGCGCCTCCCGGCAGTGTCGCGATCGCCGCGGATGGATCGACGGCGGTGATCGTGCCGGCGCGCCGTGCAATGACCTGGCAGACCACGAGTCCAACGGGCGAGGGTGTCGTGCGCGAACGCTACTGGCTCAATGTGCAACCGGGGGAAGTGCGCGCCTGCGACGGCTGCCACGGCGTCAATCACACCAACCAGGCGGCGATGCCTCCGGCACAGAACACGCCCGCTGCGCTGGTGAGCTTGCTCGAATGGTGGCGCGACCACAGCGACGACGTGTTCGGCAACGGTTTCGACTGAGAACGTCGCAACGACATCTTTTTCCATTTGGGGAAAAAGGGGCTGCAGGTCGGGGGCGGGAAGACCATCGCACGCAACACGGCAAGCCAAGGCGTTCGCGCGGGTCTCCATGCTCGCGTCGATCGCATCGTCGACGACCGGACCGCCTGCAGTCCTTCTGACGCTAAACTCGTGCGGCCTCGAATCGACGCTCCGGCACATGCCGTCGTCGTTCGAGGCCACCCCTTTGCAGTCCGAGGCTTGCATGGCGAACGAGATGTTGGTCGAGATCGGCGATCGCCCCGCGTCGTCCGCAGCGCTGAATCCGCGGCACGATCAGACGTTTCCCCAGCTGACCTCCACGGAGATCGGTCGGCTGCGGCGCTTCGGACAACAGAAGTCCTACAAGAGCGGCGAGACGTTGTTCAACACCGGCGACCACGGCCCCGGCATGTTCATCGTGCTGTCCGGACACGTGACGATCACGCAGCGCGACGGGCTTGGCCATATCTCGCCGGTCGCCGACCAGGGACCCGGCCACTTCGTCGCCGAAGTCGGAACACTGGCAAATGGTCCGGCGCTGGTCGACGCCCACGCGGATGGCGACGTCGAGGCGATCCATATCACTGGCGAAAAATTGCGCGCGCTTCTGATTGCCGAGGCCGAGCTCGGCGAACGCGTCATGCGCGCGCTGATCCTTCGGCGCGTCGGGCTGATCCAGGGCGGCACCGGCGGTCCTGTGCTGATCGGCGCAGCGAATTCCGCCGGGATCCTGCATCTGCAGAATTTCCTGATCCGCAACGGCCTGCCGCATCATCTTCTCGATCCTGACCAGCCCGAATCGCGCTGCCTGATTGCGCGGCATGCGGGGTCACCTGACGAGCTTCCGCTCGTCGTGTGTCCCGATGGCAGCGTCCTGAAGAATCCCACCAGCGCAGATGTCGCCCGGCAGATCGGTTTGATCGGCAATCCGCGCCAGCAGTCGGTGTATGACGTCGCCATCGTCGGTGCAGGCCCAGCGGGCCTTGCGACAGCGGTGTATGCGGCATCCGAAGGTCTTTCCGCGATCGTCGTCGATGCCCGATCGTATGGCGGCCAGGCGGGGGCGAGTGCGCGCATCGAGAACTATTTCGGATTCCCGACCGGCATTTCCGGCCAGGCGCTCGCCGGCCGCGCGTTCGTGCAGGCGGAGAAGTTCGGCGCCGAGATGCTGATTCCCGCCGAGGTGAAGTCGCTCGATTGCACGCGGGCGGAAGGCGCCTTCACGCTCGAACTCGATGTGGGCGAGAAGATCAGCGCACGCGCGGTCGTTGTCGCCAGCGGCGCCCGCTACCGGCGACCGAACATCCCCGACCTGTCGGTTTTCGAAGGTCGCGGCGTTTGGTACTGGGCCTCGCCGATCGAGGCCAAGCTGTGCGCCGGTCAGGACGTCGTCCTTGTCGGTGGCGGCAACTCGGCGGGTCAGGCGGCCGTGTTTCTTTCCGGTCATGCGAAATCGGTGCGCATGATGGTGCGCAGTGACGGTCTCGCTGCGAGCATGTCGCGCTACCTGATCGATCGCATTGGCGCGACATCGAACATCGAGTTGATGACGCGAACGGAGATCGTGGCACTTGAAGGAACCGCCGACGGCGGACTCGAACGCGTTCGCTGGCGCGACCACGCGCGCGCCGCCGACGAGGCAGGCGACATCCGCAACGTGTTCCTGTTCGTCGGCGCAGATCCGGCAACGGGCTGGCTCGACGGTTGCGGAGTGAGCCTCGACAAAGGCGGATTTGTCGTCACGGGCGCCACCATCAATGGCCGTTCCGCGTCGGTGTCGCCGCTCGAGTCGAGCGTGCCGGGCGTGTTCGCCGTCGGTGACGTACGCTCCGGTTCGGTCAAGCGGGTGGGCGGCGCGATCGGCGAAGGCGCCCAGGTTGTGCAGGCGCTGCACGCGTATCTCGCCGAGGTCGCGACCCTTTCTTCCTGATCCGAACGGAGAACAAACGATGTCCGACGACTGCACTCATCTCGACACGATCCGCGATGTCACGCCAAGCGCACTCGGCTGCGAGGAATGCCTGAAAATCGGTTCGATCTGGCTGCACCTGCGGTTGTGCCGCACGTGCGGCCATGTCGGCTGCTGCGACGATTCGCCGAACCGTCACGCGACGAAGCATTACCACGCGACGAAACATCCGGTCATCGAGGGTTACGATCCACCCGAAGGCTGGGGCTGGTGCTACGTCGACGAAGTGATGCTTGATCTGTCCGATCGTGCCACGCCGCAGCGCGGGCCGATTCCGAGGTATTACTGACGCACGTGTTCCGGCCGCGCAAACACGTCGGGCCTACGCCAGGCCCGCAGGCCGGGCGCGCTTGCGTGGCCGGCGCTCAGCGCTAACCGATCCCCGAGGCTTCGCCGGCTTCTCACGCACCGGCGCGAACTCCGACCGCAGGAAGTCGCCGCCGTGCTCAAGCACGAAATCGCGCATCGCTTTCGCAACTGGCGAGTGACGCTTTTCTGTCTGGTGCGCGATGTGCCAGGTCCGCATGATCGGCGTATCGGCAACATCGAGAATGGCGATCGCGCGGTGCTTGAGCTCCAGTCCGAGCGTGTGTTGCGACAGCAGCGCGAGACCCATGGCGGCCATCACCGCCTGCTTGATCGTCTCGTTGCTGCCCATCTCGATCTTTCGTCTGGGCGTGAACAGGCACTTCCGGAAATAGTCGTCGTTGAGGATGCGCGTGCCTGATTCCGGCTCGCGCAGCAGCATCGTTTCGTCACGCATGTCGAACAGATCGATGTTCGTGGCGCCGGCGAGCCGGTGGTCGGTCGGCGCGATGAATACATAAGGGTGCTGGGCGAACGCTTCGGCAACCATCTGCATTTCGCGTGGCGGCCGACCCATCACCGCGAGATCGATCTCGTTGCGATGCAGGTAGCCGAGCAGGGTGCCGCGATTCCCCGTCATCAGGCGCAGCTCCACATCCGGGTACTGCGCGGTGAAGCGGGCCAGCAGTTTCGGCACGAAGTATTTCGCGGTGCTGACCATTCCCACGGTGACGGTGCCGCCGCGCAATCCCTTCAGCTGGCTGAGCGTTTCCTCCGCGTCGTGCAGTTCGCCCAGTACGCGTGCTGCATGGTCGTGGAAATGCCGACCCGCTTCGGTCAGCGCAACGCGCTTGCCGACGCGATCGATCAGCGGCATTCCAACGGCGTCTTCCAGCTGCTTGACCTGCATCGACACCGCCGGCTGGGTCAGATGCAGTTCCTCGCTCGCGCGCACGAAGCTTTGAAGGCGCGTCACTGCACAGAAGATCTGCAGCTGGCGAAAGGTGATTCGGCGAATCATAAGTAATGCCTTATGCATCGGTCAGAAATATTGACTGTCAGTGATGATAGGCCCGTCCTACTGTCAGTGCACGCCGCAGTCGCCGGCACCCGTCCGACCAGGGAACCCGCCATGAATGCACTGGACAAATCCGCTCCTTCCGATGCGCCCGTCGACCGCTACAAGGCTGGCGTATTGCCGTACAAGCAGATGGGTTACTGGCAGCCGGACTACGAGCCGCTCGACACGGACGTGATCGCGCTGTTCCGCATCACGCCGCAGGCAGGCGTCGACTCCGAGGAAGCGGCCGCGGCGATCGCGGGCGAATCCTCCACAGCAACGTGGACGGTGGTGTGGACCGACCGCCTGACCGCGTGCGAGCTCTACCGCGCCAAGGCATACCGCGTCGATCCTGTGCCGAACACCGGACCCGGGACGCAGACCGAGCAGCAGTATTTTGCGTACATCGCGTACGACCTCGACCTGTTCGAAGGCGGCTCGATCGCCAACCTCACTGCATCGATCATCGGCAACGTGTTCGGCTTCAAGGCGGTCAAGGCGCTGCGCCTCGAAGACATGCGCATCCCGGTGGCCTACCTGAAAACGTTCCAGGGGCCGGCCACCGGCATCGTCGTGGAGCGCGAACGTCTCGACAAATTCGGACGCCCTCTCCTCGGCGCGACGACGAAGCCCAAACTCGGCCTGTCCGCGCGCAATTACGGCCGCGTCGTCTACGAAGCCCTCAAGGGCGGTCTCGATTTCGTCAAGGACGACGAGAACATCAACAGCCAGCCCTTCATGCACTGGCGCGACCGTTTCCTCTATTGCATGGAGGCCGTGAACAAGGCGTCCGCCGCCACCGGCGAGGTCAAGGGGCATTACCTGAACGTCACCGCGGGCACGATGGAGGACATGTACGAGCGTGCGGAATTCGCCAAGGAGCTCGGTTCCGTCATCATCATGATCGACCTGGTGATCGGCTATACCGCGATCCAGTCGATGGCGAAGTGGGCGCGCAAGAACGACATGATCCTGCATCTGCATCGCGCCGGTAACTCGACCTACTCGCGCCAGAAAAATCACGGCATGAATTTCCGCGTCATCTGCAAGTGGATGCGCATGGCTGGCGTCGACCACATCCACGCAGGCACGGTCGTCGGCAAGCTCGAGGGCGATCCGCTGATGATCAAGGGCTTCTACGACACGCTGCGCGAAACGCGCAACGAGAAGAGCCTCGAACATGGACTCTTCTTCGACCAGGACTGGGCGTCGCTCAACAAGGTGATGCCGGTCGCGTCGGGTGGAATCCACGCCGGGCAGATGCACCAGCTCATCCACTACCTCGGCGAAGACGTGATCCTGCAGTTCGGCGGAGGCACGATCGGCCATCCGATGGGCATCCAGGCTGGCGCGACCGCCAATCGTGTTGCGCTCGAAGCGATGATCCTTGCGCGCAATGAAGGCAAGGATTACTTCCGCGAGGGCCCGGAAATCCTCGAGAAAGCCGCGAAAACCTGCAAGCCGTTGCAGGCGGCGCTCGACACGTGGAAGGACATCAGTTTCAACTACGAGTCGACCGACACACCCGACTTCGTGCCGACCACGACCGCCAGCGCCTGACCCGAGGAGAACGTCGCCATGATGACCAACACCGGCAACCGCATCACGCAGGGGCAGTTTTCGTTCCTGCCCGATCTCACCGACGTGCAGATCACCGCGCAGATCAACTACGCGCTCGGCCATGGCTGGGCGGTGAGCGTCGAATACACCGACGATCCGCATCCGCGCAACACCTACTGGGACATGTACGGGAATCCGATGTTCGACCTGAAGGATCCCGCCGCGATCCTGAAGGAGATCAACGAGTGTCGGACAACGTTTCCCAACCACTACATCCGCGTGATGGCGTTCGATTCCACGCGCGGCGTGGAAAGCCCGGCAATGAGTTATATCGTCAACCGCCCAAAGCACGAGCCAGGCTTCGCCTTGGTGCGGCAGGAAGTCGATGGTCGCCAGATCCGCTATACGGTCACCAGCTACGCCGCCGACAAGCCGGAAGGTGAGCGTTACGACAGCGACACGCCCTGATCGTCGAGGGACGCGAAGACCATGACCACTGAACCCGGCACTGCCGCAGCGCCCACCGAGCCGACGGACCTCGCGACGCTGTATCGCGAGAGCGGGATCGACGAGGTCTTCGACAAGCTCAACGCCGACCTCGTTGGTCTGGTGCCGGTGAAGTCGCGCATCCGAGAGATCGCCGCGCTGCTGCTTGTCGACAATGCCCGGCGCTCCGCGGGATTGGGCAAAGGCGCCGGTGCTCCGAGCCTGCACATGAGTTTCACCGGCAATCCCGGAACCGGAAAGACGACGGTTGCGTTGCGGATGGCGGAAATCCTGCATCGGCTTGGCTACATCCGGCGCAATCAGTTGATCGCGGTGACACGTGACGATCTGGTCGGCCAGTACATCGGGCACACCGCGCCGAAAACGAAAGAGGTACTCAAGCGTGCGCTGGGCGGCGTATTGTTCATTGACGAGGCGTATTACTTGTACCGCCCGGAAAACGAGCGCGACTACGGCCAGGAAGTGATCGAGATCCTGTTGCAGGTGATGGAGAACCAGCGCGACGACCTCGTCGTGATCCTCGCCGGCTACAAGCCGCGCATGGAAACGTTCTTCCACAGCAATCCGGGCATTGCGTCGCGCATCGCGCATCATCTCGATTTCCCCGACTACGGCGTCGACGAACTGCTGCAGATCACGCAGCTGATCGCCGAACGCATCGACTACCGGTTCGATGAAACGGCGCTCGCAACGTTGCGCGAGTACATCGGGCTGCGCATCGCCCAGCCGCATTTTGCCAACGCACGCTCGATGCGCAATGCAATCGATCGGGCGCGCCTGCGACAGGCCGGTCGCTTGTTCGCCAATTCGGCAACGGACGCAGCGCCGGATCGCAACAGCCTCATGACGATAAAGGAAGAAGACATTCGTGCCAGCCGCGTGTTCCAGGGCGGGCGCGACCATTCAGACGTCAAGGGTTCGTGAACCGGGAGAGGTCTCATGCTGCACGGTCGTACCACCCTGTCAAAATTCCTGATCGAGCAACTGAAGGACTCGGCAGATCGTCAGGCACTTGCGGCGTTGCTCGTCGACGTCGCTGCGGCGATCAAGGCGATCAGTGCAGTTGCCGCCAAAGGCGCACTCGCCGGCCAGCAGGGAACGCTCGACACCGTCAATGTGCAAGGTGAGGCGCAGAAACCGCTCGACGTCCTGACCAACGAAATCATCCTGCGCCACTGCGACTGGGGTGGACTCGTTGCCGGCATGGCGTCCGAGGAGATGGACGAGCCATTCGAGATTCCGTCCGAATACGCGCGCGGAAAACTGTTGTTGCTGTTCGATCCGCTCGATGGATCGGCCAACGTCGATCTCAACAGCGCGATCGGCACGATCTTCTCGGTGCTGGAGCATCCTCACGAAACAGCGCCTGCACTGCCCGACTTTCTGCAGCCGGGAAAAAAGCAGCTTGCCGCGGGTTACGCAATCTACGGTCCGTCAACGATTCTTGTGCTCAGCGTCGGACAGGGCACGCACGGCTTCACGCTCGATCGCGAAATCGGCAATTTCAT
Source organism: Dokdonella sp. (assembly GCF_039926425.1). GTDB lineage: Bacteria > Pseudomonadota > Gammaproteobacteria > Xanthomonadales > Rhodanobacteraceae > Dokdonella_A. The sequence goes on from NZ_JBDSWZ010000149.1 coordinate 15,533, forward strand.
CCTGACGCACCCCGACATGCGCGTGCCGGTGGAAACCAGCGAGTTCGCGATCAATGCGTCGAACGAGCGCTTCTGGGAACCGCCGATGCAGCGCTATGTGGAGGAATGCAAAGCTGGCAAGACCGGACCCCGCGGCCGCGACTTCAACATGCGCTGGATCGCCGCGATGGTCGGCGAAGTGCATCGCATCCTGATCCGTGGCGGCGTGTTCATGTATCCGCGCGACAATAAGGATCCTTCGAAGGCCGGTCGACTGCGCCTGATGTACGAAGCGAATCCGATGGCCATGTTGATCGAGCAGGCCGGCGGTGCCGCCTCGACCGGCCGCGCACGGATGCTCGACCAGCAGCCGGAAGAACTGCATCAGCGCATCGGCGTGGTCCTGGGCTCGCGCGCGGAAGTCGAACGGATCGAGTCGTACCATCAGAACTTTGACGCCGGCACCGACAAGCCCTTCATTTCACCGCTGTTCAACGAGCGTTCGTTGTTCCGCCCCGAAGCACGTGCCTGACGCACCAGGGAGACAACGGCCATGTCCATCCAGCATCCCGTGATTGCGGTGACCGGTTCCTCGGGAGCCGGCACCACCACGGTCATGACCAGCTTCGTCAACATCTTCCGACGCGAAGGTGTCAACGCGCAGATGGTCGAGGGCGACTCCTTCCATCTGTACGACCGCCTCGAAATGCGCGCGGCGATGAAGAAGGCCGAAGGCGAGGGCAATCGGCACTTCAGTCATTTCGGACCCGAAGCGAACCTGTTCCGTGAGCTTGAGGCGCTGTTCCGCGACTATGGACAGACCGGCAAGGGCAGGTTTCGCAAGTATCTGCACGACGAAGGGGAAGCGGCCCCGTACCAGCAGCAGCCGGGCACGTTCACGCCGTGGGAAGAGGTTCCTCCGAATTCCGATCTGCTTTTCTATGAGGGGCTGCATGGCGCTGCGGTCGATGGCGACATCGATGTCGGCAAGCATGCAGACCTGCTGGTTGGCGTCGTGCCGACGCTCAACCTCGAGTGGATCCAGAAGCTCCATCGCGACAAGAGCATGCGCGGTTACACCCAGGAGGCCGTCACCGAAACGATCCTGCGGCGCATGCCCGACTACGTGAGCCATATCTGTCCGCAGTTCTCGCGCACGCATGTGAATTTCCAGCGCGTACCGATCGTCGACACCTCCAACCCCTTCATCGCGCGCTACATCCCGACCGCGGACGAAAGCTTCATCGTGATTCGCTTCGCCAGCCCGCGCGGAATCGATTTCCCGTACCTGCTGAGCATGCTGCACGATTCCTTCATGAGCCGCGCAAATACGATCGTCGCACCCGGCGGCAAGATGGGTCTCGCAATGGAACTGATCTTCACGCCGCTGATCCTGCAGTTGATGGATCGCAAGCGCCGGTCGGGTTCGGCATGACTCGGGCCTCTTTGTTCGAGCCGATCCAGGCGCGTGCCGATTCGGACGAGCGGGTGCAGCGCGACATGACCAACGCCATCCGTTTCCTCGCTGCCGACGCGGTGCAGGCGGCAAACTCGGGTCATCCTGGCGCACCTCTCGGAATGGCCGAAATCGCATGGGTGTTGTGGACGCGGCATCTTCGCCACAACCCGGCGCATCCGTCGTGGATCAATCGCGACCGTTTCGTGTTGTCGAACGGTCATGGCTCGATGCTGTTGTATGCATTGCTCCACCTCACCGGGTACGACCTGCCGCTCGATGAATTGAAGCGCTTCCGCCAACTGCACAGCAAGACACCCGGCCACCCCGAGCTCGGCATGACGCCGGGTGTGGAGACGACCACCGGCCCGCTCGGCCAAGGGCTTTCGAACGGCGTCGGCATGGCTCTCGCCGAAGCATTGCTGGCGCGCGAGTTCAATCGCGACGGTCACGCACCGATCGATCACCACACCTACGTGTTCCTCGGCGATGGTTGCCTGATGGAAGGCATCAGCCACGAGGTCGCGTCGCTCGCCGGAACGCTGGGCCTCGGCAAACTGATCTGCTTCTACGACGACAATGGCATCTCGATCGATGGCGACGTGAAGCACTGGTTCACCGACGACACGCCGAAGCGGTTCGAAGCGTACGGCTGGCACGTGGTGCCTGCGATTGATGGTCACGACACCCAGGCGATCGAGCGCGCACTGGTCGAGGCGCGCGCACGGGGAGATGCGCCAAGCCTGCTGTGCTGCCGCACCGTGATCGGAAAGGGCAGCCCGGGCAAGGCCGGCAGCCACGACGTGCACGGCGCACCGCTCGGGAACGACGACCTCGCTGCAATGCGCGCGTCGCTCGGGTGGTCGCATGCGCCATTCGAGATTCCGGCAGACACAAGTGCGCGATGGAACGCGCGCAAGGCCGGCCAGCGGCTGGAGTCCGAATGGCAGCTGCGTTTCGACGCGTATGCACGCGCGTTTCCGGAGCTCGCGGCCGAGTTGAAGCGACGCATCGCGCGCGACCTGCCTGTCGACTTCATCGACCGGACGCACGCGTTGATCGCACAGACGCAAGCTGCCGCGCAGACGATCGCGACACGCAAGGCATCGCAGAATGCGCTTGACGCACTGGCGCCGCTGCTGCCGGAACTGCTCGGCGGCTCGGCGGATCTCACCGGTTCCAACCTGACCAACTTCAAGGGAGCCATTCCGGTTCGTCGCGACGGCAACGGCCCGGCCTACGGCAATCACATCAACTACGGCGTGCGCGAGTTCGGCATGAGCGCGGTGATGAACGGCATTGCGCTGCACGGCGGGTATCTTCCGTACGGCGGCACGTTCCTCACGTTTTCCGACTACAGCCGCAATGCGATCCGCATGGCCGCACTGATGCGGCTGCGCGTGATCCACGTGCTGACGCACGATTCGATCGGTCTCGGCGAAGATGGCCCGACACACCAGCCGGTCGAACACGTCACGAGCCTTCGTCTGATTCCGGACCTGCGCGTATGGCGACCCTGCGACGCGACCGAGACCGCTGCTGCATGGATTGCCGCGATCGCGCGTCGCGACGGACCGACCGCATTGATCCTGTCGCGACAGAACCTGACACCCCAACCCCGCGAAGACATCCAGGTTGCCGACATTGCGCGCGGTGGCTACATCCTCGCCGACGATGACCAGCCGCACGCGGTGGCCATCGCGACGGGCTCGGAAGTGGATCTGGCGATGAAGGCGCGCGCCGAACTCGGCCACGAAGGCATCCGACTGCGCGTCGTGTCGATGCCGTGCATGGAACTGTTCGCAAGCCAGGGATTGGAGTGGCGCGAACGGGTTCTGCCGACCGGCGTGCCGCGCATCGCGATCGAAGCGGGCAGCACGATGCCATGGCACCGCTTCGTCGGCGAGAGCGGCATCGTGATCGGCCTCGACCGCTTCGGCGAGTCGGCTCCTGCGCCGGCGCTGTTCGAACTGTTCGGCATCACGGCGGCGAACCTCGTTTCGAACGTGCGTTCGCTGCTGTCGAAGGCGACCGCATGAGCACGCGACGTTTTCGAGCGGTGCTGTTCGACATGGATGGGACTCTTGTGCATACCGCGCCGGACATCACTGCGGCGTTGAACGCCTCGTTGCAGTCGAATGGCTTGGAGGCAACCGACGAGCAGACGATCGAGAATCGCATCGGCAAGGGCGCGCGGTCTCTGGTTGCGCGGGTGATGGCGCTCCAGGGCGTCGTCGACGACGAGGCGCTCGTCGATCGCGTGTTGAATGACTACTTCAGTGGATACCTGTCCCACGTTGGCCGGTCCGGTTCGGTCTACGCCGGCGGTGTCGGGTGCCTGCGCGCGCTGCGCGCCAACGGCATCCGCACGGCGGTCGTCACCAATGCCTTGCAGCGTTCCGCCGAAGCGACGCTTGGTCACTACGGTCTTGCGGAGCATCTGGACCTGATCGTCGGCGGCGATCCCGCGACGCAGCCCAAGCCGCATCCGGAGCGACTGCTGATCGCGATGCGCACCTTGGGTGCGTTCCCGGCGGACACGCTGATGGTCGGTGACTCGTCGAACGACGTTCTCGCGGCGCGGGCGTCCGGCTGTTCGATCGTCGTGCTTCCGCATGGCTACAACGAAGGCCGCCCGGTGTCGGAGCTCGGCTGCGACATCATCGGCGCACTCGACGAGGTGGCCGCGTACGTCGGCGCAGCCACGACGGTCGAGTGCGGTTGAGTGCTGCCGGCTCTCGCGACGCCCCGATCCTTCATTCCATCAACGCAAGGAACCCTTCGCCATGGCCTTCATCAGCTTGCGCCAACTGCTCGACCACGCTGCAGAGAACGGCTATGGCGTGCCTGCGTTCAACGTCAACAACCTCGAGCAGATCCAGGCGATCATGCAGGCAGCGCAGGAAACCGACAGTCCGGTGATCCTCCAAGCGTCAGCGGGCGCACGCAAATACGCAGGTGAGCCTTATCTGCGTCACCTGATGCTGGCCGCGGTTGAATCGCATCCCGACATTCCGCTGGTGCTGCACCAGGATCACGGTGCATCGCCCGACGTCTGCCAGCAGTCGATCCGCTCGGGCTTCACGTCGGTGATGATGGACGGCTCCTTGCTGGCGGA
>NZ_JBDSWZ010000150.1:0-4513 GCF_039926425.1 Dokdonella sp.
CCGACATGACGACGTCTGCACGTGTTCAGACGTTCATTGGCAGCATCGGCATTGTGGTCAGCTTCACTACTTCAAACTGGTCGTGAACCTGGCGCATTTCTTGTGGTTCAGGCCAGCACACCTGGCCGGCGAACAGCAAGTTCTTGCGGCCGATGGCAATCGGCTTGACGGCGTTTTCGATCGTGTTGTTGTCGATCGCATCACGTCCGTCGTCGGATGTGCGCGTGAGTGCAGGCGCTCACCGGAGGTGTACTCGATCGCTCGATGCAGACCGGTGTTGCCCAAGATCGTCGGACGCAAATCGTCGAGCACGCCGTTGATCGGGTCGGGCACGGGCGCGGCGTCGTGTTGTCGATGGTCGAGATGAGCCTCGGGATCCTGCTCGCCCAGATCCAGTGCGTCCAGCAGGTCCGTGACATCCGGACGGCCGACGCGCCGCCTGTTGACCGGAGACGCTGTAGCGCGCCGCGCGATCACGGCGTCGCAAGTGTGTCCCCTTTGCGGAAAACTCCCGTATTACACCAGTATGGCGTGCACAGAGCACCGCGACTTGCCCTGCGCGGTGGATGTCGACGTCTCGATGGCTACTCAGGAATACACGATGCACAGAAGCGACGGCGTCGAAAAAAAAACGGTTGCGCGCCACTTCAATTCCAGGATGTGGCAAGGCAGCCGACAGCGATGCGTCGCCACAGCTGGCGCAGCAGGCGGACGGGCGGGCCGCTGCGCGGTCGCGATCGTCGTCGGGACCATCCAGCGGGCGCTGATCGCCGCGGCGTTTGCCGTGCTTGCAACGCCGGTCGCCTGCAGCCGCACGTCGACGGATGAACAAATCGCAGCCGACAACGACGTCAACTTCGACAATGGGAGGGGTCCAGGGCGATGGGCGCAGCCGCGCATCGATTTCGAGATCCTTCTGGCGCCCGGCGCCGTGGTACCGACCGCGCCGGACAGCATTCGCGTGAGTCTCGATTCCGACAAAGGCTCGATCGACGCCGATCTTCAGTCATCGGTGGGGCGGGACTCGAGCGGCCGCGCCGTCCTGCGCGGATCGGTGATGATGACGCATCGCGCGCGGGACCGGCTGATCGTGATCAGGATGGTGGGGCAACCCGATCGCGTGTGCGCCTCGGGTCTTGCAGCCGATCCGCCGGGCACCGACGTCGCCGGAGCGTGGCGCGAGTGCACGATGGTTTTCGACGCGGGTGCGACCACCGCGCGGCGGCCGCGTGCAATCGAAGCGACGCAATTTCGATACACCGTGTGGCGACCGCCGGTCTGGCGCGATGCGATCCACTGAGCGGTGGACGTGAGCGGATCAACAATGCGATCGAATTGGATCGATTCGGATTTTTCGAAGAGGCAAATCAGGCAAGTGTGAATGACTCAAACTGCCCCAGTGATTGGTCGTCGAGTCAAACCTACAGCACGGCGGCAATCAAGCATCCCATCGTGCAGTGCCCGGCAATGCCGCTTAAGTCATCGGAGCGAGGTTCAGATCTGCAAGGTTGCAGGTCACCCGCGCCTGTGGCGGAGGTCGCGGATTCGCGCACCTCCCACGCCTCCCCGCCCTCATAGTTCTTGATCTGCGAGGACCTGATTGGAGACTGGAAACTGGAAGGTGGCAGCTTCGAGCCGCCACGCTCCATCGCATCAGGGAAGCATGAAGCCGAGCACCCGCTCGGCGAGTCGGCCGAACGGCGCGCGCATGATGCCGACCATGCTCAAGCGCGATTGGGTCAGAACGCTCTTCGCGTGACTGAACGTCTTGAAGCCTTCCTCGCCGTGATAGGCACCCATGCCGCTCGGACCGACGCCGCCAAACGGCATGTCGTCCTGGACAAACTGCAGCAGCGTGTCGTTGACGACCGCGCTGCCGCTCGTGGTGCTGGAGAGCACACGGTCGATCACGTCCTGGTGATCGCTGAAGACATACAGCGCCAGCGGCCGGTCGTTGGCGTTGATCTGGGCGATGGTCTCCTCGAGTTTTCTATAGCGGACGATCGGGAGGATCGGTCCGAAGATTTCCTGCTGCATCACCTTCATGTCGGCTGTGGCGCCTGAAATGATGGTGGGCGGCAACGTGTGCGGACGACCTGTAGTCGATGTCGTGCCGATCTGCACGATTCTGGCGCCCTTCTTGCGCGCATCCTCGATCAGGTCGACAAGACGATCATGGTGACGCTGGTTGATGATCGCCGCGTAACCATCGTCTGCAAGCCCATTCGGATACGCGCGGCGCGCCTCGGTCTGGAAAGCGTCGATAAACGCATTGAGTCGATCTTCGTGGACGAACGCATAGTCGGGAGCGACGCAGGTCTGTCCGGCATTGCTGAGCTTGCCGTAGACGAGCGCCTTGGCCGCGCGTGTGATCGAGTAATCCCGATCGATGATCGCGGGTGACTTGCCGCCGAGTTCGAGCGTCACGGGCACAAGATTGTCGGCGGCGGCGTGCATGATGACCTTGCCGACGCCCGTGCTGCCGGTGAAGAACAGATGGTCAAAGGGGAGCGCGGAGAAGGCAGCGCCAATATCGGGGCCGCCGGTGACGACGGCGACTTCGTCTTCGGCGAAGAGCTTGCTCAGCATCAGGGCCATCAACGCCGTCGTTCTAGGCGTCAGTTCGGACGGCTTGATGATCACGCGGTTGCCTGCCGCAAGTGCGGTCGCCAGTGGAGTCAGGCACAACGCGAGCGGATAGTTCCACGGCGAGACGATGCCGACGACACCGAGCGGCTGCATCAGTACCTTCGCGGTGGCCGGCCGGTACTGCATTGCGACGTGCCGATGCTTGGGTCGCATCCATCGGCCAAGGTTTTTCCGCAGATAGTCGATCCCCTGCGTGACGGGAAGAATCTCCATCACGTCCGTCTCGTGCCGCGAACGGTTGCCGAAATCGGCACTGATCGCCGCTTGATATTCACTGCGGAGCGCGAGGATCGCGTTCTTCAGCCCCAGCAATTGCGTACGGCGCTTCTCTCGCGAAGGTGCGCCGACGCTGAGAAAGGCAGCACGCTGGCGAGCCAACAAGGAGGGCAGTTGACTGTCGACAGGGCTGGATTTCACATCGGTTTGCATGAACACCTTCAAAAGTTGGGTGGATCTTTTGGGAAGAACGCCTGCATCCACCCTGCCAATTGCGCCCCTGGCATACGATCTCCTCTGCAAGCAGATTGAGTCGTCATCATTCCATTGGGTCCGCCGCGTGTATTTCAAAAGTTTGCTATTTTTGACCCTTGCGCGCTTTGCGCGACACACCTGACTGCGCTCTGGCCCATCGCATCAGGCGGGTGCACCGAGTGGGGCCGCGCTGCCTCCGGAGACCTTCATCATGGTTCGAGAAAAGCGGAAAGGACTTTGCGAAGGGCGCGCAGAGGAAGGCCTGGCCTTCTGCAGCGAGGCACTCTCCCGTACGGTGCCGAGCTATTCGGAAAGCGAGGTCATCGCACCGCTCCGCACGATCGGCTTCGACGCGACGTCCTCGCTAAAGGCGGCTTTCTGGCATTCGACAATCGAGGAATCGCATCAGGTCGGCGATCTGGACTTCGTGAGCATCGCCTTGAACACCGGAGGAGGGCGCGTATGGCGCAACAGCGAGGCAACGCCTACTGATGTCGGTGAGCTCACCATGCAGCCGTTCGAAGGCGCGCGTTGGCGCTTTGAAAATCCCGTCAGCTTCCTGCATCTGTACGTGCCATTCCGACTGTTGAGCGACGTCTGCGAAAGTCTGTTTGATCGCGAGCTTCGGCACGCTGACCTCTCGATGCCTGCCGGCATCAGAAACGACAGGCTGTGTGACACGGCGCGTCTGGTGCGGTCCGGTCTGACATCGATCGAGCCAACCAACCTGATCCTCGACAGCTGGGCTTTGATGCTTGCGGAGAAACTGGTGCGTGGCTTTTCTTCGCATGCAAACCGGAACGTCCGCGGCTCGTTCGGCAAGATCTCCGCACGCGGCATCGCGCATGTCATCGACTATGTGGAGACGAACATCGATTTGAATTTGAGTCTGGACAAATTGGCAGGTGTCGCGGCAATGAGCACTTGTCACTTCGCACGCCGGTTCAAGGAAACCGTTGGCGTCAGCCCGCACACCTATGTTCTGACGCGCCGTGTTCGCCACGCGCAGGCCCAGCTGAAGGCAACACGCCGGAGCATCGCCGACATCGCAGCGACCAGTGGCTTCTCCAACCAGGCCCATCTCACGAGCACGTTTCAGCGCCTTCTGGGCATCACGCCCCTCGGGTTTCGGCGCAGCGTACAGTCGGTGTGAGATGCCAGTTGTCCCACTTCAGCGAGAAACAACGATCGCAGCGAACGCTGTACTGGTTGCGACGGTTGGGCTCGTCATGAGCGGTTGCGCGGTGATTGGCCGTTCAACACGCCGCGGGACTGAGGCGCATAGCTCGCCGGGCTCGTTTTTGAGGCGCCGTAGGCGGCCGAAGAGGTCCGCCTCTTTGGTCGTGATGGACTCACGGGCGGGTTCCACGAACATGAGCGAGGCCGCCATACC
>NZ_JBDSWZ010000151.1:0-8972 GCF_039926425.1 Dokdonella sp.
GTGCCGGCAAGCTGCAGCTGCGCTCCGTGAACTCGCATCCACTCGACCGCGGCAGTACGAAGGTCATCGATGCTGTCGGGCAAGTGGTCGACGATCACCTGCGGCAACTGCGCGCGCGCGCGATCAATCAATGGCATCAGCGTCTCGAACAGGGCGCCGGGGCTGCCAAGTTCGCGGCGGAGGAACGCCACGATGCCGATGATCGCGAGGGTCAGCAAGCCGACGACGACGATCCCGAGCAGCGCGACGATCAAACCGTGTGCGCGTCCACCGGGAAGCTGGCGTTGCAGCAGCGGTGCCAGCGCATTGACCAGCGTGTAGACGAGGAGGCCGGCGAGCAATGCCGGCAGCAGGTGAAGCTTGAGGATCAGCAGCAGTGCCAGCGCGGCAAGCACATACGCGGCGGCCTGCAGACGCACGTTGGGGGGCAAGGACATGGAGGAGACATCTCGTCAGGAGTGAAACCGGCGGTGCCGCACGAAAGCCCCGACCACGGCATGTCATAAAGTACCGCGATCGTATGCGCTGCTCCTGCGCTTTCCAATCCCGGAGAACAGATGAAGAACCTGATTGCACCTGTCCTCGTTCTCGCTGCCACGCTCGTGTGCGGCTGCGCAACGACTCGAAACGAGCCCCATCCGTCGACCGCCAAGGTCGCTTCTTCAGGTGCGGCTGCAAACGACAATCTCAATGCAGTGGCGTGGTCGCAGACGGCGATCGAACATGACCTGATCCTGCGCGAGGTCTATCGCATCGCCGGTGAAAAGCTCCTGGTCGCGTTGAAGGATCGGCAATGGGACGCGTTGCCGCGCGAGGAACGCAAGGGTTCCTCGCGGCGCCTGAAACCGGCGGTTATCCTGGATATCGACGAAACGGTGCTGGACAATTCGCCGTATCAGGCGCGACTGGTCGATGGCGGCGGCGAGTACAACGAATTCACCTGGTCAGAATGGTGTCGGGAGAAAGCGGCCAAGCCGCTGCCGGGCGCGCTCGAATTCACGCAGCTTGCCGCACGCAATGGCGTGAGCGTGTTCTATCTGTCCAATCGCGCGCAGGATCTCAACGACGTCACACTCGAGAACCTCCGCTCCGAAGGCTTTCCGGTGGGCTCCAGTGAGCAGATGTTTCTTGGCCTCGGCACGGTGGTCGCCGGCTGCGAGCAGAACGGCACCGAAAAAGGCTGCCGCCGTCAGTTGGTCGGTCGCAAGCACCGCGTGCTGCTGCAAATCGGCGACCAGTTGGGCGACTTCGTCGATGTGCTGGCGAATACGCCAGCGGGCCGTCGCGCGGCGATCGCGCCCTACGAAGCCTGGCTTGGAACGCGCTGGTTCGTGCTGCCCAATCCCACGTATGGCTCGTGGGAGCCCGCCCTGTTCAACAACGAGTGGGCGAAAACCGCCGCCGAACGACGTCAGGCGAAACTGGAGGGACTCCGGAAATGATGGTGAAAAACGTATTTAAATCAACTGGTTGGTCGAATACATATGATGTGTTGCTTTAACTGCGCCGAGTGCGTATATTTTCTCGCAGCAACGACGCGCGATCCGTCGCGACGCTCGAACGATCCGCACGCGGTCAGCGCGTCGGAACGACGCCCCAGTTTCCCCCCTCCGGCTCTGCCGGATTGACCCGGAAGGTATTCCCTCCGGGTTTTCTTTTTTCAGCCGTCGCACCCGGGCCTCCTCCCACCGACCGGCAGTGGCCGCTCGCGCGAGCGCCCTGCTAAAGTGCGCGCCCTTCCTATCACTGCAAGGATCCTCCATGTTCAAGTCCATCGTGCGCGCGACGTTGGCCGCGTCGCTGATCGTTGCGGTCGCCGCTTGCAGCAAGGAACAGCCAGGAAGTGTGGCAGCAGTGACTGCGCCCGCTGCGACGTCACCGGATGCGTCGATCATGCGATCGGTGCAGTTGCTGAAGGCTGGCGACCTTGCCGGCGTGATGCAGAACACGTTGCCGCCCGCCGACTTCGAGAAGGCGAAAGCCGACTGGATGAAAGAAAGCCGGGACAAGCCGATCACCGATGAGGACCGCCAGAAATTTGCCGAGACGATGGGCAAGCTGACGGCTCCCGACGCAGAACAGACGCTTTTCACCGAAGCCGAACCGCAACTCAAGGCGTTCGACGCGCAGTACCAGACACAGATTCCGATGTACGTCGCGATGGGCTCAAGCTGGCTGCAAGGCATGGTCCAGCAGAACAAGGACATGTCCGAGCCCGAGAAGCAGCAGGCGGTTGCCGCCATCAACGCACTCGGCGGTTGGGTGCAGAAGACGCGATTCACCGATCCGGACGCGATCAAGAAAATCATCGCGATCACGGTCAAGGCGGCGCGTGACGTGAATCTCAAGACGCTTGATGAAGCGCGCGCGCTGAATTTCGACCAGTCGATGCAGAAGGCGCGCATCGCCTTCATCGCGGTCAAGGACGCGCTCGCCGTTTACGGATTCCAGTTCGACAAGATGCTCGACTCGGTCAAGACCTCCGTTGTCTCCAGCGATGACAAGATCGCCAAGGTGAAGGTGGATTACATGCTGTTCGATTCGCCGCTCAGCGTCGAAACCGACATGGTCAAGGTTGCCGACCGTTGGTATGGCAAGCATGCGATCGAGCGCATGGCCGAAAAAGCCGCGGAAGCCGCTCCCGCCGCGGCGCCAGCTGCAGAGCCCACCCCGGCGCCGTCGAAAGCCGGATAACAAGCGTGCTGCAGGTGCGCGTCATGCGGTGGGCACGCCACGCGACGCCGATTAAAATGGCGCGATGAACGACTCCGAACCGGCGGCACGCCCGGCGCATGCCGCGCAGGTGCCTGCCTGGCTCAATGCCCTCGGCGCGATCCTGCGTCCGTGGTTGCGCATTCATCGAACTCCTGACGACGTGCGGGCGCTGTTGCCCGACGACAGCCGCCCGACGATCTACGTCGTCGAGCGCTATGGACTGTCCGACACGTTGATTCTCGAGCAGGCATGCATGGAGGCCGGCCTGCCCTCGCCGTACGCAGCCGCGGACCGTCTGCCGATCAAGCGCAGCCGTGCGGTGGTCGCATTGTCGCGCCGACCGCGCGTGTTCGGTCGCCAGCCTCATCCCACGCGTTCGGAGACGCTCAGTCTTCTCGCAGACATCGTGCGCGCAGATCCCCTGAAGGATGTTCGACTGGTGCCTGTGTCGATCTTCGTCGGACGCGCACCGGATCGCGAGTCGGGCTGGTTCAGCGTTCTCTTTTCGGAGAACTGGGTCGTCGTCGGCCGCTTCCGGCGCTTGCTCGCGCTGGCGCTCAATGGGCGAGACACGCACGTCCAGTTTGCCGCGCCGGTCAGCCTGCGCGAAGTGATTGCCGACCAGGACGAGCCGGAGCGCGGCGTGCGGAAGTTGCAGCGCATCCTGCGTGCGCATTTCCGACGGATCCGCGCAACCGTGACCGGGCCCGATCTGTCGCACCGGCGCACCGTCGTCGATGCGCTCCTCAATGCCGAGCCGGTGCGCGCTGCGATTGCGACGGCTGCCAGCAAGGAGAACGTGAGTGACGCGAAAATCCGCGATCGCGCACGCGGCTATGCACTCGAGATCGCGGCGGACTACTCGCATCCGGTCGTGCGGTCGATGTCGTTCATGCTCAAGGCGTTCTGGAACAAGCTGTTCGACGGCGTCGAAGTGCACCATTTCGAGACGGTGCGCAGCGTCGCGCCGGGTCACGAGCTGATCTACGTGCCGTGCCACCGCAGTCACGTGGATTATCTGCTGCTGTCGTACCAGCTCCTGCAGAACGGAATTGCGATTCCGCACATCGGCGCCGGCGTGAATCTCAATCTGCCGGTGATCGGGCCGATCCTGCGTCGCGGCAGCGCATTCTTCCTGCGTCGCACGTTCAAGGGCGACCCGCTGTATTCGACCGTGTTCCGCGAATACATCAGCCAGCTGTTTGCCCGCGGCGTGTCACTCGAGTATTTCATTGAAGGCGGTCGTTCGCGAACAGGTCGGCTTCTGTCGCCGCATGGCGGCATGCTCTCGATGACCTTGCGCAGTTTCCTGCGCGAATCGCGTCGTCCGGTGGTGTTCCAGCCGGTGTACATCGGCTACGAGAAAATCATGGAGGGCGACGCCTACATTGGCGAACTCTCGGGCAAGCCGAAGGAAAAGGAATCGCTGTTCGGATTCCTGCGCGCGTTCGGCGTGTTGCGCAAACGCTATGGCCGGGTGGCGCTGAATTTTGGCGAACCCATCCACCTCGTGTCGCTGCTCGACGACGTTGCGCCGGACTGGCGCAGCGCGACCGAGGACCCCGAAGCAAAGCCCGAGTGGCTGAAGCCGACCGTGGATGTGCTCGCGGAGCGGATCCAGCAGAACATCAATCGCGCAGCGCACGTCAACCCGATCAATCTCCTCGCGGTGGCGCTGCTGGCCACCCCCAAGCATGCGATGGCCGAGGCCGACCTCATCGCGCAGCTTGAGCTGTGCAAGACGCTGCTGGCGACGTTGCCGTATTCGGATCGCGTCACGCTCACGCCCCTGTCGCCCGCCGAAATCATCGCGTACGGCGAGAAGATGGCGTGGATCCGTCGCGTGCCGCATCCACTTGGCGACGTGCTCACCGTCGGCGAGGACAAGGGTGTCCTGCTCAGCTATTTCCGCAACAACGTCGTGCATCTGTTCGCGACGGCGGCATGGGTTGCATGCTGCTTCCTCAACAACCGACGTCTCGCGCGCGCATCGATCGTGCGGCTTGGCCGCCTCGTCTACCCATTTGTGCAATCCGAACTGTTCCTGCCGTGGACCGACGACGAGTTCGCCGAGCAGGTGCAGGCCACGCTGAACTTCTTCATCGATCAGGATCTGCTGGAAGCGGATGGCGACGGACGCATCATGGAGCGCGGTCCCGGCCAGAGCGACCCCGCGTTCCGCCTGCGTGCGCTCGCGCACAGCCTTCTGCCGGCGATCGAGCGGTACTACATCGCGCTTGCGCTGCTGGTGAAGAACGGCCCGCACACGCTCTCGTCCGGCGAGCTGGAGAACCTGTGCTGGCTGACCGCGCAGCGACTATCCCTGCTGCACGAACTCAATGCGCCGGAATTCTTCGACAAGTCCCTGTTCCGCGGTTTCATCCAGATGCTGAAGGAGCGTCGCGCGGTGTGGGCCGACGAGAATGGCAAGCTCGATTTCAGCGCGCAGCTGATCGCCGTGGCGAAGGACGCGCGAGTGATCCTGAGCCGCGACATCCGCCATGGCATTCTCAAGCTGACGCCGGAGAAACACGCGCAGCTGAGCCAGGCCGAGGTCGTTGCCGCAACACCGGATTGACGCGCCGTGGATCCGGGAACGCGCGCCCGACCGAGTAGCTTGCCACCCGGCTGCAGTCACGGCGCGCTGCGACGGCGCGGCGCGATTGGCATGGCCATCAGGCGTCGAGATCGGGAATCAGCTTGTTTTCCAGATACGCGATCATGTCCTTGAGTCGCAGCTTTCGCTTCTTCATGCGTGACCTCACCACTTCGTCGCAACCAAGACCCATGGGCAGGAGCGTGATCGCGGTGTCGAGGTCGCGGTGTTCGATCCGCAACTGGGTCAATTGTCGAACCAGATCCGCAGGGTCTTCGTTGAACATGGCGATGCTCGAAGGTGCGCGTTCGCGTGACGATGTCAGCCGGCGCGCGCGGCGGCCGCAACCTTTTCGGCAGTGAAGCCGAAGTAGTCGAACAACGCGGCTCCGGGCGCCGATTCACCAAAGCGATCGATCCCGATCACCGTGCCGTTGCCGCGGACATATTTCCACCAGAGTGCCGTCACGCCGGCTTCGATCGCAATCTTTGGCACATGTTCGGGCAGCACGCTGGCGCGATAGCCGGCGTCTTGCCGGTCGAAGGTTTCAGTCGACGGCATCGACACGACGCGGGTTGCAATCCCTTCGCCGGCAAGGATCTTCTGCGCCGCGAGTGCGAGACCGATCTCCGATCCGGTGGCGATCAGAATGCGCTGTGCGTCAGCGCCTTCCGCTTCGGAAAGAACATAGCCGCCCCGTTCGATCGCTGCGATCTGCGTGTCGTCTCGCGGAACGAACGGAAGGCTCTGGCGCGACAGAATCAGCGCGGTCGGTGCGTTGTCGCGCGCGAGCGCGAGTTTCCATGCAACCGCCGACTCGACCGTATCGCACGGACGCCAGACCTCGAGATTGGGAATCAGGCGCAGGCTCGACACGTGCTCCACCGACTGGTGCGTCGGGCCGTCTTCGCCAAGGCCGATCGAGTCGTGCGTGAACACATGGATCACGCGCAGGTTCATCAGCGCGGCCATGCGGATTGCGTTGCGGCTGTAGTCACTGAAGGTGAGGAACGTGCCACCGAATGGAATATGGCCGCCATGCAACGCGACGCCGTTCATGATCGCGGCCATGCCGAATTCGCGCACGCCGTAGCTGATGTGACGACCGGTGCCCGCGCCAAGCAGCAGCGGCGCACCTTTCCACAAGGTGAGGTTCGAGTGGGTGAGATCCGCCGAGCCGCCGAGCATTTCGGGAATCGCCGGAGCAAACGCCTCGATCGCCAGTTGGCTCGCCTTGCGCGTCGCGATCGTCTCCGCCTTTGCATTTGCTCCGCTGATCAGATCGGCGGCGAGTGCGTCGAAATCAGCCGGGAGCGTGCCCGAGAGTCGGCGGAGCAGCTCACTTGCTGCATCTGGATGTGCTGCCTTGTAGGCGTCGAACTTGGCGTTCCACGCCGCTTCGCTGGCGGCGCCCGATGCGCGCGCATCCCACGCTGAATAAATGTCCGCCGGAATCTCGAACGGCGCGTACGGCCAGTCGAGAGCAACGCGCGTCGCGGCGAGTTCCTCGGCACCGAGCGCTTCGCCGTGCGCCTTCGCCGTGCCTTCGCGCGTCGGTGCGCCCTTGCCGATCACCGTGCGACACAGGATGAAACTGGGCTGGGCTGTGTCGGCCTTCGCCTGGGCGATCGCCTGGTCGACCGCATCGACGTCGTGGCCGTCGATCGGGCCGATCACCTGCCAGCCGTATGCGCGAAAGCGCGCCGCGCTGTCGTCGGTGAACCAGCCTTGCACCCGACCATCAATCGAGATGCCGTTGTCGTCGTAGAGCGCAATGAGTTTGCCGAGTTGCCAGGTGCCGGCGAGCGCGCACGCTTCGTGCGAGATGCCTTCCATCAAGCAGCCGTCGCCGAGGAAGACATACGTGTGATGGTCGACGATCGCGGCGTCGGGACGGTTGAATTCGGCGGCGAGCAGCTTTTCCGCCAGAGCCATGCCGACCGCATTGGCGAGCCCTTGGCCGAGCGGGCCGGTGGTCGTCTCCACGCCCGGCGTCACGTCGATCTCGGGATGCCCTGGCGTCTTCGAGTGCAGCTGGCGGAAGTTCTGGATCTCGGCCAGCGGCAGGTCGTAGCCGGTGAGATGCAGTAACGCGTACTGCAGCATCGAACCGTGCCCGTTCGACAGCACGAAGCGGTCGCGATCCGCCCAATGCGGGTTGCCCGGATTGTGCTTGAGGTGTCGCGCCCACAACGCAACCGCGATGTCGGCCATTCCCATCGGCATGCCTGGATGGCCCGATTTCGCTTTTTCAACCGCATCCGCGGCAAGAAACCGGATGGCATTGGCCATTGGCGCAGTGTCGTGGCCGGTGGCGGCGGAAGACGGAATTTGGCTCATGACAACGCGCTCCAGAGGGCAACGCCAGGATCTCGAGCGCGCAGGGTCGCGGCCGATGCCGGGCGTGATGGCGAAGGAATTTCTCGATTTCGTTCCGCACGGCGCATCGACGAAGCGACCCTGCAGCAGCGTCGAATCTTGCCGCATCGACCGCGGCGGCGAAAGGGACGAACGTGCCGTGTCTCGGAACTTGAGACAGCGCCGTCTACAATGCCGGGTCCATGAACGCCCAGATCGACCGCAAGCACGAACACGCAGACGAAGCCGGCAAGTTGGCAAAACGCCTGCGTCACCATGTCGGACAGGCGATCGCCGACTTCAATCTGATCGAGGACGGCGACCGCGTGATGGTGTGCCTGTCCGGCGGCAAGGACTCGTACACACTCCTCGATATCCTGTTGAAACTGCAGGCGAAGGCGCCGGTCCGCTTCGAACTGGTGGCGGTGCATCTCGACCAGAAGCAGCCCGGCTACGATCCGCTGGTGCTGCCTCACTACCTGCGTGCGCTCGGCGTGCCGTTCCACATCATCGAGCAGGACACCTACAGCGTCGTGAAACGGGTGATTCCCGAAGGTCGCACGATGTGCAGCCTGTGTTCGCGCCTGCGTCGCGGCGCGCTCTACCAGTTTGCCGCGGAAAACGGATTCACAAAGGTCGCGCTCGGCCATCATCGCGACGACATCGTGGAAACACTCTTTCTCAACCTGTTCCACCACGGCACGTTGAAGGCAATGCCTGTGAAGCTGCGATCCGACGATGGGCGCAATATCCTGATTCGCCCGCTGGCTTATTGTTCCGAGGACGATATTGCTGCGTACTCGGTCGAGCGCGGCTTTCCGGTGATGCCGTGCAACCTGTGCGGCTCGCAGGAAAACCTGCAGCGCAAGGCAATCAAGGAGATGCTGGCTGACTGGGACCGGAAATTTCCCGGTCGCACGGAGAGCATTTTCCGGGCGATCGGCAACGTCGCCCCATCGCATCTGGCTGACGGACGGCTGTTCGACTTCGCAGCGCTCGGCGTCAGCGCCGCAAGCGCATCGCAGCAAGCGCAGGCGGGGTGTGCGGGGCTGGATCACGACTCGACCTAGCACTTCGCCTCCGCCGGCTTTCAATCGACGACGAGTTGCACTTTTGACCCGCTTCAAGGTTCCCGTTCCGCCCGCGATGCCGGATCTTCGTGTCCTGCGTTCACTACTTTCTGCATTCTCTTCCTCAAACGCGCCTATCCCATGACGTTTTTTCGCAACCTCAGCCTGTTCCGCTTCCCGGAGAGTGTGTCCAAGTCCCTGAACACTCTCGACAAGGAGCTGGAATCAAAGCG
>NZ_JBDSWZ010000152.1:0-10760 GCF_039926425.1 Dokdonella sp.
AACGGAATATCGTGATCGCGCAGGAACTCCAGTTCCTCGCCGCCGCGTCCGAACACGAACGGATCGCCACCCTTCAGCCGCACGACGCGCCGGCCCGCGCGTGCGTGTTCGAGCAGCAGCGCGTGGATCCGCGACTGCGCGGTCGAATGGCCGCCTGCGGATTTGCCGACCTCGATCTGTTGCGCGTCACGCCGGGCGAGTGCGAGCACCTCCGGACTCACCAGGCGATCGTGCACGATCACGTCGGCCTGGTTGAGTGCCCGCAGCCCCTTCAGCGTCAGCAATCCGGGATCGCCGGGACCGGCGCCAACCAGCACGACACTGCCGCCGCGCGGTGTTTCGCCCGCGGCAAGTTCCGCTTCGAGCGCGGACGTCGCCAGTGCCGGCTGACCACGCCGGAGAAACCCGAGGATACGTCCATCGAACAGGCGTTCGTAGAACCGGCGGCGCGTGCCAAGATCAGGATGTCGCTGTGCAATCTGCGCGCGAAACTGCTGCGCCAATGCCGTCAAAGACCCCAGCGCCGGGTCCAGCAATGTTTCGAGCCGTTCGCGCAACTGGCGGGCGAGCATCGGCGCGGCGCCCGCCGACGAAATGGCGACGATCAGCGGCGACCGGTCAACGATGGCCGGGACATGGAACGACGACCGGCGCGCATCGTCGACGACGTTGACGAGAATGCGCCGCGCCGTCGCCGCCGTCGCGACCGCGTCGTTGACCGTGGTATCGGAGGTTGCGGCGATGACCAGCCAGACGTCATCCATCCAGTGCTCCTCGAATGCGCCTTTGAGATGACGGACTCGTCCCTGTTCACGCGCTCTGGCGAGCGAGTCGTTCAGATCAGGGGCGCCGACCGTGACGTCCGCGCCAGCCGCGAGCAGGCTCGTCACCTTGCGTGCGGCCACCTCGCCGCCGCCGACCACCAGGACGGAACGGTGCGAGAGATCGGCGAACAACGGGTACAGTTTCATCGGACCGCGAACGAGGTGAGGAGACCTTTCACGCTAGTCGCGTCGGCCGATTCGCGGAAATGATTTGTCATGGTGCGCATATGCCAGGCAGGCATGTTCTCGCGTTGTCCGCTGCGTGGACGTATAGACGGCTATGATGACCCCCGTCGGCTCCGCGGACGATGGGTTCGATGTGGCCGCCAAACGATCGGGCTTTGGTCTTGGAGAACACCGCGACACGCCCCACCTGTTCGAGTAGTACGCGCCGCCCGCTCACCCGCGGGTTCCGCCTGCGACTTTTTCCGAGCCCGATCCGATGACTCTCACCCAGCTCCGCTACCTCATCGCCATCGCCGATTCCGGCCTCAACATCACGCTGGCCGCCGAGCGCGTGCATGCGACCCAGCCAGGCCTGAGCAAGCAGCTCAAGCAGCTCGAGGATGAGCTCGGCTTCAAGCTGTTCACGCGCAAGGGCAAGAGCCTCGATGCGGTGACGGCGGCCGGGACCGAAGTGCTCGAGCGCGCACGCATCATTCACGCCGAATCGGCCAACATCCGCGCGCTCGCGGCAAACCTGCGCAACGAAGCGCACGGCGAATTGCGCATCGCCACCACGCATACGCAGGCGCGTTACGCGCTGCCGCTGCCGATTGCCGCGCTTCACAGTCGTTATCCCGATGTCGGCGTGCATCTGCAGCCGGGCGGCGATGCGGAAATTCTCCAGTTGCTCGAACGCGGACAGGCCGATCTCGCCGTGACCTCGAGCGCAGGTGCTGTGCCCGCCACTGGTTTCGCGTTGCCGGCGTATCGCTGGCGACGTGTGGTGCTCGTCCCCGGCGACCACGCGCTTGCGAAGCTCATCCGGCCGCTGACCCTCGCCGATCTGTCGGCGTATCCGTTGGTGAGCTATGAATCCTCGTTGCAACCGGAGTCGTCGCTGCGACGCGCGTTCGAAGCGCAGGGCCTTCCATTGCGGCTCGCCTTCACCGCGCGCGACGCGGACCTGATACGAACCTATGTGCAGGCGGGCCTCGGGGTCGGGGTGCTTGCCGAAATGGCGGTGACCGGCGACGACGAGGGGCTGCGGGTGCTGCCGATCGAGGACCTGCTGCCGGTGTGCACCACGTGGATCGTATTGCGGCGAAATCGCGTGTTGCGCGACTACGCACTCGAATTCATCGCACAGTTCGCGCCGCACATCGATCGCCGCGATGTGCGGCGCGCGTTCGACCACGGAGTCCAGAGCGCACCGTGGCCCGAAGCGCCGCACTGGCGCGATGTCGTCGCGCTCCGCGCCGCGGCAACAACCGAAGTGAAAGACTCAGCGGGTTGATCCGGATCGTGCGATTCACACCTCGGTGTGAATCCCGCACTCGCGCTTGAGTCCGAAGAAGCGCGTGTCGTCGACGCTCAACCCGGGTTCCCAGCGGCGCGTCGTGTGCACGTCGCCGATCGACAGATACCCTTCTTCGCGCAGCGGGTGGTAGGGCAGGTCGTTCTTGTGGAGGTACACGCCGACGTCGCGATCGGTCCAGTCGGCCATCGGATGGAATTTCCAGCGGCCATCCTTCAGCTCGATGAAATCGATTCCGGTGCGCGACGTCGACTGGCTGCGGCGCAAGCCGGCGAACCAGGTATGAGCGCCGATCTCACGTAACGCCCGCTGCATCGGCTCGACCTTGCGCACGCGGTTGTAGCGTTCGATGCCGTCGACGCCTTGCTCCCACAGGCGTCCGTGACGCGCTTCCATCCACGCGATGCCGATGGTCGGACGATAGACCTTGAGATTGAGGTGCAGCCGCTCGCTCATCACGTCGACGAAACGGTAGGTCTCCGCGAACAGATAGCCGGTGTCGATCAGCACGACGGGAATCCCCGGCAATGCCTGCGTCACCAGGTGCAACGCGGCCGCCGACTGCGCGCCGAAACTCGACGACAGCACGTGCACTCCCGGGGTCGTCTCCGCTGCCCACTGGACGCGCTCGGGGGCGCTGAGTGTGGCCAGCCAGCGGTTGAGATCGGCGCGTGCGCGAATGTCTTCGGCAGCGGTGAGAAGGTCAGGCGGATTCATGCGATCACCGTTGCGGGAATGGTGCGGGGTGCTTCGGATGGCAGCAGGTCGCTGCGCAACAGGAAGTCGCCAAAGGCTTCACCGGTCGTGCGTTCACGGGCGTAACGCCCGAACAGCGGTTCGAGGGTTTCGAGGATGGTCGCTTCGTCGATGTTCTGGCGAAGCAGCCGGTTGAGGCGCTGGCCGCTGAAATCCGCGCCGAGGCGCAAGTCGTAACGCCCAGGCGCGCGACCGACGAGCGCGATTTCGCCCAGATACGGGCGCGAACAGCCATTCGGGCAACCCGACAGCCGGAGCCCGATCGGTGCATCGGTCAGGCCGTGCCGTGCGAGTTGCGCTTCGAGTTTTGACAGGACATCGGGGAGATAGCGTTCCGCTTCCGCCATCGCGAGTCCGCAGGTCGGCAACGCGACGCAGGCAAGCGCATGGCGACGGATTCCGCTCTGCGTCAGGTATCCGTCGAGCGCATGGTGCGCGACGAGTGCGTCGATTCGCGCGCGTTGGTCCGAAGCAACCCCCGCGATGATCAGGTTCTGGTTGCAGGTGAGCCGGAATTCGCCACGGTGCATGCGGGCGATTTCGCGCAGTCCGGTCAGCCATGGCTGTCCCGGGGTATCGGCGACGCGCCCCGCCGCGATATGCAATGTCAGATGCCAGTGGCCGTCGTCGCCTTGGATCCAGCCGTAGCGGTCGCCGTTGGTGTCGAAGGCAAACGGCCGCGCGGGTTCGAGCGGGAATCCGAGCCGACGTTCGAGTTCGGCCGTGAACCATGCGAGCCCGCGATGTTCGATCGTGTACTTGAGGCGGGCGTACTGGCGCTCGGCGCGGTTGCCGAAATCGCGCTGCACCGTGATGACGGTGGTTGCCAACTCGAGCAAGCGGTCGGGTGGCACGAATCCGATCACGTCGCCCAGACGCGGCCAGGTGGTCGGATCGCCGTGCGTTGCGCCCATGCCGCCGCCGACCGCCACGTTGAAGCCGAGCAGTTGGCCGTTCTCGATGATCGCGATGAGGCCCAGATCCTGGGCGAACACGTCGATGTCGTTGGTCGGCGGAATCGCGAGGCCGATCTTGAATTTGCGCGGCAGATACGTCGGTCCGTACAGCGGTTCCGATTCCTGTGCGGTGTCGACGACCTTCTCGCCGTCGAGCCAGATCTCGTGGTAAGCGCGCGTGTTCGGCAGCAGGTGTTCCGAAAGGCGCGCGGCCCAGTCGCTCGCCATCCGGTGCGCACTCGACTGCAGCGGATTGGCCGAGCTCACCACGGTGCGGTTGACGTCGCCGCACGCCGCCAGCGTGTCGATCAGCGTCGCGTTGATTGCGGCAATCGTCGGTTTGAGCTTCCGCTTGATCACGCCGTGCCACTGGAAGGTCTGGCGCGACGTGATGCGCAGCGTGCCGTTGGCGTGTTCACGCGCGATCGCGTCGAAGCCCAGCCACTGCGCGGGCGTCAACACGCCACCAGGCAGGCGCGCACGGATCATGAAGGAGAATGCGGGTTCGAGCTTTTGCTGGCGACGTTCTTCGCGCAGGTCGCGGTCGTCCTGCTGATAGCTGCCGTGGAACTTCAGCAGCTTGCCGTCGTCGTCGTCGATGGCACCCGTGACCGGATCAGCGAGCCCCTCGACGATGCCGCCGCGCAGGAAGTGGCTGGCGGCCTTGACGGATTCGAGGTGGGAAGGGCTGACGGTCATCGTCAATACACGTCGCGTGCGTAGCGCCCCTGCTGGATCAGGTCCGACAGGCGCGCCTCCGCGCTCTCGCCGTCGAGCCCGCCGTGGGTCGAGAACACATCGACCAACGCCGCGTGGACATCCTTCGCCATGCGCGTCGCGTCGCCGCAGACGTACAGGTGTGCACCGTTGTCGAGCCACTCGAACAGCGAGCGGCCGTTCTCGCGCAGGCGGTCCTGCACATAGGTTTTTCGCGTGCGCGGAATCTGCGCAATCGCCTCATCGCGCGAGAATGCAAGATCGAGCCGATGCAGAGAGCCATCCCGCAACGCGGCCTGCCATTCCGTCTGGTAGAGAAAATCGCTCTGGCTGTGGCGATTGCCGAACAGCAGCCAGTTGCGACCGCGCGCGGCGGTTTCGCGACGTTCCTGCACGAACCCGCGAAACGGAGCGACGCCGGTACCCGGGCCGATCATGATGACGTCGGTCGATCCGTCGGCCGGCACGCGGAACCGCTCGTTTGGCTCGACGAACACCGGCACGCGTGCGCCGTCGCCGCGCGACGCGAGAAACGAGGACGCGGCACCGGCATGCGAGATGCCGAACGCGTCCCAGCCAATGTCCGCGACGGTGAGGTGCACTTCGTCGCCGACTGCCTTGCGGCTCGAGGCGATCGAATACAGCCGCGGGGCCAGCGGACGCAGCGCCGCGACCAGTTCGCCGGCGGTCCACGCGGCGGGAAACGCGTGCAGCAGGTCGATCACCTGATGGCTGGCCAGAAGGCCGGCGAGATCGGTCGAGCGATCCGGTGCCAGCAGGCGATTGAGATCGTCGGCCCGGGAACGTGCTGCGTGCGCTGCGATGAACGGCCGCGACAGCTTCGTCAGCTCGCGTCGCGAGCCGAGCCACGTCCGCACCGAATGGGTTTCGCCCGCGCAGGCGACGGGTTCATCGCCGTCGAGCCGCAATGCCTGGATGACCGAATCGACCAGCGCCGACGCGTTCGTCGGCCAGACCCCGAGCGCATCGCCGGGTTCGTAGGTGAGCCCCGATCCTTCGAGAGAGAGTTCGAAATGATGGACCGCGCGCGAGCTGTCGCGCGCGGTGATCCGCTGGTTGACCAGCAGCTCGGCCGCAAACGGGTTCTCGCGACTCCATTCCGCCGGCGCCGCATGCGGATGCAGCGGTGTCACGTTCGCGCGCGGCAGTGCTGTCGTGAGCGCGTCGCGTGCCTGCGCCAGTGCCGCATCGATCCACGGTTCGGCGATTGTTTCGACATCGACGTCCGCCTCGCCCGCCGCCACCATGCGTTGCGCGCCAAGCTCGACCAGGCGCGCATCGAGCCGCCGGCCGATTGCACAAAACAGCGGATAGCTGGAATCGCCGAGACCGAGCACCGCGAATTTGAGGTCGGGCAACGTCGGAGCACGCTTGCCGGCGATGAAGTCGACCAGGCCACGCGCATCATCCGGCGGATCGCCTTCGCCTTGCGTACTGATCACGATATAGAGAAGGCGCTCCGTCTTGAGTTCGCGTTGCGGATACGCGTCGGCGCGAATCAGGCGGACTGCGAGACCGGCGCGCTCGACGGCTTGTGCAAGGCGTTCGGCGACGCGTCGTGCGTTGCCGGTCTGACTGCCGTAAATGATGGTCACCCGTTCCTGCGCACCTGCATCACGCTGCGGCAACAGTGCGACGGTGCGCGGCGGCCCGGCTGAATGGGCCAGGGCCGCCGCGTAACCGGACACCCACCAGAGGGTCGGGGCATCGAGGCCTTCGAGCAGACGAAGGATGTCGGCGGATGCGTCCCCGGGAAGTGGAGCGAACGATGGGGCCGGCAGCGCAGGCACGTCGACTTCCTCGATATGGACGTCCAGACGTCCGACAGGAAGCAGGCTAGGCCGATGTGGACCCGCGCGGAAAGGACCGCTGGTTATGCGCTTATACGCGTGGCGTTGATGGACCGGATCGAACCCGTCGACCGGCTCCGCTCAGGATGTCCGCCTGGTTGCGTTCACGATCGCATGGACCGCCAGGGTGGCGACGGCCGTTTCGAAGATGTCTCATCACGCGCAGGCATCAAAACGCTGGAAAAGCCGCTCATGCGCCCATTCCTGAACGCCGCGAATTAAAGTGCACTGGCGGGTATTGTAATTATACTGCCTAGGACATAATATTCGTGTCCATGATGACCCAGGCAACCGACAGCACCTTCGCGTACCTCATGCAGGACGTTACCCGTCACCTGCGCACGCACTTCGACCGGCGTGCGGTGCGCTTCAAGTTGACGCGTGCCCAATGGCGGGCACTGAAGGCGATTCGCCGCAAAGAGGGCCTCTCGCAGACCGAGCTCGCGGACTTCCTCGACATGCAGCCGATCCCGGTCGGTCGCGTGATCGACCGCCTCGAGAAGACCGGCTACGTCGAGCGCCGCGCCGATCCCGGCGACCGCCGACGCTGGAGCCTGTACCTGACGGCGAAAGCAAACGCGGTGGTTGCCGAGATGGAGATCATTGCGAAGGGCCTGCGGGACGACGCGTTGAGCAACGTCAAGCGCGAGGATTTCGAAACACTGGTGCGCGTGCTCGCGCAGATCAAGGACAACCTGGTCGCGCTCGACGGCGCACCAAATCAAGAAAGGGCTGCATCATGAGCGACACAACCCATCAGACACCGGATTCCGTCGCCGTGCCGGCGGCACCGAAGCGCCGTTGGGCGCGAACCGCATTGTGGATCGGTGGCCCCATCGTGGTCCTGGTGATCGGCGGCTGGCTGTACGTCACCTCCGGCCGCTACGCGTCGACCGACAACGCCTACCTGCAGGGCGATCACGTGACGATCGCGCCGCAGGTTGGCGGACGCGTGGTCGAGGTGGACGTGCGCGAAAACGGTGTGGTGCACAAGGGCGACGTGCTTTTCCGGATCGATTCCGAGCCGCTGCAGATTGCCTACGCACGCATGCAGGCGCAGGTCGAATCAGTGAAGAGCCTGCTCGACGCGGCACGCAGCGGTTACGCCTCGGCGCAGGCCGACGTGCGGTCGTCGTCGGCGGACCTCGTCTACAAGGAACAGCAGTTCGCGCGCATGAAGGAACTGCGTGGGCGCGGACTCATCGCACAGCAGTCACTCGATGATGCGGCGAACAATCTTGCCGGCGCGCGTGCCAAGAAGGATGCGAATACCGCCGCGGTCGCGAAGGCACAGAACATGCTCGGCGGCCTGCCGTCGACGCCGGACGAAAAGCTCGCCGGTTACCGGCTTGCGTTGGCCCAGCTTGCGCAGGCCAGGCTCGATCTTGATCACGCGACCGTGGTTGCGCCGATGGACGGCACGATCGGCAAGACCACGCTGCAGCCCGGCGATTTCCTCGCCGTTGGCCAGGCGGCGATGCCGCTGGTCGCGAACACGCTGTGGATCGACGCGAACTTCAAGGAAACCGATCTCACCCATGTTGCGGTCGGACAGCCGGCGACGATCGAGGTCGATACGTTCCCGGGCAAGACGTGGAAGGCCCGCGTTGCATCGATCAGCCCCGCATCCGGTGCGGAGTTTTCACTGCTGCCTGCGCAGAACGCGACCGGCAACTGGGTGAAGATCGTGCAGCGCATTCCGGTGCGCCTGGTGATCGAGGAACCCGAACGCGAGGGCATGATCCTGCGCGCCGGAATGAGTACATCGGTCGACATCGATACCGGCCGGCAGAACTCGCTGCTGGGGCGCTGGCAGGGCGGCGCCGAACCGGTGACGCGCGTGGCGCAGGCGCCGTAACGCCTGACGTTGTCTCCACCGTCCCGATTGTCCATCGACGTCCTGTCCGCGAAAGCAGGCGCCGCTGGAACTGGATGCCCGCGGTCGCGGGCATGACGTGAAAAACAATCAGCGAAGTATCCAGATGCCATGACTCCCTCCGCCACCCATCGTGAAGTCGCCAATCGCGGCCTGCTGGTCGTGTCGGTGATGCTTGCCACCCTGATGCAGGCGCTCGATACGACGATTGCGAACGTCGCGCTGCCGAACATGCAGGGCACGTTGTCCGCGACGCAGGACCAGATTTCGTGGGTGCTGACGTCGTACATCGTCGCCGCGGCGATCGCGACGCCGGCGACTGGCTGGCTCGCCTCGATCATGGGTCGGCGGCGCCTGCTGCTGATCGCGATCTCCGGTTTCACGATCGCATCGGTGCTGTGCGGCATCGCCACCGGCATCGGCGAGATGGTTGCGTTCCGTCTGTTGCAGGGCCTGTTTGGCGCGTCGCTGGTTCCGCTGTCGCAGTCGACCTTGCTCGACGTGTATCCACCGGAAAAACACGGCGCCGCCATGGCGATGTGGGGCATGGGTGTAATGGTCGGGCCGATTCTCGGGCCGCCGCTTGGCGGCTGGCTGACCGACGCGTACAGCTGGCATTGGGTGTTCCTGATCAACGTGCCGATCGGCGCGCTCGCGCTGTTCGGAGTCGCCGCAAGCCTGCCGACCGACGAGACGCGGCCGTCGCGCTTCGACTGGCGCGGGTTCTCGTTTCTCGCGATCGGCATCGGCGCTCTGCAATTGTTTCTTGATCGCGGCCAGCAGCAGGACTGGTTCGGCTCGGTCGAGATCCAGATCGAGGCTGCGCTCGCGTTCCTCGGGTTCTATCTGTATTTCGCGCACTGGAAGCTGAGCGAGAAATCGTTCCTCAATCTCGGCCTGTTCGCCGATCGCAACTTTCTCGCCAGCAACATCTTCATTTTCGTTCTCGGAGTGGTGCTGTTCGCGACGATGGCGCTGTTGCCGCCGTATCTGCAGAACCTGATGAACTATCCCGTCGTCACCACCGGCCTGCTGCTTGCGCCACGCGGCGTCGGCACGCTGATCGCGATGATGCTGGTCGGTCGGCTGATGGCGCGCGGCGCCGATGCGCGCGTTCTCGCCGGCATCGGTATGCTGCTGACCGCGTATTCGCTGTGGCAGATGATGCATTTCAATCTCGAAGTGCCGCAGCATGTGATCGTCACGACCGGCGTCATCCAGGGTCTCGGCCTCGGCCTTGTGTTCGTGCCGATCTCGACGATGGCGTACTCGACACTGCCGGCGAACACGCGCACCGAAGCGGCCGGCATCTTCAGCCTGATGCGCAACATCGGATCGAGCGTCGGCATTTCGATCGTGATGACGCTGCTGTCGCGCAACACGCAGATCAACCACGCCGAGATCGCGTCGCGGCTGACGCCGTTCGGCAGCAACATGGCGCAGATGCCGTCCTCCTTCTCGGGTTCGCTCGCAGGTCTTGCCGCGCTCAATGGCGAGGTCACGCGACAGGCATCGGCAATCGCCTTCCTCAACGACTTCTGGCTGATGATGGTGATGACGCTGGTCGCGATCCCGTTGCTGCTGTTGCTGCGGCCGGTGAAGTCGCGCAGCGTTCCGGCAATCGTTGCCGATCACTGATCCGCGCTCCATGTCGCAGCCGCGGTGCGGCCGAGCGATCTGGTTTGCTCGTGTAGCATCCGCGCATGGATGCGAATTCTCCCGCGTTGCCCTTGCTCGAACTCGATTGCGGCATCGCGCGGTTGCGTCCGTGGCGTCCCGATGACCTGGACAGTCTCGTCGAGCATGCAAGCAACGCAAACGTCTCGCGCGGCCTCGCCGACCGGTTTCCGTATCCGTACACCGGCAGTGACGGGCGTGCGTGGCTTGCGCGCGCAGTCAACGAGTCCGATCGATCGTGGGCAGTGGAGATCGACGGCGCGGCGGTCGGCGGCGTCAGTCTGCACCCCGGCAAGGACGAGCGCAGGTACTCGGCGGAACTTGGCTATTGGCTCGGCCAGATGTTGTGGGGACGCGGCATCATGACGTCCGTTGTTGCGTGCTTTGCCGATCATGCGATGGCGGACTTCCAGCTGCATCGGTTGTTCGCGAGCGTGTATTCGAGCAATCCTGCATCGGCGCGCGTGCTGGAAAAGGCAGGCTTCGAGCGGGAAGGCGTGCAGCGCAGTGCGATCGTCAAGCGCGGCGAACTGCTGGATCTGCAGGTTTACGCGCGGGTGCGCACGCAGTTGTAGCCATTTCTGGAACAATGGGAGTGCGCAA
>NZ_JBDSWZ010000153.1:0-2520 GCF_039926425.1 Dokdonella sp.
TCGCGCAACGCCGCGGTCGATCCCCTGGCGAACGAGCCTTCGTCCCACTCCAGCACCAGCGCATCGCGCCCCTGCTTCGCGGCCCAGAAATGCTGAGCCAGCACCGCGACTCCGCTCGGTACACGCATGACCTCGATCACGCCGGGAATTGCCTTCGCCTTTGCCGCGTCGAACGTCTTGAGGGTGGCGCCGAACACCGGCGCGCGCGCGACCAGTGCGACGGCCATGTCCGGACGTTTCACGTCGATGCCGAACTCGGCCGCACCCATGACCTTGGCCTTGCTGTCGAGGCGACGCGTCGGCTTGCCGATGAGGGTCCAGTCCTTCGCGTCCTTGAGTTTCACGTTGGTCGGTGTGGGCAACTTCGCGGCGGCAGCAGAGACCTCACCGAAGGTCACCTTCTTTGCGCCGCTGATCACGCGGCCCTGCTCGACACGGCAGTCGGCGGCTTTCACGCCCATCGTCGTCGCGGCCGCGGCGACCAGCATCTCGCGCGCTGCCGCGCCGGCGGTGCGCAGCTGGTCGAACGATTCCCACGTACTGGTCGAGCCGCCGGTCATCTGGATGCCGAACGCGCTGTGCGCGTACTCCGCGCCGGCCGGCGCGTGCTCGACCTTGATCGAATTCCAGTCGCAACCGAGTTCCTCGGCGACGACCATTGGAATGGACGTCCAGACGCCCTGGCCCATTTCCGAATGTTTGAGCAGCACGGTGACGGTGTTGTCGGGCGCAATGCGGATGAACGCATTCGGCGACGCCGCTGACTTCGCGGCCGGCGCGGCAGCTGCCAGTGCCTTTCGGATTGCGGTCGGAATGAAACAGGCGACGACCAGTCCCGCGCCGAGCGATGCAGCGGTCTTCAGAAACGCGCGTCGCTTCAAGCCGTCGCCGGCGAGCGAACCTTCAACGGCCAACGCGCCAGATACGGACAACGGATCAGCGGACACATCGACAGGATTACGCCACATGGCCGCTCTCCTTCGTCAGTTCTGCGGCGCGATGCACCGCCGAACGAATGCGCTGGTAGGTTCCGCAGCGACACAGGTTGCCAGCCATCGCTGCATCGATGTCGGCGTCGGTCGGTGTGGGTTTCTGCTGGATCAGCGCAACCGCGGTCATCACCTGGCCGGACTGGCAGTACCCGCACTGCACCACGTCCACTTCCTGCCAGGCACGTTGCACCGGATGGGAGCCATCGAGCGACAGACCCTCGATCGTGGTGATTGCTTTCCCGGCGACCGACGAGGCGGGCGTCACGCAGGAGCGCACCGGCTGCCCATCCACATGCACGGTGCACGCGCCGCACAGCGCCATACCGCATCCGAACTTGGTACCGGTCAGGCCGATCAGGTCACGAAGCACCCACAACAGCGGCATGTCCGCTGGCGCGTCGATGTCATGGGGCTGGCCGTTGACGACGAGATTCATGGGCGTCTCCGTGCTGGCGGGGAAGCAATGAGGCTACACCGCGATGATTCGACGCACCAGCAGGCTGACAGCGAAGTGATGGACAACCCGACCGTCGATCGAAGGATGGAGCGCCTCGTCAACGCAGGTCTTCGGGGCGATCGATATCGGTCGCCAGCGCTGGCGCCCCAATCGCAGTGACGTCGCGCGCACGCAGCAGCTCGCGCGCACCGGCGTCGCCGTGAAGGCGCGCAATGTCCGCAAACCAAGCGCGCGGCAGAATCGCTGGCACACCACGCACTCCTGCGTACGCGCTCGCGATAGCGCGCGCCGGCGCAGCGCGCCACGCGTCGCGCAGCGCGAGCAGATGCGGCAGATCCAACGCGGGTTGATCAGTCAATGCAATCAGCGCGCCGGCACTGTCGCCATCGATCGCGGCAATACCGACGCGCAGCGACGCGGACATGCCGCTGGCGTAGTCCGATGCGATCACCACGCGCAGCGGCAGATCATCGATGGCCGACTGCATCCGCTCGGCATCGTCACCCAGCACGACGATCAGTTCGCTCGGAGACGTTGCAAGCAGCGCGCGCGCGACGCGATGCAGCAGCGTTTCACCGGCGATTTCAATCAACTGTTTCGGACGGCCCAATCGGGTGGATGCGCCAGCCGCGAGCAGTACCGCCGTGTGGCTCGCGACAATCACCGGCGCGCATCGCGCGCAAACTCGCGTTGCAGTTCGGCGATGATCGCAATGCCGATCGCTTCAGCGCCTTCGCCGCCAAGGGCGAGTCCGACCGGCGCGTGCAGGCGCGGTTTCAATCGCGCCGTTGCGTCCGCGCCGATTTCCGCGAGCAGATCGTCACGTCGCGCCGCGGGCCCGAGCAGACCGACGTAACCGATGTCGCTCGCCGCGAGATGGGTGAGGCAGCGCGCATCGAGATGCACGTTGTGGTTCATCACCAGCGCCGCGTCGAAGCGCGCGCGTTGCAATAGTGCGGGCAGCGAGTCCGGACCTTCACCGTGAATGGCGTCGAGCGCGCTCCCGTGCGCAAACCGCAACCAGCGCTCGCGATGTTCGAGCAGGTCGATGTGCCATCCCAGCAGGCGCGT
>NZ_JBDSWZ010000154.1:0-9943 GCF_039926425.1 Dokdonella sp.
CTGGCGGTGCCGCATGGCTGACGGCCACCGAATGGCCGTTTCGAAATGAGGGGTCGGCAGCACGCCCGGGGGACGAGCGGCTGCCAGGCGGCCCACGCTGATCTGAAATCGTACAGACCAACTCGGACCGGTAGATGATGACGGGCGGAAGCTTTTTCCTCGCCTCTGGCCAACGTTCTGCGCCGCGTACATCGAAGTGATCCGACGCTCCATCCCTCATTCAGCAGCCGACGCGACGAAGCAAGCTGTAGCGTCACTTGCTGCAGTCAACTTCGGATGAGACGATCGCGCCACGACCCTCCCAGCCGCCGACAAACACCGCGGGGTTAGGCTGCAGGAATAGACCGCAACGACGGCGCAATTCGTTGATGATTTTAAGAAGTCACTTACAGACAGGCGCCTGTACCCCAAGTTGCGCTGCGGGAAAACATCCCACTTCGCAATCGAATAGTAGTTAGGTTTGCCTCGGGAGCACCAGTGGAAGATCAGGCGGAAAGCCCACAAATCCCACGCTGGCAGCGCGTCGTTTGCGGCGCTCTTGCCCTCGGAGGCGGAACTGCGTTGTTCGTCATGCTTTGGCTCGTCCTAAGAAACGACTCCCACTCTTTCGGAAGCGTCTTGCTCTTCATCGGTGGCTTGTACGGTTTTTTCCTCTTTTCGTACGCGGCCATTAAAGGAAGGCTACCTCGCTTCGTCCAGCGGCCACGCGCTCGCAATCGGCATACCTAACTTATCGTCCAACGCGACCGTGAAAGGTTGCCGCGAAATCGGGCCGCCTCGCGCGGCGCGTTAACTGAGGCGTTAGGTGTTTGTGGACACTACCGAATGGTCCAGCATGCTTGTCTCGCTCATTGATGGAGTCTTAGACTCCTTGCAGCATACTGAATCGGAAGCACTCCGCGACAAATTGCGCGCTTTTTGAGGGCAAGCTCTGAGCGCAAACACGGAGGGCTCAAAAATTCTTTGCGAGCAGCGCTTGGAAGCTTATTTGCAGAGCACAGCGCAACTTCGCGATGCGGTCAGTCAGCACCTCGCGCCGAAGGTCCTAGAGGCAGTACAGAATGCTGTTCATGCGCTAGCCAGAGCCACGCATGTATTTGGCCAATGCAAGTAAAGCACATAACAATTCATTCCAGCGGACGCGCTGCGCGCGCCGCTAAATTCAGGCGTTATGCGTGGTCATGCTTGGTGCGTGGGTTCTTTGGTGGAATGCATCGGCGACGCGATCTGAGATTCCCAATTGAACGTACATTGCGGCTGACAGAGTTGCCTTTCGTCGCCACCGACCCGCTTGGTCTTCGTGAGATGACCCTCGCATCCCGACCTTCGCGGGCTTAAGATCGCTTCAGCCCGCCGGGTTCACCGACCAAATCAGGCGCATAACAATTCATTCAAGCCGACACCGCTTCGCGGCGCGGCTTAATTCAGGCGTTATGCGGCAGAGCAAACCATGCAAGCAACTTGTTACATGTGTGGAGCGGCCGCGACCTCATCGGAACACGCGCCACCCAAGTGCTTCTTTCCTGAGGCCAATTTAACTGGCCACGACCTGCGTCGAAACTTAATTACTGTCCCATCGTGCGACCTGCACAATGCGGCCAAGTCGAAAGACGATGAATATTTAAGGGCGATCATTCTTCTTGCAGCTGGTGCCTCCAGCGAGGTCGCCAAGGCCCATTTCTTTGACAAGCTTTTGCGGGCGGTTAAACGTACACCACATGTCCATGCAGCGTTCATCAAGCCAGTTGGCCTAAAGCTCGATATCGGCGAGATGTTAGAGATCGACTTAGCTCGTTTCAACCGCTGCATTTCTGCAATCGCCACTGCAATTTTCTTTCACAAATACGGAATTAAGCTCGAAAGGTCGCTTCACGTAATTTCGCCAAATCTCTACGCTCAAAATCAAGCAAGCGTAGAGGTTCCGGCGCCGCACCTCGCGGCAATAGACGTTACTCGGACGTTTCTCGCTCACGAAACTACAGGCGGCGAGAACCCCGCAGTGTTCATGTATCGTGCGCGCTATGATTCCGAAGGCGGTCTGTACGCTTTCGCCGCTGTCTTCTACGAAGCATTCGAGGTGTTTTGTGCTACCCAGCGTGCCTCGTCTGCCGCATAACAACTCGTTCAAGGCGGACGGCTACGCCGCCGCTTAACTCAAGCGTTAGCTCGCAAGGAGCCCGCGTGACGAACTCCAAAGTGACCATATTCGCTCTAATATTGGCCCTAGCCACTTCCAATGGCTGGTGGCTATACCATTCGCTCGATGTGGGTGTCGTGCTCACGCACCAAGACGTGTCGCTGCGCGACAACAGAGAAGCGTTGGCTCAGGTTCTCGCAATCTTGCCGTTAGTGATCCATTCCGGCGCGGATCGCCCTCATGTGCTAATGGCCGCTTCAGGTGCTGCACAGCACTTCGATTCGTTCGAAAAGGACGGGTATGTTTGGGTGGGCGCCTTGGGCCTCAAATTTGATGACGGCGGCCATCTTTTAGAAGCCGTGCGAGCGTGGCAGTAAACCAAGCGTTGCGAGCTAATATTCGTCCAACGCGATCGTAAAAGGTCGTCGCGAAATCGGGCCGCCGCGCGCGGCGCGTTAACGCAGGTGTTAGACCGCAAACTATGTCTTTGCCGCTACTTCGAAAACTTCAGCAATCGCGCGAGTCGCGCCAGCTTCGCAAGCAGGCGTGGCTTAGGCAGGACTTGCCAGATGCAGACGGTGTCACGCCATTTCAACGCGCCGCCGTCGCTTCCTTGCAGGCTTCGTTCCCGGGCATATCGTTTTCTGCTGCTGGCGGCAAGGAGCGCTACCTAAACGGTATGCTACCCGGGGCAGATGTAACACTTTCCATTTACAGGGACGGCGCTCAACTTCAGACAAGTACAGCAGAGTTCCGCGCCGAGCGCTGGGACTATGAGAGTCCATCTGCTCTAATCGAAAAGCTCTTGCTCCATGGCCGCGAAGCATTGCGGTCTAACTGATCCTCCAAGCGAACGGAGTACCGCCGCCGCTTACCCTCATCGTTAGGCCTCGATGGAAAGATCAGATTTCTCCCTTCAAGCGCGCACAGCACACGCGCGTTTCAAACGCGCGTTTATGCTTTCGAGTATTCCAGTCAACATTGTTCTGGTTTCCGCACTCATTGGCATGATTGCATATGTCAAAACGCGGCCGTCTCCAAACCTCGTCGTGCTCGCGTCTATTTCCTTGTTTGAAACCATCGTTGTGCTCATTTGGTTCTTATGGTTGCGCGCTTTCTTTGCTCGCTTTGCCCCGGGGTGCAACGCTTGCGGCAAATCACTCAGCTTGCTCACGTGGCGCACCGCAATAGCGGCAAACAAGTGCCCCAACTGCAAGCACTGCCTGTTCGACGCCCAACTGTTCGTTCAACGCGACCGTTGAGGGTCGCCGCGAAATCCAGCGTCTTAAGCGGCGCATTAACCCAAGCGTTGGGTTTCATATGGACCACTTTCGTTCCTTCGAGATTGAAGCGCTCATGTTGCTTGGCGCTGAGATACTAGGAGAGGCCCTGGTCAATGCCGTCGTTCGTGACGCGGAGTTCGTCAGCTACGACTACTCCGGTGTCGGCTACTGCCTGACCGTTCGCCATCATCACCTGCCGAGTACGCGCATCGTGCTTCATGAACCAATGGTTCTTGGTCGTGTGGGCGAAATGTTGGGTAGCTATCTGGCCTTCGTTGAGCATCACGAGCTTATGCTCGAGTACGCCGGGTTCGCCGATGTCCCGGACAACATCCGAGATCTTGATGTCCAAGTTGAGGTGCAAGCCAATGCGACCTAACAATTCATCCAACGCGACCGTTGAAGGTGGTCGCGAAAATCCGGCGCCCCGCGCGGTGCGTTAACTCAAGCGTTCGTCCGCAGAGAGCCTCCCCCACATGAACCAGCCCGTCCCAACGCTTTACGAATGGCTCGGTGGTATCGAAGCACTGAATCGCTTGACCACGCGGTTCTATGAGCGTGTGCGAGACGATGCGATCCTTGCTCCCATCTTTGCCCACATGAGCGATGAGCATCCACAACACGTCGCGGTATTCCTGGCTGAAGTCCTCGGCGGCCCGACCGAATATTCCGCGATCCATGGCGGCCACGCGCACATGATCCAGCAGCACCTGAATCGACATCTTGAGCAAGCCCAACGGCGACAATGGGTCGCCCTTCTTCTTGACACGGCCGATGAACTGCAGATGCCTGAAGACCCAGAGTTCCGGTCGGCCTTGGTCGGCTATCTTGAATGGGGCTCAAGGCTTGCCGTTCTCAACTCCAAGTCTGGCGCCACAGTTGATGCACATGCGCCGATGCCGAAGTGGGGCTGGGGTGAGGTTAAAGGCCCTTACTTGCAGTGATGCGTGAAGAACAATCCACGCTGCGGCCTCATCCCTCAAGGAGCTGAGGAACGAGGGAGATGTGTGCATATGAGCAAGCAGGTCCAGTCACCGCAACGACACACTCGAACTCGGGCCGGACATGCCTGGCCGCATCGCCGAGCTGGGCGATTCTTTCGCCCGCGACGTCTCCCAACGCGCGTAAGCTGCGGGCTGATGATTGATTCGAGGCGGACGGCGACGACGACGCCCAA
The DNA here is from genome assembly GCF_039926425.1 of Dokdonella sp. Classification (GTDB taxonomy): domain Bacteria; phylum Pseudomonadota; class Gammaproteobacteria; order Xanthomonadales; family Rhodanobacteraceae; genus Dokdonella_A. The sequence continues at coordinate 4,598 of NZ_JBDSWZ010000154.1, forward strand.
TTCCAGCGTCAGGGAACAGGAGAAAACGTGGCGCGCAAGAGTTCTTCCGCAATCGATGAGTTGATCGGCAATCTGGATCATCCGCTCGTACCTGATATCCAGGCGCTACGCGCATTGATTCTTGGCATCAGCCCGGCAATTGGCGAGGAGATCAAGTGGAATTCTCCAAGCTTTCATACGTCCGAGCATTTCGCAACCATGCGACTGAACGGAAAACCGCCTCTTCAGCTGATTCTGCATCTGGGTGCAAAAAAGCAATCGATTCCTGTTGGAGCCATTGAAGACCCACACGCAATTCTCAAATGGCTCGGGCCGGATCGCGCGGTCGTGAATTTGCCCACGGCAGAGTCCTTTGCTCAGGCGCGGAAGCCGCTCGTCGCTGTGATCCGGCCGTGGTTGCAGCATGTGCCGCCGGTCGATGCGGGCTGACAATGCGGTCAAGCCGACTTGCTGGGAGATTTTCCGATGGTTTCCGACGAGGCGTCGCGCATCGGCGGATTGCCACGGCATAGGAAGTTAAGGCATACAAGATCGGGGCATGTTCACTGACCAGAGCCTGGCTTGTATCGAGGTGGTCAACGACTGTCCCAAGCCGGTCACTCCCCTGCAAATCTCGGAACGCGGAAAGAGAGCAGTCAATCGCCAAGTGCATTCTGCTCAGCGAATTTGATGCAACGTCGACCCAACGAGTTGGACGCTCCGGTAATGTCGTTGGTGGCCTGCAACGAATCATTGCGGCCATCGTCGTCTCCCTTGATCCTCTCGCTTCTTGCGAGGAAGATCGCGGCCTGCGGCCTCGATGGGCTCCGCCTCTCGGGCTTCTCGCCACAAATTCCAGGGAAAATCGACGTGCTGATTCGGCCGATTCGCGAAATGGATCTTGAGTCCTGGCGGCCTCTATGGAATGGCTACAACGCGTTTTACGGGCGCCACGGCGACAAGGCGCTCTCACCGGACATCACGCAGAGCACGTGGCGTCGCTTTCTTGATCCGACAGAGCCGGTTTTCGCATTGGTGGCAGAGTGCGATGGGGGTCTGGTCGGGCTCACGCACTACCTGTTTCATCGCAGCACAACCAAGATCGAGTGTGTGTGCTATCTGCAGGACCTTTTCACTGATCCTGCGGTGAGGGGCCAAGGAATCGGCCGAAGACTCATTGAATCTGTTTACGAACAAGCGAAACTCGCTGGCGCAAAGCGGGTTTACTGGCAAACGCAGGTCACCAATGATGCGGGCCGCGCGCTTTACGACAAGGTTGCGACCCATTCGGGGTTCATTGTCTATTCGCATGAAGAACAGTGATGCCTGCCCGTTCGTTCAAGGCGACCGACTTCGCCACCGTTGAGCTCAGGTTTCATGCATAAAGACCGGATCAATCGGCGCGGCCTGGCACTTCTCAGGTACTGGTCCCGACTTCGCGGACGAGCGCCGACGATTGTCGAGGCGTTTGCGCGTCAACCAGCGTGGTATTGGGCTGCGAATCTCACCGTAGCAGCGTTCGTGGTACTCGACGCATATTTCAACGGCGACCTCGTTTCCCATCTTCTGCTTGGCTTCGTAGGCGGCGCGTGGGCAAGAGATCTCGGCCGCGTTTTCCAGTTTACCCGTGAATGGCCGCACATCGATCGAGCCCTTGATTGGCACGCTGTCGAACGTGAGCTCGCGCGCGCACCTCAAGGCGATGCATAACGATCACCTCAAGCGAGCCCGCGAAGCGCGCGGCGAGCAACGTTGCCCGACTGCATTGGGCCGCACAGCCTCGTGGCAGCGACATGGTCACGCATGCGGACGAGGCATCGTCACGCGTTACAACGAGAACGCGTCGAGGGCCGTCAATGAATAGCTCCGTCAGTCTCGCCGAATTGCTGTTGGCGTATGAATGGGTCAGCGCGGGCGACGCCGGTGCGGGTGAGTGCGAGGTCTATATCAGCAGGGAGATGGGGACGCACCACTGGTGCGGCGATGGAGCCGACGAGGACACGCCGGATGATGTCGGCGACGAGAGTCTGTATGTCGCGGTTCCGCGCAGGAGCGAACTCGATCTCGGTCGATCTCTTGCCCTGCGCTTCGTCGCAGAGCGCCTTCCCGGCGAACACGACGCCACGTTGGATTATTTTCGCAAACGTGGTGCGTACGCGCGATTCAAGTCAATGCTTGCGCGAAACGGCGAACTCGCCGCATGGCATGATTACGAGCAGCAAGCCACGGAAGCGGCGCTGCGTTCCTGGTGTTCTGAACATGGGTTCACTCTTGTGGCATAGCCACACGTTTTGACGCTGTATCACGAACCAGCGTTTCAAGTGACCTGGCTCATCGGCGTCGAGCGCGGTACTGGGGCGCAAACCGGCGGACAATCCGACCGTGAAATCCCTACGCTGCGAACCGTCGGACAGCGGGTCGACCTATCGCGCGTGCCAAGCGGCAAACCCCTCAACGCAACTTCGTCGCCCGGCGCGCGATGAGTTCCGCCGGTGCAGCAAACGTGTCGGCGCGTGACGCTGCCCAGAAACGCTGGAACACGATGTGTTCCGGGATGCCGGCAAGCAGCTCACCCGGTTCGAGGAACCGATAGAGCGTCGCGAGCGAACGCACGTCGTGCGACGACACGCGGCGGATCACGTGTTCGGGGCCGAATTCGCTCGGATGATCGAGACCCGCGGCCTGGATCAGCTCCTTCAACGCGCGCAGCGTGTTGGCGTGGAAGTTTGCGACACGGGTCGCCTTATCCGGCACATCGAGACGGGTCCAGCGGCGCGCGTCCTGCGTCGCGATGCCGGTGGGGCAGCGATCGGTGTGGCAGCTCTGTGACTGGATGCAGCCGAGTGCGAACATGAAACCGCGCGCGGCGTTGCACCAGTCCGCGCCGATCGCCAGCGTGCGCGCAATGTCGACCGCGGTGATCACCTTGCCGCTGGCGCCAATGCGGATGCGATCGCGCAGATTCAGCCCGACCAGCGTGTTGTGCACCAGCATCAGGGCTTCGCGCAGTGGCGTGCCCACATGGTCGGTGAATTCCAGCGGTGCCGCGCCGGTGCCGCCTTCGCCACCGTCGACGACGATGAAATCGGGCAGGATTCCAGTGGTCGTCATTGCCTTCGCGATGCCGAACCACTCCCACGGATGGCCAATTGCGAGCTTGAATCCGGTCGGCTTGCCGCCGGAGAGTTCACGCATGCGCGCGATGAATCGCAGTAATTCTTCCGGCGTGTCGAACGCGGAATGGCGCGATGGCGACACGCAGTCTTCACCCATCGGCACGCCGCGCGTCGCCGCGATCTCGGCGCTGACTTTCGGTGCCGGCAGCACGCCGCCGTGGCCGGGCTTCGCGCCCTGAGACAGTTTCACTTCGATCATCTTGACCTGTGCGAGGCGTGCTTTTTCAACGAAGCGCGGTTCGCTGAACACGCCGGCGCGCTCGCATGCACCGAAGTAGCCGGAGCCCAACTCCCACACGATGTCGCCGCCATTTTCGCGGTGGTAGTCCGACAGCGATCCCTCACCGGTGTCGTGATAAAAGCCGCCGCGACGCGCGCCTTCGTTGAGTGCACGGATCGCGTTTGGCGAAATCGAGCCGAAGCTCATCGCTGAAATGTTGAACACGCTCGCCGAATACGGCTGCGTGCACTCCACGCCGCCGACGTCGATGCGGAAATCGTGACTGTCGACGAGGCTGGGCCGCATCGAATGATTGAGCCATTCGTAGCGCTCCTCATACACGTTGATCTCGGTGCCGAACGGTCGCAGGTCGAGTACGTCCTTCGACCGTTGTTTCACGACGGCGCGTTGCAGATGCGAGAACGGCGCTTCCTCGTTGTCCGATTCCACCACGTACTGGCGCAGCATCGGCCGCACCATCTCGAAAAAGAAGCGCACGTGGCACAACAGCGGATAGTTCCTGCGCAAGGTCGAACGCGACTGCGCCAGGTCGGCGATGCCGATCACGACGAGCACCGCGCTCACGATCGCAACAGCCTTGGCCGTCCGACCGTCCTGCCACGCGAGCACCGCAAGAATCAGAACCACCACGCTCGCGACGAATGCGAGATAGCGTGAAGGCAGCCACTTTTCCATTGGAACTCCGGTTTGGGTCGTGCGCCGGAGCGCACATTGCGATGATGCGAGGATAGACCGTGGTTTCGAGCTGCGCATTGCGGGCTAAACTTGCGCCATGGAAGACAGCGAACCACCGAAGACGCCACGCAAGCGCAAGCCACGGGTGACGACCGGCGATGCGGCGCCTCCCGACGATGCAGCTTTGCCGGTGAAACCGACGAGACGTCGCACCGCGGTCGCACGTCCGTCGGCAGACGACGCTCCGTCCATCGCCACCGATGGCGCGATGCCCGCGCCGAAGCCGCGCGCGCCCCGTGCGCGAAAGCCTGCGCCACCGAAATCGTCCGACGTTGCTGATCTGGGCGGTGATGCCGAAAGCGTCGCGCCGTCTCAAGGCACGCTGCTCTCGCCTTCCCGGCCAGATGCCGCCAAGGCTCAGATGCAGCCGGTGCGAACTGACGTCGACGCGGAGCGGCAGACTTCCACGCCGACGCCGACGCCGGCTCAGCCTCCGACTCAGCCTCCAGCTCAGGCGTCGAACGCGCGTCCCGACGCCGCGCAATCCGCGGTCACTCCTCGACGTGTCGATGTGATCGTCGCGGAAGCGTCCGTCGTCGCGCCGCCGTCGACCCCGGACTCCAGCGTGCCTCGTGCGCCGGACTCCGGTTCGACCAAAAGCGCCCCCTTCCGCCCTGCGGGCACCTTCCCCCGCTACGCAGGGGAAGGAATGAATTCGGTGTCTACTCCGGCACCTTCACCGTCACCTGCACCGTCACCGTCACCGTCACCTTCACCTTCACCTTCATCTTCATCTTCATCTTCATCTGCACCTTCACCTGCACCGGCGCCGGCGCCAGTACCGACCCAATCGCCCACCGACGCGCCGACGACCGTTTCGCGTCGCGTGGTACCGGTCGTCGTCACGCCCGCGACCGCACCACAGCCCGTCACTCCGCGGGCGATGAACCCTGCTCCGCCTCCTGCGGTCGCTACTCCGACTCCGACTCCGACTCCGACTCCGACTCCGACTCCGACTCCGACTCCGACTCCAACTCCGACTGGCGCGCCGCCAGCGCCGCCGCGGTTTGAACAGCCGATTCCTGCGAAGCCTCCGGTTGAGTCGTTGCCCGCTCGTGTCGTGCTGCCGCCTGCGGAGCCGGCTCCGGCTACGCCCGCGCGTCCGACCGTCTCTCCAATTCCCGTGGCTGCGCCGCCGAGCGCACGCGCCACGGAGACGCCCGAACGGCCGCCTGCGCTGCAAAAGAATGCACCGGTCGCGACGACGCGCGTGGA
>NZ_JBDSWZ010000155.1:0-3733 GCF_039926425.1 Dokdonella sp.
CGGCCGCGATGCGTCGGATACCAGGAGCATCGCGGCCGAAGCCGCTCCTACAGGGGATTCGTCGACATCGGTGGGCGATCTTCTCGTCCACGCATTTCCCGATCGCATCGCGCGGCAGGATCCAAACAATCCGCGCCGCTACCAGCTCGCGAGCGGACGCGGCGCACGCTTGCTCGACGAAAGCCGGTTGTTCGGCGAGCCTTGGCTTGCAATCGTCGACCTGCGCTATGACGAACGCGACAGCCTGATCCTTGCGGCGGCACCGTTCGATCCGGACGTGCTCGAACGCGATTTCGCCGGACGCTTCACGCGCTCGCGCAGTGTTCGCTGGAATCGCGATACGCGGGGTGTCGACGCGTTCGAGGAACGTCGCTTCGATGCGATCGTGCTGGACCGTCGCGCGGTGCCGGCGCGCCCGGAGGACGCGGTGCCGGCGTTGATCACAGCAGTGCGCGACCTCGGCCTCGACGCGTTGCCGTGGAGTGCGCATGCGCGCGAGCTGCGCTTGCGCGTGCAGTCGCTGCGCAGCTGGTGCCCCGATCTTGCGCTGCCGGATTTCTCCGACGCGGCGTTACTCGCCACGCTTGAGGACTGGCTCGCTCCATTCCTCGCGAACAAGCGGCGACTGGATGCGTTGCAACCCGATGAGTTGTCCACGGCCCTCTCCGCGCAGCTCGACTTCGCGATGCGCCGTGCGCTCGACGAGCAGGCGCCGGTCGCGATCACGGTGCCGAGCGGGATGGAACGGCGCATCGCGTACGCCAGCGACGCGCCGCCGGTGCTTGCGGTGAAGCTGCAGGAGTTGTTCGGCCTCGCCGACACGCCACGCATCGCCAACGGACGCATTGCGCTGACTCTGCACCTGCTGTCACCGGGCGGAAAGCCAGTGCAGGTGACGCAGGATCTGCGCAGTTTCTGGGAGCGCACCTACCCGGACGTGAGGAAGGAATTGAAGGGACGCTATCCGAAGCACCCGTGGCCCGACGATCCGTGGACGGCGACACCGACGCATCGCGCGAAGCCGCGACGATGAGCCGTGGGCGCGTATCCGGGGGCCGGCGCCACGCCGACAGGCTGGACGCGCTGACGTGGCCGGCCGTTTCGATGAGGCGAGTCACGCGCGCCACCCGGAACCATCGCCGCACGCAACCAGTCCGATGCCTGATGCATCCAACACCAAATTCTCCCACGAGTCCGCCATGAGCCCACCACAACGCGTCCTGCCCTGGATGATCGCCTTCCTCGTCGCTGTTGCAGCGCTCGGCGCAATACTCGCGCCACGCCTCGCCCAGATCTTCGTGGCCAACCCGTTTTTCAACGGAGTCATCCTCGCGGTGCTCGCAGCGGGCGTGATCGTCAACCTGCGCCAGGTGTTGATGCTCCGGCGAGAGGTCGCATGGATCGACGCATTCCGCCGCTCGAATCCGGATCAGAAACCGGTCGGCCGACCGCATCTGCTGGCGCCAATGGCACGCATGCTCGATGGTCGCGAGCGCGGCCGCGCCGCGTTGTCGGCACCGTCGATGCGCACGATCCTGGACAGCGTGCAGTCGCGGCTGGAGGAATCGCGCGACCTGTCGCGTTACCTCATCGGCCTCGCGATCTTCCTCGGCCTGCTCGGCACCTTCTGGGGGCTGCTCGTCACGATTCGCTCGGTGGCCGACATCATTGGCACGCTCAACGTCGGCAACGATGCGGTGACCATGTTTGGTGCGCTGAAGGAAAACCTCAAACAGCCGCTCAGCGGAATGTCGACGAGTTTCTCGACCTCGCTCTTCGGTCTCGCCAGTTCGCTGGTGATCGGCTTCCTCGACCTGCAGGCTGGCCACGCGCAGAACCGCTTCTACAACGAACTCGAGGAATGGTTGTCCGGCATGACTCGGCTGGCTTCGGGTTCGGCGATCGAGAGCGATGCATCGGTTCCCGCGTACGTGCAGGCGCTGCTCGAACAGACTGCCGATGGACTCGACCGGATGCAGCGCGCCATCGTCGAGAGCGATCGCGAACGTCGCGGTGGCAGCGAACAGCTCGGTGAATTCGGTGCGCAGCTCGGACGACTGACGGACCTGCTCGCGCGGGACGCCCGCGAACGCCAGGACGCATCGGCGGTACAGGACGAATTGAAGAACGTGCTGCGCCAGTTGGCCGCACAGGGACAATCACAGCCGGCTGCGCACTTTTCCGACGAGTTGCGCAGCGAACTGCGCCTGATGTCGCGCACGATTGCCGCGGCGCTCGATGCGAAGCCGGCGCGCCCGCCCGCTCCGGCACCGATGACCGCCGAGCGCGAGCCGCGCCGGTGAGCCAGCTTCGTCGCCGGCGAACCTTCGACATCTGGCCCGGATTCGTCGATGCGCTGACCTCGCTGATCATGGTGATAATCTTCGTTTTGTTGATCTTCGCGATCGGCCAGTTTGTGCTGTCCGACTCGCTCGCCGGCAAGAATCGCGCGCTGGACGCGCTCAATACGAAGGTCGCCGAACTCGCCAAAAGCCTGTCGCTTGCCGAAGACGGCAAGCACGCGCTCGACGCGCGCGTGAAGGAGGTCGGCGTGTCACTTGGGCAGACGATCGGCGAGCGCGATCACCTCAGGACCTCACTCGATGCCGCGACGGCCGAAGCGGCGACGCTCACCGCCGACATCTCCGCGCTGAGCCAGCTCAAGCAGCAACTCGAGGCACAGGTGGCGACACTTGCGGCGCAACTGGACACCTGGAAAGACGACATGGTCAAGCAGACCGCGCTGACGTCGGCAGCGTCGGCGCAGACGGAATTGCTCAACCGCCAGCTCGCCGCGCTCAACGAGCAGCTTGCGAAAATCCAGGCGGCGCTCGACATCGCCGACAAGAGCGTGAAGGCGAAGGACGCAAAGATCGCCGACCTCGGCAGCCAGCTCAACGTCGCGCTCGCCAATCGCGTCGGCGAACTCGAACGCTACCGCTCGGAATTCTTCGGGCGCCTTCGCGCAGCGCTCGGCGATCGCACCGATGTGCGCGTGGTTGGCGATCGCTTCGTGGTGCCGACCGATGTGCTGTTTGATTCCGGATCGGCCGACCTTGCACCCGCCGCGCAGGAACGGCTCTCGGTGCTTGCGCAATCGGTGGCGGAAGTGGCTTCGGAAATTCCTTCCGGCATCGACTGGGTTCTGCGCATCGACGGCCACACAGACCGCGTGCCGATCCACACCGCACAGTTCCCGTCGAACTGGGAGTTGTCCACCGCGCGCGCGGTCGCGATCGTCAAATACCTCGTCGTGCAGGGCATCCCCGCGCATCGCCTGTCGGCCAACGGCTTCGGGCAATTCCAGCCACTGGACCGCGGTGACACGCCGGACGCACTCGCGCGCAATCGGCGCATCGAAATCCAGCTGACCAACCGCTGAGCTCGGGATTCGAGAGTCGAGATTCGGAATTCGGAATTCGGAATTCGGCAACGATTGCTATTCCTTCCCCCGCGCAGCGGGGGAAGGTGCCCGGCAGGGTGGAAGGGGGCGCTTTTCGTGGGAGCGCACGATCAAGATCAAGAGCGCCCCCTTCCGGCTTCGCCGCCTTCCCCCGCTTCGCAGGGGAAAGAACCGCGGGGTTGATTGGCGCCTGACTTTCCATTGATTCCCGACTAACGATTCGCGGGCTTTTGCTGACTGAGGATCACACTTCCGAGGATCAGCGTGCCGGCGATGATCATCGTGGGCGTCGGCATTTCACTGAGCAGAAGCCACGCCCAGCCGACGCCG
>NZ_JBDSWZ010000156.1:0-5973 GCF_039926425.1 Dokdonella sp.
GAAGTAGCTCGTGTAGACCCCGGTCGGGCTGCGCACCACGCCGCGCGCCGGCGCGCCGTGGTAGCTGATGCGCAGCACCGCACTCTGCCCTCGACGCAACACCGTCGGCAGATCGAACTGGACGCCGGTCGCACCGCGCTGCACATGGACGGTTTGGCCATCGATGCTGGCGCGATCGACGATCAGCGCATTCGGCGAAAAGACGATTCGCCGCAGATCCTTTTCGAGACTGCGAACGACGATCGACTCGACCCCGGACACCTCAGCGCCACGCATGTCTGGCGTCAGTGAGAGCTCGTAGCGAACGACATCGAGCCCTTGCCCGGGCAGCCGATCGCTGGTCCCTGCGGTTGCGAGGGTTGAGCCCAGTCCCACGGCGACGCACGCGAATCGATGAACATGCATGCGCAGGACTATGCCATGGCGAACGCGCGAACACGCTCGCGCGCGATGGATGTGGCCCCGTTCGTCGCTCTCTTGCGTGAAACCGGATGACCCCCCTGACCGGCCGACGACCATGTGGCGTTTCCTCCTCGCGATTGTTCTTCTGACAACCACCGCAGTGGTCCCTGCACACGCAGCCAGCTACTGCGCCAACAGCGTGTCCGAACTGCAGACCATCCTCGACTCCGCCGAGATCGACAATGACGACAGTCTGGTGCGCATGGCAGCGGGCGTTTACCCGCTCGGAAGCGACGTACGCTACGAGCCCGAGTTCGAGTCGATTGTCGCACCCGGACGACTCACGCTGGTCGGCGGCTACAACAGCGACTGTTCGGCGCAAACCGGCACCACCCGATTCACCAGTGCGTCGTCGAAACACGTGGTATTCGCAACGATCACCGGCAGCGTTCGTCTCGCCGATGTCGCCTTCGACGGCGTCGATCTGTATGTACAGGACATGGCGTTGGCGCACTGCGCGAGTGCCGACCGTTCCTTCGAGCTCGACCGCGTGCTGGTGAACAACGCGACGTTCATCTCGACCTCGCTGTGCCACGACGTTGACATTCGCGACAGCGTGTTTGCCAATGGGCAGCCGTACCGGTCCTTCAGCGACGCATCGGTTGCGGTTTATCTTGCGACGGACGACGACTATCAGGGTTCGTCACTGACCATGGTCAACACGACTGTCGTCAACGGCATCACTGCAATCGAAAACTGCTGCGCCAACCTGCCGCTCACGCGCATCTACAACAGCATTTTCCAGCGCGCGGGCGACGACATCCACAACGAAGGGTTGCTCTCGATCGTCAACAGCCGCTTCGACGGAATCGAGAACCAGTCCGGCGGCTCGACATTGCTGAATCTGGACAACACCAGCGCCGCGGCCAATCTGGATGCGCAGTTCGTTCCCAACGCCGGCTCGGCGATGGTCAACTCCGGCACGAGCAACGTGCCCGGCGGCCTCTCCGAACTCGATGTCCACGGCACCGACCGGGTGATCGGTCCGCGCGTCGACCGTGGCGCAGCGGAGAGTCCAGTGGACGGCACCGGAATCTACACGGTGACCACTGCAAGTCCGAGCGGGGCCGGGTCGCTTGCTGCAGCCATCACGCTCGCCAACCAGGATGCAGCCGACAACGTGATCCGCTTCAACATCCCGGGCAACTGCCCGCACCGCATCACGCTCGCAGGCGCGCTGAGCGTCAACGATCGGCTGCGCATCGACGGCTACAGCCAGCCGGGCAGCCTGCGCAACACCGGCGAATTTCTCTGGAACGCAAAGCCGTGCATCCTGCTGGATGGTTCCAACACTAACGGGGTGGCGATCCTCACCGGCCCGCAACTCGGTACCAACGCGGAAAGCATTGACGTGTCGGGCCTGGCGTTCGAGCGGTTCGATACCGCGATCCTGCTCGCCTATGGCGTGGACCACCGCGTGCGCGGCAATCAGTTCGGCGGCGAGATCGGAACCACCGGCATCACGCTGCGCGCCAACAACAATGCAATCACGGTCGCCGGCGAAGGCCGCAGCTCGATCGGGGGTGCAGCAACCTCGGACATCAACCTGATCGGCAACAGCAACGAATCGGGGATTCTCGTCACCGGCGCGAGCAATTACTCGACCGACGTGATCCGCAACATGATCGGCCTCGACAAGGACGGCCTGTCCGCGCTGCCCAACCAGGACGGCTTGCGTATCACCGCGCGCGAATCGCGCGTGGCCGGCAACCGAATCGCACACAATTCACGCGACGGCATCGCGCTGTCCGGCACCGTCTCGCATGACAATCAGATCATCAACAACACGATCGGATACTCCCTGCCGCCGCCGTTCCTGTCGGGCGGCAATGGGCGCATGGGCGTGTTTCTCGACAACTCCGCGCACGACAACACGATCTCCAGCAACCGGGTCGGCGGCAATGGCGACGACGGCGTGCGCGTATTCACCGATGCGGGCGGCCGCAACAGGATTTCCGGCAATTCGATCGTCGGCAACGAGGGCATCGGTATCGATCTCGGCGTGAACGGCGTCACCGGCAACAATCTTTCGCCGTTGCCGGCATGCGACGTGGAAACAGGATGCGCGGCCAACGCCAGTCAGAATTACCCGATCCTCGATTCCGTGGTGCTCAAACCGCCGGGGGCCTATCCGCTCGATCGCCCGCTGCAGATCAAAGGCCACCTGACGTCCCATGTGCGCAACGCGCCGTACCTCGTCGAGTTCTACGCCGGCGGCGAATGCGACGCTTCCGGACACGGCCAAGGGCAACACCTCATCGGATCGAAAGCTGTCACCGTCAGCAACACCGGCGTCTGCGCCAATGACAATTGCTCCGCCTATTTCAGTGTGTTCGTCTCGGACCTCGACGCCGATATCGGCGATGCAATCACCGCAATCGCAACGTCGCCCGTCGGCGACACATCCGAGTACTCCGCCTGCATGGTCGTCGCGTCCGGCGACGTGATCTTCGCAGACGGATTCGAGGTGCCGTAGCGGAACCGGAAGGAATGCCCATCATCCGGAACGACGCGTGCGAATCAGCCCTATGCGGTTCAGCGCTACAAGCGCATGCTGCACGACATGAAGAGTCCAGGCGTTATCAGCACCATTGCCTGCAACGCGCTCACGCTGCGGTTGCGGGTCGTCTTCGAAAGCGGCCGCGTGATCCTGTTCTATCGCGTGCCGGCCGGCGTGCAATCGATGCTCGCGAGTGCGCCCGCTCCGGATTCGATTCTCGCCTCGCATGTGATCGGCAAGTACGCGTGGACGGAAGTGGGCGTGCCTTCGTTTCCATGACCGCGGCGTCGGCAGACGTCCGCCTCTCGGGGCGCGCCGTGTCATGAGAGGATGAACGCGCGCAGGCTCCGCTCGAAGACGAAGCCCGGTGCGACCTTGCGATAGAGGCTGATGGGGAGTTCGTCATGGAAATGACTTTGATCGCTCTCGTCATCGTCGGAGCGATTGTTTTTTTCAGACTGAGGGCGGCTGATCCTGCTTCACGTCGGCGACGATCCGGTCGCTCGACCGCAGGAGACGATGGCGGCGCAGTCGACTGGAGTTCCGACACGCCATCGCACAACACCTATTCGACATCGCACATGGAGTCGTCCTCGGACGGCGCGTGCTTGTCGGATGGCGGCAACAGCTGCGATGGCGGGGGTGGAGACGGTGGCAGTGATTGACGGGACGCGATTTACAGCAATACATCCTCGTAAAACGCGCCAAACGGCTTGCCTGGATGCGCAATCTGGATTTCCAGGACCCAGATGCCTTCGTCAGGCTTCGAATCGAATGCGGCCAACGTTCCGCCGCGGTGGATCGAGTGCGGATAGTCGCCGACCCGGTGCCCCTGCGTGCCGAGGTTCAGACGCCACCCCATCTCGCGTGCGCGCCGTTCGGCGTAGTCGTACAGCGCGGGGCCGGACAACCTCTCACGCGACCATCGCCCACGCACATCATCGAACAACGTTTTTGCGGCCGCTGCACACGCCAGTTGGTCCGGATCGTCACCGGTGGTGAACGTGGCGCCCACGTCGCCTTCGTGACCACGGAACACCGGACCGATGTCGATGAAATAGATGTCGTTCTCGCCGAGCACCACGCCGGGATCCGACTTCTGCCGAAACGTCTTCAGCGTGTTCGCACCGAAGCGCACCTGGATCGGATGCCAGATCCTCTCCATGCCCACGTCCTTCAGAATGCCGCGCGCGATGCGCACCGCCTCGCTCTCAAGCAGGCCCGGCGTGAATGCTTTCGCCATCTGATGGACTGCCAGCCACGATTGCTGGCTGGCGTGGCGCATCGATTCCATATCGAACGCGATTCCCACGCGCTGCTTGTTGCGTATTGAATCGGGTTGGGTGCTGGCGACGTCATTCATGGTGGGAAGCAGGGCTCAGGAACGTCGCCAAATGTCCTCTCAAGGCAGATGCCCCGCGATCGGAGGGGACGCCGATCGCGGGGCGATGCGCAGGTCACGCAGCCTTCGATTCGATCTGACGAGCAGCCTGGCTTTGATTCGACGGACCTTCACTCTGAATCTCGACGCGTCGGGGTCTCAGCGCGTCTGGCACGTCGCGTCGGAGCTCGATGGTCAACAGGCCGTTCGACAGCGACGCGTTGACCACTTTTACATGATCGGCGAGCTCGAAACGACGTTCGAATTCCCGCTCCGCAATGCCTTTGTGAAGGAACGTGCCTTCGCACGCTTGGTCTTTCTTCGCTCCCGAGATGACCAGAAGATTCGGTCGATCGGTGAGCATCAGCTCATCGCGTTCGAAGCCGGCCACGGCCATCACGATCCGATAGGATTCGTGACCCGTCGCAACGATGTCATACGGCGGCCAGTGGTCCAGGGGTTGTCCACGACTTGCGCTGTCGAGCGCCGCGAACACGCGATCGAAACCGATGCCGGTGCGAAACAGGGGCGAAAAATCCACGGTTGTCCTCATAGCCATATCCTCGCAAATTCAAGCAACATGGACATGAAGAAGCGCCAGGTCTGGCGTTCTCACGGCGGACCCGGATGGCGTCCGCAGCGCAAAAATTATTTGCGCCATCTCAATTTTTCAACGTGGACGCGACGGGAATTCAGCATCTGTCCAGAAAGACACCGTCGAGTCCAGCCGCATCCGCGGCTCGGCATGACGCTCTGCCGCTGGATGGCAGTGCAGTGCCATCGCGCGCGCTTCCACTGGCCGACACGCCGTTTCGCCCGGTCGCGCCGTCAAAAGGAAGATCCGACGCGGATCCTGTGCCCGTCATCACACATCTGGACGCGAAGGTTCGCCACATTGGCGACCAGTCACGTTCCATGGCGCTGTGCCGCGATGGCCGCCCGAAAAGGGGCAAGCGGCCACTGCTTTCGATGTCCGAGGAAGAACGCATGATGTCCAAGTTCACGCAGCGCGACCTGACCTCGTCGCTCGACCTGCCACCGCCCGCCTCCCACGCCGGTGCGAATGTCACGCCCGTGTCGCCCCTCTCCGACGGGGAGTGGCAGAAGCGCGAAGCGCTCAAGGTCAAGATGATTGCGCAGCGCGTGAAACTGAAGCTGATGCGCGATCGAACCGATGAGCTGAAGCAGGCGCTCGAGCGTTTTAGCACGCAGCGCAACACAATGAGTGCCTGATCGCGCAAGGCGTCGTTGCAGGACTTACCTGCTCGATCCCGCCGCTCCTTCGATGACACCGGTCGAGGGGTTGTAGCGACGTCGCGACACAGGACGCGGTCGCTGGTGGATCCACGTTTCCACTGCGCACGACGAATGACGACCTGCGCCCCAGCGCTCGCTCCCAGCCCAAGCAATTTCAAACCTCTCGTCGACCTTGAACCCCGTCGCCGCCTCGCCCCACCGGCGCACGGCACGTGGCACGAGCCGGTATACTCCGCGTCTTTGCGCCGCACCTTGCGGCCGCGAACTTCCGCGAATGAACCCGAACTTCCTCGATTTCGAACAACCGATCGCCGAGCTGGATACGAAAATCCAGGAACTGCGGCGTGCCAGCCATGGGCAGGCGTTCAATATC
>NZ_JBDSWZ010000157.1:0-4210 GCF_039926425.1 Dokdonella sp.
GGCGGCGGCCTTGCCGGGCTGACGCTCGCGCTGCAGTTGCGCGCACGGTTCGCGGACCTGTCGATCGGGGTGATCGAGCGCCGCGCGCATCCGGTCGCGGAAGGGGCGCACAAGATCGGCGAATCGACGGTCGAGATCGGCGCGCATTACCTTGGTCACACGCTCGGCCTCGGCGAGCATCTGGAAAGCGCGCACATCCGAAAGTTCGGCTTCCGGTTTTTCTTTTCCGACGGTCGCAGCGACCTCGAAAACGTCACCGAGCTTGGCGTCAGCGACGTGCTGCCGACGCCGACCTATCAGATCGACCGCGGCATCCTCGAGAATTTCCTCGGTGAGGAAGCGCAGCGCCGAGGTATTGCGTTTGTCGACGACGCGATGGTGCGCGCCATCGATCTCGCCACCGACGGTGGCGACCATGAGGTCCGATTGTCAGTCGGCAACACGGAGCGCAGCGTGCGCTCGCGCTGGCTGGTGGATGCCAGTGGCCGCGCCGGCATGCTGAAGCGCAAGCTCGCACTCGACGTTCCGAACGCGCACGACGGCAACGCGGTGTGGTTCCGCATTGACGACCGCCTGACGATCGACGGCTGGTGCGCCGACCACAACTGGCAATCTCGCTGCAATCCCGCCGAGCGCTGGCGCTCGACCAACCACATGGTCGGCCCGGGCTATTGGGTGTGGCTGATTCCGCTCAGTTCCGGTGCGCACTCGGTCGGCATCGTCGCCGATGCGGCGATGCATCCGCTGGAATCCATGAACACGTTCGACAAAGCACTCGAGTGGCTCTCGGTGCATCAGCCGGTCGTCGCTCGCGAATGCGCCGCGCGGCGCGACAAGCTGATGGATTTTGCATTCCTGCGCGACTACTCGCACAGCTGCAAACAAGTGTTCTCCGGCGATCGCTGGGCAATCACTGGCGACGCCGGCGTGTTTCTCGATCCGTTCTATTCACCCGGCACCGACTTCATCGCAATCGGCAACACCTACATCTGCGAGATGGTTGCGCTGGACCGTGCTGGCAAGCCGCTCGGTCCGTACGCGCACATCTACCAGCAGATGTTCCAGTCGTTCTACGAGAACACGCTCAGCATCTACACCGGCCAATATCCGTTGTTCGGCGATGCCGAAGTGATGCCGATCAAGGTGATCTGGGACTACGCGTACTACTGGGGCGTGCTGTGCCAGCTGGTGTTCCAGGAACGCCTCGCGGACATCGGACTGCTCGGCGAACTGCGCGGCGAGTTCGAGCGCGCGCAAGAACTCAACCGTTCGATGCAGGCATTCTTCCGCGACTGGCATGTGCGCAGCCGCGGACGCAATCCCGCGCAGTTGCTCAACCAGAACGATCTCGACTGGTTCGTCGCGATGAACGCGGGGCTGCACGATGTGCTGACGCGCGAGCAACTGGTCGCGCGGCTGCGCGCGAACGTCGTGCTGATGGAGCGGCTCGACGCGACGATCCGCGCACGCGCGCTGGATGCATGCCCGGATCTGGACACCGGCATGTCCGAAGCCTGCTCCGACCCGTCGCCACCGGGTCTCTTCTCGCGAGCGGCGTGACGCCTCAGCCCATGCCTCCGTTGACGCCGATCACCTGGCCGTTGATGTACCCGGCTCCGTCGGAGCACAGGTAGCGCACCAGCGACGCTACTTCGTCGGGCGTGCCCGCGCGGCCGGCCGGCACGATTGCCTTGACCTGCGCATCGTCGAACGAAGCGTCCGCCATGTGTCCGGCAATGACGCCGGGCGCGACGACGTTCACCGTGATGTTGCGCGACGCCATCTCGCGCGCGAGCGATTTGCTGGCGCCGTGCAGCGCGGACTTCGCCGCCGCGTAGTTCACCTGACCGCGGTTGCCGAGGGCTGCCGCCACCGACGAGATCGACACGATGCGCCCCCAGCGCGTGCGCGCCATCGGCAGCAGCAATGGCTGCGTCACATGGAAGAAGCCGTGCAGCGACACGTCAATCACCCGTCGCCACTGTTCTTCGCGCATGCCGGCCATTGGCGCATCGTCGTGGATGCCGGCGTTGTGCACGATCACCTGGAGCGGCCCGCTTTCCAGCTGCGCCTCGAGCGCGGTGCGCGTCGCGTCGCCGTCGGTGAGGTCGAACGCAATCGCATCTGCGCGGCCTCCCTGCGCAAGGATCGACGCGACCACCGCCTGCGCGCGATCGATGCCCGAGTTGGCGTGCACCAGTACGTCAAAGCCCCCTCCCGCTAGCGCGCGGGCGATCGCGCCACCGATGTCGCCACTTCCGCCGGTGACCAGCGCGCGTTTGTTCTTCATTCCGTACTCTCTCCCGGCATGTGAATAGCGCTGGAGTGTAGGGCAGAAGTAAAAGCGGGAGATTGAAACATCAAGATCACGAAGGGAGAAGCCAGGTCTTTTTTCGCAAGAGCTTTCGCCTGACCCTTCTTCATCTTCTTCGGGTCCTTCGTGTTTCGATCTTTTTCCGTGGCTCTTGCTGTTTCTCCCGCTGTGATATTTCTTGCGCCCGTGCGAATCACCTTCCCGACAAACCGGATCGGGAGTGGCACGGGTGGCAACGGTGCAGGCGCAGATGACGACGGACCTTCGACGAGAACGCTTCCAGATGCTGATCGACCGGCACCGCGGAATCGTGCTCAAGGTCGCCAACACCTACAGCCGCCTGCCGGAGGACCGGCGCGACCTCGCCCAGGAAATCCTGACGCAGGCATGGAAATCTTTTTCTGCATGGGACCCCTCGCGCACGTTCTCGACCTGGGTGTACCGCATCGCGCTCAATGTGGCGATTTCACACGCGCGACGGCCTGATGATCGCAGCCGCCACATCGCGATCGACGACGACGGGGTGGAACCGACACATGACGATGACGGCGCGCGCGAAACGGACGACGGCCTCCGCGTGCTGTATCGCTGCATCGCCCGGCTCGATCCATTCAATCGGGCACTGCTTTTGCTGTACCTCGACGAGAAAAGCCAGCGCGAGATCGCCGACATCCTTGGCATCAGCGAAACCAATGTCTCGACGAAGATCGCGCGCTTGAAGCTTCGCATCCGTGACGACATCAACCCGACTGGAACCTGACATGGACTCGATCATGGAACTCGATGAATTGAAGACCGCGTGGCGCACGCTGGATCGCCGGCTCGAACAACAGAACGTCCTTCAGCACGCGCTGCTGAAGGATGGGCGAATGATGCGCGCGCGGCACGGATTGCGCCCGCTGGTCTGGGGCCAGGCGATCCAGATGCTGATCGGAGCGGTCGGCGCGTTGTGGTTCGCGCCGTTCTGGGTCGCGCATCGGCATGAGCCGTCGCTCCTCGTCGCCGGACTGGTGATGCATGCCTATTGCATCGGCCTCATCGTCGTCGGCGCAGTGATGCAGGTGCGCATTGCACACATCGACTACGCCTCGCCGGTTGTGGCGATCCAGCGCGAATTGCTCCGCCTACGGCAAACCTACATTGTTGGCGGCATGGTGCTCGGGCTGCCGTGGTGGTTCCTCTATGTGCCGCTGCTGATGGTGCTGTCGAGCGTGGGCGATGGCAGCAATCTGCTGGACACGGCGCCCGCCTTCGTCTTCGGCGGCGTCGGAATCGGCGCGTTGGGGCTGCTGATGACGTGGGTGCTTCATCGCTGGGCACAGCAACCGGCGCATGCCCGGATCGGCCGCTGGCTGGACGATACGGCGGCCGGCGCGAGCATCCGTCGCGCGCAAGCCGCGGTCGATGACCTCGCGCGCTTCGAGCTGGAGTGACGGCACGCCCGCGCGAGTCGCGTGCGTGTCGGTTTTCGTGGTCCAGCACGGAATGAATCGTCTCCGTGGTGTTCGTGGTCGAGGCTCCTGACCGCTAGTGGCGCGCGACGGCGTTTGCACGCTCGCGCCGCTCGGCACGGTACGGATTTTTCTTCACGTAACCGTCGGTCAGCGTGCCGAGAAATGCGATGACGTCGTCGATCTCCCGCTCGTCCAGCCGCGGCTTCATGCCCGGTGCCTGACCTTCAAACGGGGGGTCGCGATTGATGTTCGCGCGGTATTCGGTCGGCAGGTCGTCGTACGCTTCGACGCGGCCAGCGCTGTCCTTTGAATACCAGCGCTCCGGCGTGATGTCGCGTGTGACGTAGAACGCGACAACGTCGCGCAGGGATTGGAATTTCCCGTTGTGGAAGAACGTCCGGCGCAGCGCGACGTTGCGCAGCGTCGGTGTGCGGAACAGACC
>NZ_JBDSWZ010000158.1:0-6178 GCF_039926425.1 Dokdonella sp.
CGCAGCAGCGTCGGGCGCAACGTGGAGCTGCACGTCTCGTCGCCCGAAGCGTCAGTGGAGATCGAGGGCAACCACACCGAGTTGCAGCAGTGCCTGTTGAACCTGTGCCTCAATGGCGCGCAGGCAATGCCCGACGGTGGCGAACTGCGCATGGATGCGGAACTCTTTTCGCTCGACGAGGATTTTTTCGAGGGCGACGATGTGCGTGCGCCCGGTCGCTATTTGCGCATCCAGATCCGCGACACCGGCATGGGGATGTCCGAGGATGTGCGCAGCCGCCTGTTCCAGCCGTTCTTCACCACCAAGGAAAAGGGCACAGGCTTGGGCTTGCTGTCGTGCCGGCGCATCCTCGCCAATCACCAGGGTTACCTGCGGCTGGCGAGCGAGCCGGGCAAGGGAACCACCTTTTCGCTGTATCTGCCGATGCGGCTCAACGAAGAGTTGCTTGGCGCCGGCGACATTCCTCACGGCCGCGGCGAGCGAGTGCTGATCGTGATGGAGCGCGAAAGCAAGATGGTGTTGCTGCGCGACATCATCGAGTCGCACAGGTACACGATCTCGGCGGCGGAAAACGGCGCGGTGGCGGTGCAGTCGCTCGATGCGGACGGACTCCCGGACGTCGTGCTGATGGACGGCCAGATGAATCTCACGACGGGCGTGCTCACCGCGTCGAAGTTGCTGGAGATGGACTATCGCGGCCCGCTGATCCTGATTGCGGCACCGGCAAGTCGCGAGGAGATCGAGCACGACCTGCCGCCGCTGCCGAACATCCGCTTCATCGACAAGCCGGTCAACTCCGACGAATTGCTGGCAGTGCTCGCAGACGAACTGAAGCGCTCCGCGCCGAATTGCTGATTGCGCGTCCGATGAATGCGGCCTGTCTGCCAAGCGTGGGATTCAGTCAGTCGCAAGCGCGCCGTCCTTAGTCTCGCCCACTCCAAGGAGAGTGCCGCGATGCCGAACCTGTTGCTTCCCATCTTCCGACTGCTGCCGTCACGCGGTCTGCCGTACGTGCCTGTTCGTCCGATTGTGTCGTCCACGCCGGTCGCGATCGCGCCGGCACCGAAGCGGATCCAGCATTCAAGAACGCTGCGCATCCACACGAACCAGATCCCGTCCTGACAGGATCGGCGTTTCGGCACTGTCGAACGTTTCTGAATCGAAAACCCGGCGGTTGAAAACGGCGCTTCACGGCGCCGTTTTTGCGTGTGCGGATCATGCCCGACGCAGCCGTTCGACGCTGGTGCGACCTCCCGTGCACTGAGGGTGGCGTCCGCTCGCCCCTGCGCACACGCTTGGAGGTGCGACCGAAGGCGCCAGCAGGTTCCTCCACAAAGCGTGTAAAGATGGATTTACGCGGAACAGGCGCCCGCGCGCCCCGACGGCTGGTAGCCTTGTCGCCGTCACGATTGCGCCTGCAGTCGTCTTCATTTCGCAAAAGGATCGGATCATGTCGCGTTGGAAGATCGCCCTCGCGGTCGTGGTCCTGCTGATCGTCGGACTGATTGGCTGGCGCGTCATGCACGGGTCCGCGCAGGAGACGGGAGGTCGTGCAGGCATGCGCGGCGGTGCGGACGCCGCACCAGTTCCGGTGACCGTGGTTCCGGTGGTGCAGAAAGACGTTCCCGTGTTCCTCACAGCGCTCGGCACGGTCCAGGCGCTCAACACGGTCACCGTCAACGCGCAGGTGAGTGGCCAGCTCAAAGCCCTGCATTTTGCCGAGGGCGAAGAGATCAAGCAGGGTGCGCTGATCGCCGAAATCGATCCACGCACGTTCCAGTCGTCACTGGACCAGGCGGAGGCGAAGAAAAAGCAGGACGTCGCGCAGTTGACTGCGTCGAAGAGCACGCTTGGGCGCTACGACGAGTTGATGAAGAAGAACTTCGTCTCCGGGCAGGATCTGGAAAACCAGCGCCAGACGGTGCGCCAGCAGGAAGCGCTGGTCGCCGCCGATGAAGCCGCCGCAGCGAGCGCACGCACACAGCTCGGTTACACGCGCATCACGGCACCGATTACCGGCGTGGCCGGCATCCGCCAGACCGATGTCGGCAACCTGATCCAGGCCAACAGCAGCACCGGCATCGTCACGCTGACCCAGGTGCATCCGCTCAATGTGATTTTCACGCTGCCGGAGCAAAACCTCGATCAGGTTCGCAGCGGACAGGCGACCTCGCCCCTCGTGGTCGCCGCACTCGATCGCACCGATGCCCACGTGATCGCCGATGGCGTGCTGAAAGTGATCGACAACCAGATCGACAGCACCACCGGCACCTTCAAGATGAAGAGCGAATTTCCAAACGCCACGAACGCGCTGTGGCCAGGGCAGTTCGTCAACGTGCGCGTGACCTTGCGCACAGTGACCGCCGGTCTGGTCGTTCCATCGACCGCGGTGCAGCGCGGGCCCGAAGGCAGCTATGTCTACGCGCTGCAAGCCGACAGCACCGTCGCGATGAAGCCGATCGTGCCGGCAGGCGATGCGGGCGATGACGGCGTGCTCGTGACCGGCGAGGTCGCAGTCGGCGATCGCGTCGTCACCGAAGGCCAGTTCCGCCTCAAGCCGGGATCCAAGGTGCAGGCGCTCGCTCCGGGCGAAACGCCGCCGCCTCCCAGCGAGGCGGACCTTGCCAAGTTGAAGGGCGACGGCGACAAGTCGGAAACGAAAAAGCGTGGCGGTGGTCGGCGTGGCGGTTGACCTCGGCGACACGCGTTCGACGCGCGCATGACACCTTTGGAGACCTGCTGGTCCGCTGAGGATTTCCTTCCACCGGCGAGTCGACTGATCGCGTTTTCTCCCCCCACGCCTGCGCGCAGCGTTCCGCGCATCATCCAGACCCCTTGCAGGATCGCTCCGTGAGCTTCTCGTCGATCTTCATCCAGCGTCCGATTGCGACCTCGCTGCTGATGCTGGCGCTGCTCCTGCTCGGCGTGATCGGCTATCGCGCGCTGCCGGTCGCCGCGCTGCCCGACATCGACTCGCCGAGCCTGACCGTCAGCACGCAATACCCGGGCGCAAGCGCATCGACGATGGCGTCGCTGGTGACCACACCGCTCGAGCGCCAGCTGGGGCAGATTTCCGGCGTCGTCACGATGAGTTCGGACAGCTCCGCCGGGCTCTCCACGATCATCATCGAGTTCGACAAGAAGCGCGACATCGATGCCGCCGGCCAGGACGTGCAGTCGGCGATCAACGCCGCGCGCGGCACGCTGCCGTCGAACCTTCCGTATCCACCGGTCTACAACAAGGTCAATCCGGCGGACGCGCCGATCCTCACGCTGATGCTGACGTCCGACTCGCGGCCGTTGCGCGACGTCAACGACTACGCCGACAGCCTGCTTGCACAGCGTCTGTCGCAGATCGGCGGCGTCGGACTCGTCAGCATTGCCGGCAATGTGCGCCCTGCGGTCCGTGTGCAGGTGAATCCTGCACAGCTGTCGAACCTCGGCCTGACGATGGAGGACGTGCGCAGCTCGCTGACCCAGGCGAATGTCAACGCGCCCAAGGGCAGCCTCAATGGAACCGTGCAGAGTTTCAGCATCGGCACCAACGACCAGCTGACCGATGCCGACGACTATCGTTCGACGATCATCAGCTACAAGAACGACGCACCGGTGCGCCTGTCCGACGTCGCGTCGGTGGTCGACGGCGTCGAGAACGACCAGCTCGCTGCGTGGGCGAACGGCAAACCGGCAGTCCTGCTCGATGTGCGACGCCAGCCGTCGGCGAATATCGTGCAGACAGTCGCGGACATCCGCGCGCAGCTGCCGGGCCTGCAGGCGCTGTTGCCTGCAGATGTGCACCTGAGCATCTTTTCCGACCGTACGGTGACGATCAAGGCGTCGGTTGCGGACGTGGAGTTCACGCTGGGGCTCACCGTGCTGCTGGTGATTGGCGTGATCTTCGTGTTCCTGCGCCGGCTGTGGGCCACGGTGATTCCGAGCGTCGCGGTTCCGCTGTCGCTGATGGGCACGTTCGGGGTGATGGCGTTTGCCGGATTCTCGCTCGACAACCTGTCGCTGATGGCGCTGGCGGTCGCGACCGGATTCGTCGTCGACGATGCGATCGTGATGATCGAGAACATCGTGCGCTACATCGAGCAGGGCAAGCAGCCAAAGGAAGCCGCCGAGATCGGCGCGAAGGAGATCGCTTTCACGGTGCTGTCGCTGACCGTCTCGCTGATCGCCGTGTTCCTTCCGCTGCTGCTGATGCCGGGCGTCACCGGCCGCCTGTTCCACGAGTTCGCCTGGGTGCTGACGATCGCGGTGACGTTGTCGATGCTGATCTCACTCACGCTGACGCCGATGATGTGCGCGTACCTGTTGAAGGCCGACGCGTTGCCCGCCGGCGATCATGCGCTGGATGTTGCGTCCGGCCAGAGCGCCCTCGCCCCACCCCTCTCCCGCGATGCGGGCGAGGGACGGTCGAGGCGCGACCTTTGGTCGCGAATCCTCTATCAGTATGGCCGCAGCCTCGACTGGGTGTTCGCGCGGCAGCCGCTGATGCTCATCGTCGCGTCGATCACCGTGGTCGTGACGATCGCGCTGTACATCATCATTCCGAAGGGCCTGCTGCCCGAGCAGGACACCGGCCTGATCACCGGAGTGGTGCAGGCCGACCAGAACATCGCGTTTCCGGCAATGGAAGATCGCACGAAGGCAGTCGCCGAAGCGCTGCGCAAGGTTCCGGGCGTGGCTGGCGTCGCCGCGTTCGTCGGCGCGGGCGCGGTCAATCCGACGTTGAACCAGGGCCAGCTCGGCATCGTGCTGAAACCACGCGGCGAGCGTGGCGGACTCGATGTCGTGGTGCCCGCGCTGCAGGACGCCGCGGCCCATATTGCCGGCGCGGCGCTGTATCTCAAACCCGTGCAGGACGTCGCACTCGACACCCGTGTCGCACCGACCGAATACCAGTACTCGCTGTCGGAAGTGAACGCGACCGAGCTGGCCGGCTATGCGACACAGATGACCGATGCAATGCGGCTGCGGCCCGAACTCGCCGACGTCGACAACAACCTCGCCAACCAGGGCAACGCGCTGAAGCTCGAAATCGATCGCGAAAAAGCGAGCCGTCTCGGCGTGCCGATGCAGACCATCGACGATACGCTCTACGACGCGTTCGGACAGCGCCAGATCTCGACCATCTTCACGCAGTTGAACCAGTACCGCGTCGTGCTCGAAGTCGCTCCGGAGTTCCGCACCACCAAGGCGCTGCTCGACCAGCTCACCGTGCGCGGCAACGGCAACGGCGCGCTCGTCGGCAGCAACGCAACGACGCTGGGCCAGGCGACGTCGAGCAACTCCGCGACGCCTTCCGGCATTGGCAGCGCGGGCAACATCGGCATCGGCGTCGGAGCCGGCGGCGCGATCCCGCTGTCCGCGCTCGCGGTCGCAACACAAACCGACGCGCCGCTGGTCGTCAGCCATCAGGACCAGCTTCCGGCGGTGACGATCTCGTTCAATCTCGCGAAGGGACATTCGCTGTCGGACGCAGTCGACGCGATCCGCGGCGTCGAAGCGCAGCTGAACTTTCCGCTGCAGGTGCGCGGCCAGTTTGTCGGCAAGGCCGCCGAGTTCTCCGCGTCCCTGACCGATGAAGTGCTGTTGCTGCTGTCCGCGATCATCGTGATCTACATCGTGCTGGGCGTGTTGTACGAGAGCTACATTCACCCGATCACGATCATCTCGACACTGCCGCCGGCGGGCGTCGGCGCACTGCTCGCACTGATGGCCTGCGGCATGACGCTGTCGGTCGACGGCATCGTCGGTATCGTGCTTCTCATCGGCATCGTCAAGAAGAACGCAATCATGATGATCGACTTCGCGATCGAGGCGCAGCGCGGCGGCCTGCCGGCGCGCGAGGCGATCCGACGCGCTTGTCTGCTGCGTTTCCGTCCGATCATGATGACCACCGCCGCAGCGCTGCTCGGCGCGCTGCCCCTCGCGCTGGGCACCGGCATCGGCTCCGAGCTGCGCCGGCCGCTCGGCGTCGCGATCGTCGGCGGCCTGCTGTTGTCCCAGTTCATCACGCTGTATACGACACCGGTGATCTATCTGTACTTCGAGCGGTTGTCCGATTGGGTCAAGGCGCGCGGTGAGCGGCGCACGCTGGTGCAACACCGTCTGGCATGAGCATCTCCGGCCCCTTCATCCGTCGCCCGATCGGCACTTCGCTGCTCGCGAT
>NZ_JBDSWZ010000159.1:0-13095 GCF_039926425.1 Dokdonella sp.
CTTGACGCGCTCTTCGATAGTGCTCATGTGTTTCAGGACCTCCGATCGGAATTCGTGCGACCCGCGGCGCGGCGCGCAGTGCGTGGGCAAGGCACCCGTGCAAGACGCGGCATTGTAGAGGAAGGCAGGTGACCTCGCCAGCCGTCGACCGCTTCCCCACGGGCCGCACAACGTGCCGCAAGTAGGCGACGCAAGATGCTGAATTTGAAGCGCTCCGTGCCAATCGAACCGGCAGTCGCGAACGTCGCGCGCCGTCCAGGTGCGTCACGGACGTGACGCTCACGCCATATACATGCCGCCGTTGACGTGCAATGTCTCGCCGGTGATGTAGGACGCGCCCGGCGACGCCAGAAATGCGACTGCCTTGGCGATGTCGTCGGCCGCGCCGAGCCGCCCCAGTGCAATCTGACCCAACAGTGCGTTGCGCTGCTCCTCCGGCAGCGCGCGGGTCATGTCGGTGTCGATGAAACCCGGCGCCACCACATTGACCGTGATGCCACGCGAACCGATTTCGCGCGCGAGCGATTTGGAGAACGCAATGATCCCGGCCTTCGCCGCTGCGTAGTTCGCCTGGCCCGGGTTTCCGGTGAGGCCGATCACCGATGCGATCGAGATGATGCGTCCCTTGCGCGCCTTCATCATGCCGCGCAGAACTGCTTTCGAGGTGCGGAATACCGAGGTCAGGTTGGTGTCGAGGATGACCTGCCAGTCCTCCTCCTTCATGCGCATCAACAACTGGTCGCGCGTGATGCCGGCATTGTTGACGAGGATGGAAACGGCGCCGCTTTCCCTTGTCGTCGCGTCGATCAGTGCGTCTACCGCGGCGGTGTCGGTGACGTCGAGCGTACGGCCGATTCCGCCATGCGGCGCCAGACGCTCGCCGATTGCCTGCGCGCCCGCATCGGTGGTCGCTGTGCCGATCACCTTCGCGCCGAGCGCTGCGAGTTCATCCGCGATCGCCGCGCCGATTCCGCGACTTGCGCCGGTTACCAGCGCGATCTCGCCTTCCAGTTGCTTGCTCATCAGCTGTCACTCCGCATGAATCCGAGGCCGCGAACCTTACATGATGCATTCCGCGCACGTCATCGCCTCCCGTTTGTGGGAGCGGCTTCAGCCACGATGCCTTTGTGCTCCACAAGATCATCGCGGTTGACGCAGTTCCCACGAACCGCCATGGATTCGCCGCTGCGGTCAACGCCAGTCCGCGATCGCCGCATCGAACTCGGCCGGGGTGCCGAGTGCACGGCCCTCGAGCGATTTGTCGATGCGCTTGACCAGTCCTGCGAGCACCTTCCCGGGACCGCACTCGGCAATGCGCGTCGTGCCGGCTGCTCCAAGCGCCCGCACACACCGCGTCCACTGCACGGGAAGATAGAGTTGGCGCACCAGCGCATCGCGGATCGCCTCGACGCTTGCGTGCGCGCTCGCATCCACATTCTGGACGACCGGAATCGTCGGCGCATGCCAGGCGTAGGCGTTCATCGCCTCGCCGACACGGTTCGCCGCTTCACGCATCAACGGCGTGTGCGACGGAACGCTCACCGCCAGCTTCACCGTCTTGCGCACCCCGCGCTCGGCCAGCATCGCGAGTGCCGCGTCGACCGCTTGCACGTGCCCGCCGATCACGATCTGCCCGGGCGAGTTGTAGTTCGCCGGCGCAACGACCTGCGGCCCTGCGATTTCGCGGCAGACCTCTTCGACCAGCGCATCGTCGGCGCCAAGCACAGCTGCCATCGCGCCGACGCCTTCAGGCGCCGCGTCCTGCATCGCCTGTCCGCGAATACGCACGAGGTGCGCCGCGTCGTGCAGCGAAATCACCCCCGCCGCGACCAGAGCGGTGTATTCGCCAAGACTGTGGCCGGCCAGATGCGACGGCATCGCACCACCCGCCGACTGCCATGCACGCCAGACCGCGACACCGGCGGCGAGCAATGCGGGTTGGGTGAATTCGGTGCGATTGAGCATCGCCTCCGGCCCGGCCTGCGACAACGTCCACAAGTCGGTTCCCGCGCCGTCGGAGGCTTCGGTGAAGACTTCACGCACGACGGGGTGCAACCCGGCGAGTTCGGCGAGCATGCCGATCGATTGGGAGCCCTGACCCGGAAAGACAAAACCCAGGGACGCCGAAGATGTGATCACGAAATTTCTCCTTGCGGACCGGAATGCGCGGGTGCGCGCCGATCAGGCCAGATGTCGCGGCCAGTGGTTGTACGCAGCGACTGCACTCCACGCGAAAACAACGCAAACGACGCCCGTAGCGCTGATGCGATTGGCATGCGTTTGCAGCAATCGATCTCGCGGATAGCGCCCCAATGTGGCGGTCAGCAAGAGCAACCGACCGAGGTTGAACAGGACGACGTTCCACAAGAACACGTGCAAGACGCCTCTGGCGATCTCGCCGACCATGTGGGCAACGTCGCTCGCCATCGCGTCTCTTCGCGGCTCAGTACTTCAGCAACGCCGAC
The DNA here is from genome assembly GCF_039926425.1 of Dokdonella sp. Taxonomy (GTDB): domain Bacteria; phylum Pseudomonadota; class Gammaproteobacteria; order Xanthomonadales; family Rhodanobacteraceae; genus Dokdonella_A. The sequence goes on from NZ_JBDSWZ010000159.1 coordinate 2,466, forward strand.
GACCAGGTGAATCCGCCACCGAACGCTTCCAGCAGCAACGTTTGCCCGCGCTGGATCTTGCCGGAGCGCACTGCTTCATCGAGCGCCAGCGGCACCGATCCGGACGACGTATTGCCGTGGCGATCGACGGTGACGATCACGCGGTCCATCGACAGCTTCAGACGTTTCGCCGTCGCCTCGATGATGCGAAGGTTTGCCTGGTGTGGAATCAGCCAGTCGATATCCGACTCGTGCATGCCGGCCGCTTCGAGCGTTTCCTCGACGATGCGGTCGAGCGTCTTCACCGCGACCTTGAACACGTCGCTGCCGGACATCATCACGCGCACGCCATGGTTCGGTTCGTCGCGAAAACCGGCGGACACGCCGACCGGGTTGTACAGCAGATGCTTGTAGGCGCCGTCCGCATGCTGCTTCGTCGTGATGATGCCGGGCTCGCTCGACGGTTCCAGCACCACGGCGCCGGCGCCGTCGCCGAACAGCACGCAGGTCGAACGGTCGGTGAAATCGAGCATGCGGGTGAGCGTTTCGGCACCCACGACCAGCGCGCGTTTGGACTGACCGCTGCGAATGAACTGGTCGGCGACGCCGAGCGCGTACATGAAGCCCGAGCACGCGGCGTTCACGTCGAACGCGGCACAGCCATTCGCGCCGATGCGATGCTGCAGCAGGCAGGCGGTGGATGGAAAGATGATGTCGGGCGTGGTCGTGCCGAGCACGATCAGGTCGATGTCCGAACCCTTGACACCCGCAGCGTCGAGCGCATGGTTCGCCGCGTAGAACGCGAGGTCGCCGGTGGTTTCGCCCGGCGCGGCCATGTGGCGCTGGCGGATGCCCGTGCGCGAATAGATCCACTCGTCGGTGGTATCGACGAGTTTTTCCATGTCGGCATTGGTGACGATTTTCTCCGGCAGGTAACTGCCGGTGCCGGCGATGCGTGAGTAGATCAGGGTCGTTCCCCGGTCATGGGCGGGAGCACGGTCGAACAGCACCCGCTTCGCCATTGAAGGACGCCGCGGCCACGTTCAGCCTTGCTGGCCACGCCTGGGCGCATCGATCGCCGGCACAGTGCCCGCGATCACACGACGCACGAGGGCATCGTGCGTCAGACGCCTTACTCGACGTCGCGCGCCTTGGTCTTCGTTTCGATGACTTTCTTGCCGCGGTAGTAACCGTCTTTCGTGACGTGGTGGCGAATATGCACCTCGCCCGAGGTCGGGTCGGTCGACAGCTGCTTCGCGGTCAGCGAATCGTGGGCGCGACGCATGCCGCGGCGGGACGGGGTGGTACGACTCTTGGCAACAGCCATGACGCTCTCCAGTGAATTGTTGGATGTCGGCTCGCCCGACTTCCTGTCGGACCGCCCGATGGCTCGGCGACGGGACCTTGCCCGTCGACGGCTCCGCACCGGAAACAATCCGGCGAGGCTCGGTCCTCCGTGGACCTAGTGTTTTTTCAGCTGCCCCAACACCGCGAACGGGTTCGGCTTTGGTTCCTCGACCTCATCATCCGACAACGGGTCATTCCACTCCAGCGGCTCGCCCGGTTTGAGGGGCACCACCGGCAACGCCAGAATCAGCTCGTCCTCGATCACTTCCGCGATGGAGAGGTCGCCCTCCGGTGCAAGCAGCGGCTCGTAACCCTCCGGCAGTCCCGACTCCTCGCTCTCGGCGGCGATCACGCCCAGACGCTGGTCGATCGATACCGGGTACTCGAAGATGTCCAGCGTACGCTGGCACGTCAGCGGAAGCTCCGCCTCGACTCGCAACGCAATGAAGGAAATACCGAATCGATCCTTCCCGAACTCGACATTGTAGCGCGCCACGCCCTCTGTGGAGGCGAGACTGCCACACAAGCGACGCATCGACGCGAGCGGAAGCTCGCCGTCATAGATACGTCGCGCCTGCACTTGGCGTGCGATTTCCACGCGGTCTGGCAGGCTTGAGGACATGGGCGCGCGATGGTAGGTGCGCGCCCCTGCCCTGTCAACCGGAACCCCTGGATTTGCCGCCTCGGGTCCCAGCCAATCAGACTAGCGCCTGGCGCGATCGATGTGCGCGCTTTCCAATTGCACGGGGCCGATGTGACCATTCTTATCCTCTTCGCCGCAGCCGTGGTGCTGTTGCTGATCGGCGCCTGGCAGCGCGAACGCTGGCTGCGCCACAAGCGTCAGGTGCTGACCGAGATCCTTGACCTTGCCGATGCGCTGGAACGCGAGCTGCTCGAGTGCCGCGCCCGCCTGCGCGAAATCCCTGCGCTGGCGGCCAGCCTTTCTCCTTCCGAACAGCTGTCGGCGCGCGCAACCCTCGCGGCCGAGCCTCAGGTGCAGGACGCGCTGCGCGACCTGCTCGCTCACCGCCTGTGGCTGAAAGATCACGCGGCAGACGCATCGATCGGTGAACTCACCTCGGCGCGTGACGCCCTCGTCGCGACCCGCACGTCCCTGAATGCGCAGCTCGCGCGCCTGGCAAACGTCCGGGCCGACTTTGAACAGACGGTACGGCCGCCACGATGACGGACTCGCCCGCAGTGGACCTGGTACTGGCGTCGACGTCACGCTATCGCCGCAAGCTCCTTGGCCGGCTGACCACACGGTTCCGCGTTGTCGCACCTGCAGTCGACGAGACGCGAGAACCGGAGGAATCACCACTGGGTCTCGCCGAGCGGCTCGCACGTGCGAAGGCACGCGCCGTGTCGGCTGCATGTCCGGCGGCATGGGTGATCGGCAGCGATCAGGTCGCGGAGGTTGATGGACGCATCCTGGGCAAGCCGGGAACGGGGACGGCAGCGTGCGAGCAGTTGCGCGCGAGTTCCGGCCGTGTGGTGCGATTCCATACCGCGGTGTGCGTGATCGGCTGCCATGGTGGACACGTCCGGGAACAGAGCGCGACCGACCTCACTCATGTCGTTTTCCGTTCGTTGAAGGACGACGAGATCGCGCGCTACGTGGCGCGGGAAAACCCGCTCGACTGCGCCGGCAGTTTCAAGGCAGAGGGTCTCGGCATCACGCTGTTCGAACGGATTGAAAGCAGCGATCCCACAGCGCTGATCGGACTGCCGCTCATTGCCGTCGCGCGTCTGCTGCGCGCGGCAGGCATGACCCTGCCGTGATCGCGACCGCGACCGCGTTGCGCGACACCGGCCTGCCGGTACACTCGGGCTGCCTTGCAAGAAAAGGCCGCGCACCCACCATTTGACCATGACCGAATCACCCAGATCCGCGCTCACCCACGAACTGCGTGATTCCCTCGCGCGCGCCATCGCGCAGGTCAACACCGTCGTGCTTGGGAAGCGGCGCGAAGTACGACTCGCGTTCGTCTGCCTCCTCGCTGGTGGCCATTTGCTGATCGAGGATCTTCCCGGCGTCGGCAAGACGACGCTGGCGCATGCGCTCGCGGCGACGCTCGGACTCGGCTTCCAGCGCCTGCAGTTCACGTCGGACCTGTTGCCGTCGGACATCATCGGGGTGGGCATCTACGAACGGGAAACCGGGCAGTTCAAGTTCCACCCGGGCCCGCTGTTCACCCAGTTGCTGCTGGCCGACGAAATCAACCGCGCGATGCCGAAGACGCAGAGCGCGCTTCTCGAGGCCATGGCCGAGGAGCAGGCGACGGTCGATGGCACCACCCACCGGCTCACCCCGCCATTCTTCGTGGTGGCGACGCAGAACCCGCTCGACTTCGCCGGCACCTATCCGCTGCCCGACTCGCAGCTGGACCGTTTCATGCTGCGCATGAGCCTGGGTTATCCCGACCGTGATGCCGAGCGCGCGATGCTCGGAGCGATCGATCGCCGCAGCGTGATCGAGTCGTTGTCGCCTTGTCTGACATCGGAGCAGATCCTTGAACTGAGACACGCATGCACGAACGTGTTTGCGAGTCCGGCGCTGATCGAGTACGTGCAGGCACTGCTCAGCGCAAGTCGCGAGCACGCCGAGATTCGGGTGGGGTTGTCGCCGCGTGCGGGGCTTGCGCTTCTCGCTGCTGCCCGCGCGAACGCGATGCTCGCGGGTCGACCGCAATGCGTCCCGGAAGACGTGCAGACGGTTTTCCCATTTGTCGCCGCGCATCGACTGACTCCCGCAACAAGTGCGCGCGCCGATCGCGACCGGCTGGCACTGCAACTGCTCGAGTCGACCCCGGTCCGCTGACGTCGCGACGATGACCGACCGAGCGATGCCGTTCCGCGCGCGCCTGCTGGCCATCGCCGAGCGTGCGTTGCCTGCGCTCACGCGCTTGCGTCGCGCCGAAGCCCTTCCGATCCGCCTCGATCGCCGGCGCATCTACGTGGTGCCGAGCGGATTTGGCCTCGCGTTCGCAGCACTGCTGTTCGTCATGCTGATCGGTTCGCTCAACTACGGCAACAATCCCGCCCTGTTGCTCACCTGCCTCCTCGGTGCGGCCGCGGGAGCCAGCGTCTATTTTGGCTTCGCGTGCTTGAGCGGCCTGGAGCTCGCACAGGTGCGCGGCGATGAAGCCTATGCAGGCGGTCCGCTGAGGATCCACTTGCGTTTCACGCGCGGCGCCCGTGCACGGCCGAGCCTGATAGCGCGCAGCGGCAAAACAGAGATCGCGTTTTCGATTCCAGCGGAGACGGAAGCCGCCATCGATCTCACCGTCGGCGCACCCGAGCGCGGCTGGCAACGACCGGGCCGAATCCGGATCGGCACAGGCTATCCCCTGGGCCTGTTCACCCTGTGGAGCTGGGTCAATCCCGATGTTCCGATGCTGGTTTATCCGACGCTTGAGTCCCCCGTTCCGGCACTGCCCGGCGGCGACGGCGCGCGCGGGGAACACGCTCGGGCAGGCAGCAGCGAAGAACACTCCGGCCTGCGCGAGTATCGCGTGAGTGATGCGGCCCGGCTCATCGCGTGGAAAGCATCCGTGCGACACGACAACCTGCTGGTGCGTGACACCGAGCGCCGCTCCGGCGACGTGCTCACGCTCGATCACGCCGCGTTGCCCGGACTTGACGGCGAAGCACGCATCCGCCGACTGGCAGCGTGGGTGATCGCCGCCGATGCGGAACAGCGCAGTTTTGCGCTCCTGCTGCCGGATGAGACGATTGGCCCGGGACTCGGAGAAACGCACCGTCACCGGTGCCTGCGTGCACTTGCTCTGTTGCATCGCGCCGACGTGTCGCGCGGATGAGCGATCGCCTCGACCGCTTCCAGTTCGAGCTGTCGACCGCTGCGGTGGCGGCAACGATCGCCACGCATTTCGACCACCTTCCCGCGTGGCTGTGGATTCCGCTGGCGATCATGCTGCCGCTGCGGGCATGGGCTCGCCGCAACGGCCGCAAGGCGGCGACCGCGTGGATCCGCCTGCCGCTGACATTGCTGCTGTTCGGCCTGGTGTTCCTGAATTTCGGCAACGTGTTCGGACGCGAGCCCGGCAGTGTGCTCGGCTGCGGACTTCTGGCGCTGAAGATGCTGGAGGCGGAACGCGTTCGGGACGCGCGCGTCGCGATGGGCTTTTCGGCGTTCGTGCTGATGAGCGCCCTGTTGTTCAACCAGTCGATGCTCTTCACCGCGCTGGTGAGCGCAGTGCTGGTGTTCGTGCTCGCCGGCCTTCTTGCGCTGCAGCCGGCGCCGATCGACACGTCGCAACGTCTCAGGACGGTCTTGCGACTGTCCGCATTGCTGCTTGGCTGCGGACTGCCACTGGCGGCCGCGTCGTTTGTGTTGATGCCGAGACTGGGCGGCCCCCTGTGGGGTACGGCTGGCGGCGGCATGGCACGCACCGGTCTCAGCGATCACATGGAACCGGGAGCTCTGACCGAACTCCTCATCGACGAGTCACCGGCCCTTCGGGTCGACTTCGAAGCGACGCCGCCTCCGCCAGCGGAGCGCTATTTCCGAGCGGTTGTCCTGTCGAACTTCGACGGTGCGAGCTGGACACGCGAGCGTGGCTTGTACGGTGGGCCTCCAGAAGAAGCGCGCGCGAGCGGAGCTGCGACCGAGTATTCGATCACGCTCGAAGCGACCGATCAACGCTGGTTGCCGGCGCTCGACCTGCCGATGTCGGCACCGGACAACGCGCGACTCGCCAGCGATCGGACGCTGGTGGCGAACGAACCCGTTGCGCAACCGCGCCAATATCGCGTCCGCTCTGCGACCCGCTTCGTCCTGGCTCCGACGCTGACCAGGAACCAGCGATCCCGGGCGCTCGCGCTGCCTGAAGGCTTCGATTCCCGAACGCGTGATCTCGCCCGGCAATGGCGCGCCGAGAGTCCCGACGACGATGCGATCGTGCAGAAGGCGCTCGCTTTCTTCCACGCGAGTTTCACCTACACGCTCAGCCCCCCTCCCCTGGCGCGGGATTCGATCGACGATTTCCTGTTCGCGACGCAGAGCGGTTTCTGCGAACACTATTCGTCTGCGTTCGTCGTACTGATGCGGGCCGCCGGCATTCCCGCGCGTGTGGTCACCGGCTACCAGGGCGGTTGGTGGAACGCGTCCGGCGGATATCTGCTGGTGCGCCAGTCCGATGCACACGCATGGGCCGAAACATGGAGCGAAGGTCGAGGCTGGCAACGCGTCGATCCAACCGCCGCGGTGAGTCCCGCACGCATCGAGCGCGGAGCTGCCGAGGCAAACGGCGCGCTCGGATGGTCGCAAGCGGACTGGCTGCGCGGATTGCGCAATCAGTTCGATTTCGCCAATCGCCTGTGGACGCAGGGCATCGTGCGCTTCGATGCGCTTCGCCAGAAAGGCCTGCTGACCGAGTTCGGCATCGCGAACGTCAACCACGGCGACCTGTTGCTGACGCTGTCCGCCGTGCTCGCAGGTCTTATGCTGATCGCCACCGCATGGGTCATGTGGACGCGCAACACGCCTCGCGGCGATGCACTCGACCGTGCGTGGGAGAGACTCGGTCGCCGGCTGGCGCGTGCAGGAATCGTTCGCGATCCGTACGAAGGTCCGCTCGACCTGTTGCGCCGGACGCGCGCGTCGGCGCCCGCGGCAGCTCGGTCACTTGAGCCGCTGGTCGGCGAATACGTCGCGCTGCGTTACGGAACCTCCATCGTCGATCCGCAACGGGTCAGCGCATTCGCCCGCGCAGTTCGGAGGTTTCGTTTGCAAAGGCGCGTAAATTCCCGATCCTGATGCAACCAATCCCCATTCAGTCGCGTCCCTTTATAATTGCGTTGACCGGCGACAAGGTCGGACACGACGAGCATCCACCGATTCGAGGTTATCGATGAACAAGCAATGGGCCGTTCTGGTTTGCAGCGCCGCACTTGCCTCCTGTGCCAGCGTGCCGACGCCGCTGCAAGGTCAGTACGCCAAGACGACACCGCGTGAGGTGGCCGGCGCGAACGGCGGCGGTGCCGTGCGTTGGGGCGGCGAAATCATCAAGGTCGAGCCGAAGGCCGACACGACGTGTTTCGAAATTCTCGGGCGTCCACTCGACGACCGTGCGCGCCCGCAGTCCCGAGACGTCAATGCAGGCCGCTTCATCGCGTGCCACGCCGGCTTCTACGATCCGGAAGAGTTCGAGCGTGGACGCGAGCTGACGATCACCGGCGCGGTCACAGGAACAGACCACGGCAAGGTCGGCGATTTCGACTACGCCTACCCGCATGTCGCCGCGGAAACGATCTACCTGTGGCCCAAGCGCACGCGCGTCGCAAGGTCAGCCTATTACGATCCGTGGGGATACGGTTTCGGATATGGCGGTTTCGGTTATGGCGGATTCGGCTACGGCCCCTACTGGGGCAACCCGTATTTCGGTGCGCCGATCATCATCCGCGAAGGCGGTCATAGGCCGCAGCCGACCCCGAGTCCGGCACCGCAGCGCAAGTGACGCTGAAACGTCGCGGCGCGGCCACGTCGCGCTGCGACGATCTCAGCCAGGCGGCCACTGCATTGCTCGCCCGGCCAGCAGATGCAGGTGAAGGTGATACACCGTCTGCCCGCCGTCCCGATTGCAATTGATGACCAGTCGATAGCCGTCCTCGGCCAGCCCCTCTGCTTTTGCAAAGTGCGTCGCTGCGAGGACGAGCCGACCGATACCGGGTGCGTCTGCTTCGGTGAGATCGTTGAGCGTTGCAACCGGGGTTTTCGGAATGAACAGCACATGCACCGGCGCCTGCGGGTGAATGTCCCGAAACGCGAGAACCGACTCGTCTTCGTAAACGATATCGGCTGGAATCTCGCGGCGAATAATCTTTGCGAACAACGTGTCGGACATCGAACTCTCCGTCTGCAATGCGTCGGAACGTGGTCGCATCAGCTGAGTGACTGGCGACCACCAAAAGCGTGTGCAAGCGTCCCGCGATCGATGAACTCGAGCTCGCCGCCGAGCGGTACCCCATGCGCCAGCCGGCTTGCGCGAACACCCGCGGCGCGCGCGAGTTGCGCCAGGAGATGCGCGGTCGCCTCGCCCTCGACCGTCGGATTGGTCGCAGCGATCAACTCCTTCACCTCGCCCTCGCCAAGGCGTTGCGCCAGCGCATCGAGACCGAGCTCTTTCGGACCCATTCCGTCGAGTGGCGACAGTCGGCCGAGGAGCACGAAGTAGTGGCCACGAAACCCGGTGGCCTGCTCGATCGCCGCCTGGTCGACCGGTGTTTCGACGATGCACAACAGACTGCGGTCACGCGAGGTGTTCGCACACAGCGCGCACACGGGTTCTTCGCTGAAGGTGCGGCAGCGCGTGCAATTGCCGATGCGCTCGACTGCAAGGGCAAGACGCTCGGACAGCCGACGACCGCCGGAACGATCCCGCTCGAGCACATGGAACGCCATGCGTTGCGCGGTCTTCGCTCCGACACCCGGAAGGCAACGCAACGCGTCGATCAGGTCGGCGAGCAGTGGTGAACCGGTGCTCACGTCAGAACGGCAGCTTCAATCCGGCCGGCAGGTTCATTCCGGCCGTGAGACCACCCAGCTTTTCCTGACTGACCGCGGCGATCCGGTTGACCGCGTCGTTCATTGCTGCGGCGACCAGGTCTTCGGCCATCTCCGGATCGTCGGCGAACATCTTGCGGTCGATCGTCACACGGCGCACTTCATGGCGTCCGCTCATCACGACGCTCACCAGTCCACCACCGGCCTCGCCAGTGACTTCCATCTGCGCAATCTCGTCCTGCGCGCGCTTCATGTCTTCCTGCATGCGCTGCGCCTGCTGCATCAAACCGGCGAGTGGCCCTTTCATGTCGGTTTCTCCTGTCGCTTGAAGGAAACGGCCGATGCATCGGCCGGTCGCACGCTGTCGGGAATCACACGCGCGCCGAATGTGTCGACCAGCGCCTGAACAAATGGATCGCCGTGCAGCGCTTCGGCCGCAGCCGAGTGGCGTGCACCGTCGAGGCGAACACGCTGATCGGCTGGGCTTTCCACGTGGCCGGAATCGCCTTCGAATTTGATCTTGATCTCGCGTCCAAGTGCCGAGCCGATGCGTTGTTCGAGTTGCGTGTGCATCGGTCCAACCGCGAGGTGCTCGTGCGCGGCCTTGAGGGCCAGGCGCACGACGCGCTCCTCGATCGCAACAAGACTGGCATGGCGCGCAAGCTGGCCCACCGGACCGCGCAACTGTGCGCGTTCGATCAGCTCCAGCCATTCGTCGGTGCCATGCACTGCGGCGTCTGCGGAATGCGCGACGGACGCTTGTGGCGAGGACGCCGGCCTGATGTCCGAGATCGTCGAAGGTTCGACTGGTCGGTGCGGGGCCGGCGACGGCGCAATCGCCTGCGGCGCACGAGGGACTTCCGGCATCGCGCGCATTGGCGTCGCCGTTTGACGTGCTGCTGCAGCTGTTCCGCTCGCACGCGACGGGGTCGCAGACGCGCCGTCGGCGGGCACGAACGCGAGCATGCGCAGCAGCGCCATCTCGAAACCGACGCGCGGAGTCGGCGCCAACGGCAGGTCACGGCGACCTGTGACGGCCATCTGATACCAGAGCTGCACATCCTCCGACGCGAGCCGACCACCGAGCCCGAGCAGCTCCGCATCCGATTCGCTCGCGCTACCGGGAATCAGCTGCAACAACTGCACCCGATGCAGCAGCCCTGCGAATTCGTCGAGCACCTGCGCGAAATCCGGAGCGAAGCTGGCGAGTCGTTCCACTTCGTCGAGCAAGGTCGCACCATCGCCGCTCGCCAGCGTCTCCAACAGAACGCGAACCCTCGCCCGCTCGACGGTCCCAAGCATCGAATGCACTTCCTCGGCGCGCAGTGCGCCGCCGCCATGCGCGATGGCCTGGTCGAGTAGCGACAGGCCGTCGCGCAACGAACCATCGGCCGCGCGTGAAAGCACCTCGATGCCTTCGTCGTCGAACGCGATTCCCTCGGCCCCGAGGATGTGCTCCATCTGGCCGGTGATCTGTTCCGGTGTCAGACGCTTCAGGTTGAACTTGATGCAGCGGGACAGCACGGTCACCAGCAACTTCTGCGGGTCGGTCGTCGCGAGCAGGAATTTCACATGCGGCGGTGGTTCTTCGAGAATCTTCAAGAGCGCATTGAATGCGTTCTTGGTGAGCATGTGCACTTCGTCGATCAGGTAGACCTTGTAGCGACCGCGCGTCGGCACGTACATCGCGTTGTCGATCAGTTCGCGCACATTGTCGACGCCGGTGTTGCTCGCGGCATCGATTTCCAGAAGATCGACGAAACGCCCCGCATCGATCTC
>NZ_JBDSWZ010000160.1:0-2923 GCF_039926425.1 Dokdonella sp.
ATTCGCCGTCGCCGCCGGGTTTGCCGTCGGAGCCGTAACTGTAGACGTCGATGTCGCCGTGCTGGCCCGGATGCGCGTAGAGATACGGCTTGCCCCACGGATCCTTTGCAACGCGATCAAGGTACGGACCTTTCCAGTTCGGGGCGTCGGGCTGGCCCGCCGGTTTGGTGACGAGCGCATCGAGACCCTGTTCGCTGCCGGGATAGGCGAAGTTGTCGAGCTTGTACAGGCTGAGCGCTGTGACGATGCCGGAGATGTCCTGTTTCGCGCGCGTCACGCGCGCTTCGCCAGGCCGCTCCATCACGCGCGGCACGACGATCGCGGCAAGAATGCCGAGGATCACCACGACCACGAGGATTTCGATCAACGTGAACCCGCGCGACAGCCGGCGGCAGGGAATCGCGGGGACGGTGCGGGACGGGATCGGCATGGCGGGGCTTGTGCGAATACGGGAACCGCCCGGATCATAGCAGCCATGCCCAATTCATACTCCGCGCAACTCGCGGCTCGCGATCTCGCCGTCGTCTGGCACCCGTGCACACAGATGCACGATCACGAAACCTTGCCGATGACGCCGATCGCCAGCGCACAAGGCGCGTGGCTGACCGGTCATGACGGCCGGCGCACGCTCGACGCGGTCAGTTCGTGGTGGACCTGCCTGCTCGGGCATCGACATCCGACGATCGTCGCCGCGTTGAAGGATCAACTCGACCGTCTCGACCACGTGATGCTTGCGGGATTCACGCATGAGCCGGCAATCCAGCTTGCCGAAGAACTCGTGCGCATCGCGCCCAAACCTTCGGCAACGCGGAAGCCGGCCGTCATTGATCCCGCAGACACCGACACCAGCCGAACGTTGACGCGCGTGTTCTACGCCGACAACGGTTCGAGCGCTGTCGAGGTCGCACTGAAACTAAGCTTCCACTATTGGCGCAACTGCGGTCGCGGCGAACGAACGCGCTTCATTGCACTGACCGGCGGCTATCACGGTGAAACACTCGGCGCGTTGTCGGTCACCGATGTCGCGCTGTATCGCGAAACCTATTCTCCATTGCTGCTCGCGCCGATCTTTGCGCCATCGCCTGATGCGTACGAAGGTGAACCGGGCGAATCTGCCGCGGATTGCGCAGTACGTCGGCTCGGCGAGCTGCGATCGATTCTCGAGCGCCACGCGCACGAAACGTGCGCAATCATCATCGAGCCGCTCGTGCAATGCGCCGGCGGCATGCGCATGCATGACGCGAGTTATCTCACTGGCCTTCGCGCGCTGTGCGACGAATTCGACATCCACCTCATCGCCGACGAAATTGCAGTCGGCTTCGGCCGCACCGGCACGCTGTTCGCCTGTGAGCAAGGTGGCATCGCGCCCGACTTCCTGTGCCTCTCGAAAGGACTGACCGGCGGTACATTGCCGTTGTCCGCGGTGTTGACGACGGCACACGTGTTCGATGCGTTCTATGCGGAATATTCCGCCGGAAAGGCGTTTCTGCATTCGCACAGCTACACCGGCAATCCGCTCGCCTGCCGCGCGGCGCTGGCGACTCTGTCGGTGTTGCGCGACGAACCGGTGCTCGAACGCAACCGCGTGCTGTCGGCCCATCTGGCCGCAAAGCTCGCGCCGTTGATCGATCATCCAAACGTCGCCGACGTGCGCCAGACCGGAATGATCGCCGCGCTGGAACTGGTGCGCGACAAGGAAATGCGCGCGCCGTTTCCCGCCGCCGAACGGCGCGGGCTTCGCGTGTATCGCCACGGCCTCGAGCGCGGCGTGCTGCTGCGTCCACTCGGCAACGTCGTCTACTTCATGCCGCCGTACTGCATCACGCCCGACGAGATCGACCTGATGGTCGAGGTGGCGATTGAAGGCATCGCTGCCGCAACGAAGTGAAAGCATTGGATGATCGTGACGCGCACCAGCGAGCACGATGTACCCACGACGCGAGGCAACTTAGCTGCCCGGTGGATTTGCGCGTCATACGCCGCCAGCATCTGTAACCATCATACGACAGCGGATGAATAGCCGTCCATCGCACACGCGGTTTTTCGCGATGCGCCTGCTAAGGTTTGCACGCATGAAAACCAGTGCTTTCGAACCTATTGGAGGTTCCGTTTGAATCGACCCAATCAACGCGTAGGCCCGTTGCGACCGCGTTCACCCGCCATCCACGGCACTTGGCACGGCGCGATCCAGTTCGGCGAGGTACCTATTCCCATCGTGCTGCGATTCGACAACAATGAGTCGAACCTGACAGCCTTGGCAGATTTCCCGCAGCAGCAACGCGTCGGAATTGCCGTTCGCGAATTGTCGTTCGGCGATGGCATTCTTCGATTCGCCACCCGCTCGTTTGGCGACTATGTGGGTGAACTGGGCAGCGACGGAGCGAGCATCGTTGGCGCGTTCTGGCAGCAGGAGAAGCGCCATCCGTTGACCCTGCATGCGGGCGACATGGTAAAAGTCGCGCCCGTGCGACCACAGACGCCGCAGGCTCCTTTCGGCTACTCGATCGAGCGAGCGCAGGTCGGCAATTTGGCTGCCGGACGTCTGCTGGCCGGAACGCTGACCATTCCAGCTGACCACGGGCCGCGCGCCATCGCGTTGTTGATCACCGGCTCGGGCGCGATGGACCGCGACGAAACGGTATTCGGGCACAAGCCGTTCTGGATACTCGCGGACTATCTGACCCGGAAAGGATATGCCGTGCTGCGACTGGACAATCGCGGTGTCGGCGAGTCCAGCGGCGATCGCTCGGCGATCACGCTCGCCGATGAGGCCGACGACATGGCGGCCGCAGTGGAATATCTGCAAAGTCGCCACGACCTGAAGGATGTTCCGATCGGGTTGATCGGTCACAGTATGGGAGCGCTGACCGGCATGATGCTCGCGGCGCAGCGCGCGGATATTGCATTCCTCGTATCGATGGCG
>NZ_JBDSWZ010000161.1:0-33776 GCF_039926425.1 Dokdonella sp.
GCTCGCTCGCGGCCACTTCGCTGGCGCGGTCGCGCACGATCTCGATCACGCGGTCGCCGACACGCCTGCGTTCGCGCGCGGGGGCAGGAAACATCGGCACACGCACGCCGCCGTAATCGAATCCGAGTCGTACCAGACCGGCCTGGTAGCGAACGCCCGAGATGTTGGTGAGCGCGAGCGCACGCAGGGTGAGCACCGGTATCGGGCTCACGTCGCGGCGTTCGATCTCCGCCGCGGCATCGGGCTTGGGCAACGTCGCCAGCAACGGCGCCTCGTGCCAGCGTGCCATCAGCAGCGGCACCTGTTCGGGCAGCAGCGGTGGTGCGCGCAGCACCGCCTCGGCAAGCCGCGTTTCGCCATCGACGCGACCGATTTCGTGTGCGGCCGGATCGAAGTACCACAGCCCGCCAATGCGCAGAAGCCGCGTCGCAGGCGCAGCGGCATCGACGCTCAGTGCGAGTTTCTGGGTGCCATCGTCGCGCGCGATCCAACCGATGCGCAGCGCGTGCCGCGCCCCCAATTTGATGAGCCCGTTCGAGGGCTTGTCGAGATAGCACGGCAGGGTCGCGAGCAGTTCTTCGAGCAGCGCTTCGCCGGCGACGTCGTGCAGATCGAAATACCCACCTCCCTCTATTGATGGAGTGCGCATTCGCAGGTCGGCGATCATACGAAATTCATCGCCGCGCAGCACCGCCCACGGCGCAGGATCGTCCAGTGACGCCTTGATCGGTCGCGGCGACACGAAACCGCCACGCTTGCCCGGCGTCAGCCAGACGGCTTGCGCATTCAGGATCGGGAGTGCGCCGCTGCCAATACGCAGCGCGATACCGACGACGCGCTCGGTGCCCTTCGTTTCGACGACGGCGCTGACGACAGGCGCGTGCAACGCATGGGGCTGCAGCGCTTCCAGCCACTGTTTCCAGGGTCCCAGTTGCGGGCCTGCCGGTGGCGCAATTTCAAGCGCGGGATTCGCCATGCCGCCACGCATCACGAACAGCGCGGTCGCCGCAACGTGCTTGCAGTCCACCTCGACCGGACACGTGCAATAGCTGTCGAGTTCGATGCGCTTGCCGCGACTGATCAGGCGCATGCCGGCGACATAAGGCGACGGGGCTGTGCCTTTCACCTTGCCGATCAGCGCGCCTTCGCCCTTGCCCGGTTCGTAGTGCGTGGCCAGCACGCGACCGCGACGCACGTAGTCCGCGCCCTTCGCCAACGTGCGCTCGTCGAGCAGCGAGGTGACATGGCGCGACAACAATTGGCGGAACGTGATTTCGTCCATCGACGCAGGGGCGTTCGCAGCAGCGGGCAACCTGCAATCGTGCCTGCGCAACAGGTGGGCGTCCAGCGCAAATGCCGACAGATCGACACGAAACGTCGTGGCGATCACGACGTTTCGAAGCGACAGCGTCGACTACGTTCCGATCTCGGCGCCGCTGGTGCTCAACAGAAGAGCGAGCACGTGCGGGGCGGCGCCGGACGTCCGATTCCGCCATCGCGGCAGCGCGATTGACAACGCTTCCAGGCAATGCAGCGGGCCCATCTCACTTCGAAAGATGTGCGAGCGCGCGTTGCACACTGCTGGCGGCGTCGTCACCGATTGCCCGGAACGCCGCGCTGATGCGCGTGTCGGCGACAACGCGTTGCCAGAAGTCGCGCGCCATGATCGCAGCGTCATGCCAGTGGGCATGTTGCTCGGGCGTTGGCATGGTGATTTCATAGCGTCGCTCGACGATCTCGCCGCTGACCGAAGGACGAAAGCGCATCGGCAACATGTCGTACGACGGCGCCAGCGCGAGAGGGCGCTCGTCGCCCAGATACAACGACGCGTTGCCGAGATGCATGTCGGCGTTGGCAATCAACGTTCCAAACCAGCTGCGCACGCTCAATGTGCGCGCATCGCCCGGCGTCAGCCAACCATCGCGCTGAAGCTGCGGCGCGAGTCGCCACCAGTCGATGCGGCCATGACCGTAGTACGCGGCATCGAGTGCGCCGAGCGAGACGACGCCGCGTCGACCGAGGACAGGCGTGCGGTCGAAGCGCGTCGACTGCAGAAACACGCGATCATCGGCTTCGATGATCTGCGTCGTCGCCGCCGCGATCCCGTGGTCGACAAGAGTGACGCCTGCGTGGTGTTCGCTGACCAGCAAATCGGCCCAGCGGCGACCGGCGGGCGTCGTGATGCGATCGCTGAACTTGACGACGACGGGTTCGTAGTCATGGGCATGTTCGAGCGTGATCGCAAACTTCGGCTGCTCGCCCGCGACCGACGATCCGACAGTCTCGGCCTGCAACGACGCCGTGGCCAGTTGCGGATAGCGGATCGTTCGGGCATCGACCGCAATCGTGTCGGTCGGCGACACAATGGCGTGCAGCGCGCGTTGCAGCGAAGCCTCGCCAAGCACGAGATCGCCGGGTCGATCTTCGCCGTGGCGCAGGAGACCGAGCACGACATCATCGGTCTGCCAGCGCAATGGATCCTCCGGCGCGTCGATGTCCTTCGCGACAGAACGAGCAAACGTGCGGCCGAGAAATCCCTGCGGCCTCTGGTCATCCAGAAACCATGGCAGGCGGGGGTAAAGACCCTTTGCAAAATCGCCGTGCAGAAAACAAGAAACTTCGCGCGCGGGTTCGAGGTGGAACTCGCCACGGTGCAGCGTCCGAAGCTCGCCGATCGTTTGTGGTCTACCGTTGGCATCGATGCGGTAGAGCGGCCAGCGACTGCCCGCGCGGGCGATTGCATGCGCCCGTGCGTAGCGCGTTGCGCGGGCATGGCCAATGCGCACGATCGATGGACCGAGCGACGTCAGCAATCGCGATAACGTCGACTGCGTAATCCCAAGTTCCGAAGCCAATTCCCGCGCCGCGAGGGATCCGCGCTGTCTCAGTAAGCCTTCAAGCCGTTGGGCGCGAGCATCGTTCATGCGTCCATTGCATGGATTAATGCATGGATTGTCAATCCTAAATTACTGTTTTAAAAGCATTTAGCTTTTTTATGCGGATAGATTCGCGCGCGCATTTTCGGAAATCATCGCGTCAGGCAGCCACTTGGGCAGCGACCGGGTTGCGCCACGCAGCCAGCAGATCGCCCTGCCGCTTCATCGCCTCGGCGAAGTGGCGCTCCTTGACGTGGCCGTAGCCGCGGATGTGCTCCGGCACCGACGCGATTTCAGCGGCCAGCGCGTGGTTGTCGTTGCCGAGTCCAGCGAGGAGCTCGTCAATCGTCCTGGAATAGTCGGCGATCAGCTGGCGCTCCATCCGCCGTTCGGCTGTGTAACCAAACACGTCCAGCGCGGTACCGCGCAAGCCACGCAGTTTGGCCAGAACCTTGAACACGCTGAACACCCACGGGCCGTATTCGGCTTTGCGCAAATGGCCGTCCGCATCCTTGCGCGCGAACAGCGGCGGCGCGAGATTGAAGTGCACCTTGAAGTCGCCGTCGAAGGTGTCGCGCAGACGCTTCTCGAAATCGCCGCTGGTGTACAGACGCGCGACTTCGTACTCGTCCTTGTACGCCATCAGCTTGAAAGCATAGCGCGCGACAGCCGCGGTCAGCGTCGTAAAGCCCGGGGTTTTTTGTTGTTCCGCCGACGCGACCTTGTCGACCAGAGTCTTGTACGTCCGAGCATACGCGGCGCTTTGGTAGTCGGTGAGGAACGCGATGCGGCGGCCGATTTGTTCGTCGAGCGTGGCGCTCAGCGTTGCATCATCCAGCGAAGCCGCGGAGCCGACTGCATGTCCGTCGGCACCTGCGTTGATCGCCGCGGGAAGAGCAGACATCTTGCGGGTTGGAAGGGCGAGCGCAATTGCGCCCGAGGGCAGATGCGGATTCGGCAGACCCGCGGCCTTGCGTACCGCAACGATGTCGACCGCGCCCATGCGACCCCAGTTGAATGCGGTCTTGTTCATCTCGATCGCAGCGCCGTTGAGTTCGATCGCGCGCATCAGCGACTCGTGCAACACCGGCACCCAGCCCTTCTGCCACGCATAACCAAGCATGAAGAGATTGGCAGCGATCGTGTCGCCAAGCAGCGCGGTTGCGAGCGCGGTCGCGTCGACGAGTTCGGGCTTTTCGCCACCGAGCGCGGTGGTCACCGCCTCGATGATCTGGGTCGCGGGGAACGCAAGATCGGGCTTCATCGTGAACGTGCCGGGCATCGCTTCGTAGGTGTTGAGCACCACACGCGAACGCTGCCCGCGGATCTTCGACAGTGCCCAATAGTCGTTGACGACGACCATGTCGCAACCGAGAACGAGGTCGGCTTCGCCTGCTGCAATACGGACCGCATGGATGTCGTCCGGCTGCTTCGCGATCCGCAGGTGGCAGGTGACTGCGCCACCCTTCTGCGCGAGACCGGTCTGGTCGAGCACCGTGCTGCCCTTGCCTTCCAGATGCGCCGCCATGCCGATCAGCGCGCCAATCGTGACGACGCCGGTGCCACCGATGCCGGTGACGAGGATGTTCCACGGCTGCGCGAGATCGCTTGCGAACGCGGGCATCGGCAACGCGTCGAAGTTGACGGTGACACCGCCTTTTTTCTTTTTGAGCGTGCCGCCGACCACCGAGACGAAGCTCGGGCAGAAGCCCTTCACGCAGGAATAATCCTTGTTGCAACCGGACTGGTCGATCTCGCGCTTGCGGCCGTATTCGGTCTCTTTCGGCAATACGGAAACACAGAACGATTTCTCGCCGCAGTCGCCGCAGCCTTCGCACACCAGCGAATTGATCACGATGCGCTTGTCCGGGTCGACCATCTTGCCGCGCTTGCGACGACGGCGCTTCTCGGTCGCGCAGGTCTGGTCGTAGATGAGCACGCTGGTGCCAGGAATTTCGCGCATGCGTTTCTGCAGCGCATCAAGTTCGTCGCGGTGGATGAACTCGACGCCGCTCGGGAAGACTTCCGGCTGCGACCATTTCGCGATGTCGTCGCTGACGACCACGATCGCCTGCACGCCTTCGCTGCGCATCTGGTGCGCGATGTCCGGCACCGTCAGCGTGCCGTCGACCGGCTGGCCACCGGTCATCGCAACGGCATCGTTGTAGAGGATCTTGTAGGTGATGTTGACCTTCGCCGCGATCGCTTGGCGGATCGCCAGCGAGCCGGAATGGAAATACGTGCCGTCGCCGAGATTCTGGAACACGTGTTTCGTTTCGGTGAACGGCGCCTGGCCACACCACGTCGCACCTTCGCCACCCATCTGCGTGAAGGTGTCGGTGCGCCGGTCCATCCACGTGACCATGTAGTGACACCCGATGCCGCCGAGTGCGCGCGAACCTTCGGGGACGACAGTCGAGGTGTTGTGCGGACAACCGGAGCAGTAATGTGCGGCGCGCGGGAAGTTCGCGCGCGGCAGCGTGAGTTCCTGCTCCTTTGCCTGGATCCACGCGACACGCGAGGTGATCGCGTCGCTGGTGAAGAAGCGCGACAGACGCTTGGCAATCACCAGCGCGATCATCGCCGGCGTCAGTTCGTTGGTCGACGGCAGGATCCAGCGGCCTTCCTCGTCGTACTTGCCGACGATGTGCGGACGCTGCGCGTTGTCCCAGTTGTACATGTATTCCTTCATCTGCGATTCGATGAAGGAGCGCTTTTCCTCGACGACGATGATGTCCTCGAGGCCGTGCGCGAATTCGCGGATGCCGATCGGCTCCAGCGGCCAGGTCATGCCGACCTTGTAGACGCGGATGCCGATGTCGCGTGCGTCGCGCGCACTGATGCCGAGGTATTCGAGCGCCTGCAGCACGTCGAGATAGCTCTTGCCGGTGGTCACGATTCCGAGACGCGCGTTGGGCGAGTCGATCACCACCTTGTCGATGCGGTTCGCGCGGGCGAATGCGGTCGCCGCCTGCACGGCGTACTGGTGCAGGCGCATTTCCTGGTTCAGTGGCGGATCGGGCCAGCGGATGTTGAGGCCGCCAGCGGGCAGCACGAAGTCTTCCGGCAACACGATATCGAGCTGGTGCGGATTGACGTTGACGCTCGCACTCGACTCGACCGTTTCGGCAATCGTCTTGAAGCCGACCCAGCGTCCGGTGAAGCGGCTCATCGCCCAGCCAAGCATCCCCATGTCGAGGATGTCCTGCACGCCGGCGGGATTGAGGATCGGCATCATCGCCGACACAAACTCAAGCTCGGATCCATGCGGCAACGTGGACGAACGACACGCGTGATCGTCGGCCGCAAGAGCCAGCACGCCGCCGAATTTTCCGGTACCGGCCGCATTGCCGTGCTTGAACACGTCACCACAGCGATCGACGCCCGGACCCTTGCCGTACCACATTGAAAATACACCGTCGTACTTCGCGCCGGGGAACAGGTTCGCCTGTTGCGTTCCCCACACCATCGTCGCGCCAAGATCCTCGTTGAGACCCGGCTGGAATTCGATCGCCGACGCCTTGAGGTGCTTCTTCGCCTTCCACAATTCGAGATCGAAGCCGCCCAGAGGCGATCCGCGATAGCCGGAGATGAAACCCGCGGTGTTGATGCCGGCGGCGCGATCGCGCATCTGCTGCATCAACGGCAATCGCACCAGCGCCTGCACGCCGGATAGATAAATGCGCCCTTCGGCGCGCGTGTATTTGTGCTCGAGCGTGTAGTCGCGATCGATGGACGGCGCGAGCTCGGTGGCGGGAACGGACATGGCGGCTACCGGTCAGGGGGCATGGACAAGAGCGGAATTGTAGCAGGGGCGTTTTGACCGGGATTCGCGCATCGCAGTGCGCTCAACGCAGGCCGGACGCGCCTGCGCTGCCGGCTCAGGCGCCGAACGAACGCGCCGGCCGCGCAGGCGCGTCCGGTCTACGCGGTTGGTGTCGTGGTCGGAGTCGCGCTGAATGGAAACGCCTGCTGCGCACGCCAGCCGTCCGGCATGTAGTCGCCGACGACGCCGTAACCTGCGGGAAACGGCTTGTTCGCCGGAACCTTCACTGCGGTCCGGAACAGGTAGTCGAGGAAGGAGTAGTGCGCCGCGTAGTTGCGGTCGATCGCTTCATCGTCGGCCGAGTGATGCCAGTGGTGGAAGTCCGGCGTCACGATCAGGTACTTCAGCGGCCCCCACGGCAGATGCACGTTCGCGTGGTTCAGCACGGCCTGGAATCCGACGATCAGGATGTACGCATTGATCACGCCCTCGCGGAACCCGAGCACGAACAGCGGTGCGAGCACCAGCACGCGCGTGACGATGATTTCCAGCACGTGCTGGCGCGAGCCGGCGAGCCAGTCCATCGTCTTCGTACTGTGGTGCACCGCGTGGAATTTCCACAGAAACGGAACTTCGTGGTACGCGCGGTGGGTCCAGTACTGCGCAAGATCGGCAACGAGCACGCACAGCAGCAGTTGTGGAAGGAACCAGATGCGCTGGATCGCAAGCTGGAAATCGTGATTGACCATCCAGCTGAACGCATGGTGGATCGCGAAGTTGACCGTCAGCAGAATCAGTCCGACCAGGAAATGATTCACCGCGAAGTGCTTGAGATCGGTCTGCCACTCGCGCCGGAACACCGCCTGGCCCTTGTACAGCGGGAACATTTTTTCGATCACCACGAAGATCACCGTCGAGCCGAGCAGGTCGAGGATGAACCAGTCGAGGCCGATATACGGCGTGTGATCGGGAAAGTTGCCGACCGGCACACGCGATCCGCCGAACGCCACCGCCGCGATCACCAGGCCAAAGGCGAGCAGGTTGAGATTGCGCCGCACACCGAGCACGAGGTTTGCGAGCGAGAGGCCTCCGGCAATCAGCAGCGCGGCAAACATCGCCTGGCGTAACACATCCACCGAATACTGGTGGCGCAGTTCCGGGGTGGTCAGGTATTGCGGAAAATGGAACGCGAGTACGCCGAGCAGACACAGGAAGCTCAGCGACAGTGCGACGATCGTCGCAATCATGCCTTGCCCGAAGGTCAGTCCGCCGCTGCTGCCGAGCAGATTTGCGGTGTCGTCGACGGTCGAGCGGACGACGTGCGAATGCGCTTTGAGCGCATCGCCAATGCGATAGGGTGTGCGGCTGACGGATGATGGCGTGGACATGCTTCGAATCCTTGTTGCGACACTGCGGAACCGCACTCTTCGGGCGGCGATTCTAGAGATAAAGAGGCGCTCGCGCGCGGAGTGCAGGACCTCCGGCCAGCGCCCGTCACTCCCCGACGTCGGACGTCATTCCCGCGAAAGCGGGAATCGCCTTTTGCCTGCGCCCAAATCCTCAAGTCGCCTGCGACGCTTCAGGAGCGATTCCCGCTTTCGCGGGACTGACGTCAGGGAGGGGTCGGCTGTTCAGGCAGTCGCGCGCTCGAGATCCATAGCCGCCGCGGCCTCCAGAGCGAACTGCTGCACGATCGCCGCAGCCGCCTCGCGGCCGTCATGGACCGCGCGTACGACGAGGTCGGCGCCGCGCACGTTGTCGCCGCCGGCGAACACGCGCGGGTTCGTCGTCTGGAACGGCAGGCGTGTGCCGCCACCTGCGATGAGTCGTCCACCGTCGTCGCACGCGATGCCGGCATCGGCACACCACGCCGGCGGGCTCGGTCGGAAGCCGAATGCGACGATCACGACATCGGCGTCGAGCGTTTCTTCGCTGCCATGCACGTGTTCCGGTCGCGCACGGCCCTTGTCGTCGGGGACCAGTCGCGTCTCGACCACGCGCAAGCCCGTCACCTGTTCCTCGCCGAGCACGGCAAGCGGCTGACGATTGAACAGGAAGCGCACGCCTTCTTCTTTCGCGTTCTTCACTTCCCGACGCGAGCCAGGCATGTTCGCCTCGTCGCGACGATACACGCACGTGACCGACGCCGCGCCAAGACGAATCGATGTGCGGTTGCAATCCATGCCGGTGTCGCCGCCGCCGAGCACGATGACATGTTTGCCGCGCAGATCGAGCTGCGGATGCGGCACCGCGGTTTCATCGAGAAGGCGGCGCGCATTCGCAACGAGGAACGGCAACGCGGGCAACACACCGTGCAGGTGATCGCCGGGAAGATCCGCGGCCACTTCGCGATACGCGCCGGTGCCCATGAACACCGCGTCGTACTCATTGAGCAGATCGGCGAACGCGAGATCGCGACCGATCTCGACACCAAGGCGAAACTCGATGCCCATATCCTCGAAGATGCGTCGGCGCAGCCGGACGATGTCCTTGTCAAGCTTGAACGGCGGAATGCCGAACGTCAGCAGGCCGCCGATTTCCTCGTACCGATCGAACACGGTCGCGGCGACGCCGGAGCGCACCAGTCGATCGGCAACCGACAGGCCGGCCGGTCCTGCGCCGATCACCGCGACGCGACGGCCGGTCGGTTTCACCTTCGACAGATCCGGACGCCAGCCTTGCGAGAATGCCAGATCGACGATGTTCTTCTCGATCGCGCCAATCGTCACCGCGCCGAAGCCGTCGTTGAGCGTGCAGTCGCCTTCGCACAGCCGATCCTGCGGACAGACGCGGCCGCAGATTTCCGGCAGCGGATTGGTTTCATGCATCAGCGTCGCCGCTTCGAACACGCGGCCTTCCTTTGCGAGCTTCAACCAGTTCGGGATGTAGTTGTGCACCGGGCACTTCCACTCGCAATACGGATTGCCGCAGTCGATGCAGCGCGCCGCTTGCTCCTCGCCCTGCCCTTTCTCGAATTGGCCGTAGATTTCGGCCCAGCCGAGCACGCGCACGACCACCGGCACTTCGCGCGGCAACGCGCGCGGGATCTCGATGAAGATCGGGTTCTTCTCCTTCATGCGGCGCGCCTCAGCTCGTTGATCAGCGAATCGACGCTCGCCGCCTTCGGCTTGACCAGCCAGAACTTGCCGAGCAGATCGCGGAAATGGTCGCGGATGTGCGTGCCCCAGACGCTGCCGGTCGCTGCCACGTGGGCGGCAATCAGGCCGCTCAGGTGCTGCAGGTAGTTTTCCATGCCCTCCGGCGAGATGCGCTGGATATCGATGAGTTCGTGGTTGTAGCGGTCGACGAAATCGCGCTCGGTGTCGAGCACGTAGCCAAAGCCGCCGGTCATCCCGGCGCCGAAGTTGATGCCCGTCGGTCCGAGTACCACGACGATGCCGCCGGTCATATATTCACAGCAGTGATCGCCGGCACCTTCGACGACGGCGAGCGCGCCGGAGTTGCGCACCGCGAATCGTTCGCCAGCCATCCCGGCCGCGTAGAGCTCGCCGCCGGTCGCGCCATACAGACAGGTGTTGCCGATGATCACCGATTCGCGCGCAACATACGCGGCATCGCGTGGCGGACTCACCACGATCCGCCCACCGGCCATGCCCTTGCCGACGCCGTCGTTCGCCTCGCCTTCCAGAATAATATGCACGCCGCCAGCATTCCATGCGCCGAGGCTCTGCCCCGCGCTGCCGGCCAGATGCAGGATCACCGGCTTGTCGTCCATGCCGTGGTCGCCGTGCTTGCGTGCGACTTCGCCGGAGAGGCGCGCGCCGAGCGAGCGGTCGGTGTTGCGCACCGTGTAACGGAATTCGCCGCCGAGCTTGTGTGCGACCGCGAAACGCGTGTCGTCGGCGATCTTTGCCGCCAGCGTGCCGGGGTCGCGCGGCACGTTGCGCGCTCCGGAGCAGATCCGCGCGCCTTCATTGACGAAGCCGGCAGCATTGATCAGCGGCGCCACGTCGATGCGCGCGTGCTTGCCATCGAGATCGGAACGCTGGCGCAGCAGGTCCACCCGCCCGACGAGATCCTCGAGCCGCTGTACACCGAGTTGCGCCATCCACTCGCGCACGTCCTGCGCAACGAACTCGAAATAGCGCATGACCTTCTCGGCAGTGCCGACAAAGTGCTGCTTGCGCAGGACATCGAGCTGCGTCGCGACGCCGGTGGCGCAGGTATTGAGGTGGCAGATGCGCAGGTACTTGCAGCCCATCGCGATCATCGGCGCGGTGCCGAAGCCGAAACTTTCCGCGCCGAGGATCGCCGCCTTGATCACGTCGAGGCCGGTCTTGAGTCCGCCGTCGGTCTGCAGGCGCACACGGTCGCGCAGGCCATTTCTGCGCAGCGTTTCATGCGCTTCGGCCAGGCCGAGCTCCCACGGCACGCCCGCGTAGTGGATCGACGTGAGCGGGCTGGCGCCTGTGCCGCCGTCGTGGCCGGAGATCGTGATGAGGTCGGCATAGGCCTTCGCCACGCCTGCAGCAATTGTTCCGACTCCGGCGTGAGCGACCAGCTTGACCGACACGAGCGCGTCCGGATTCACTTCCTTCAGATCGAAGATCAGCTGCGCGAGATCCTCGATCGAATAAATGTCGTGGTGCGGCGGCGGCGAGATCAACCCGATTCCAGGACGCGCGTACCGCAGACGCGCAATCAGTTCATTGACCTTGTGCCCCGGCAACTGGCCGCCTTCGCCCGGCTTCGCGCCCTGCGCGATCTTGATCTGCAGCACCTCGGCATTGACGAGGTACTCCGGCGTCACGCCAAACCGCGCCGACGCGACCTGCTTGATCTTCGACATCTTGTCGGTGCCGTAGCGCGCGGGATCCTCGCCGCCTTCGCCCGAGTTCGACCGCGCGCCGAGACGATTCATCGCTTGCGCGAGCGTTTCGTGCGCCTCAGGCGACAGCGCGCCGAGCGACATGCCGGCCGAATCGAAGCGCTTCATCAGGGATTCGATCGACTCCACGTCGTCCAGCGGGATCGGTGTGATGCCATCACGCAATTCCAGCAGATCACGCAACGACGACGGCGCACGCAGGTCGACGAGATTCGCGTACTCGCGGTAGTCGCCCGGATCGCCGCTGGTGACCGCACGCTGCAGCGCGCCGACCACATCGGGGTTGTACGCGTGGTATTCGCCGCCGTGCATGTATTTCAGAATGCCGCCCGGTGGCAGCAGCGAAGTCTCGTCGAATGCCGCACGCGTGCGCTGGCGCTGTTCGTCCTCGAGGTCGACGAAGCGCGTGCCGCCAATGCGCGCGGGGGTTCCCGCGAAACACAGGTCGACGATCTCGCGTTCGAGGCCGACGATCTCGAACAGCTGCGACGCGCGATAGCCGGAAATCGTCGAAATGCCCATCTTCGAGAGGATTTTCAGCAATCCTTTGCGAATGCCCTTGCGATAGGTGCGGCCGAGCTCGCGCGGTTCGCCGCTGTCGTCGCCGGCGCGCGTGCTGCGGCCGAGGTCGAACAGCGTCTGATACGCGAGGTACGGATACACCGCCGACGCACCGAAACCGATCAGGCAGGCGAAATGGTGCGCATCACGTGCGGTGCCGGTTTCGACAATGAGGTTGCAGTCGCAGCGCAACTGCGCGTTGACCAGTGCGAGATGGATCGCGCCGACTGCGAGCAACGCATGCATCGGCAGCTTGTCTGCGCCCTGCGGCGGGTAGCGATCGCTGAGGAACACGAGCTTCGCGCCGCCGTGCACCGCGCTTGTTGCCTCGATGCAGATGCGGTGCAACGCCGCCTCGAGGCCTTCGTTCTCGCGGTAGTACAGGTCGACGAAACACTGGGCGTCGGTGTACTGCGGCAGCGCCAGCAACTGGCGAAGCTTGCGTTGCGACAGCACCGGCGAGGTCAGCAGCACCTGCTTCGCGTTTTCGGCAGACAGCTCGAACAGATTGCCTTCGGCGCCGATCTGCGTGACGAGCGACATCACCGCGGTTTCACGCAACGGATCGATCGGTGGATTGGTGACCTGCGCGAATGCCTGGCGAAAATAGTCGTACAGCGCGCGCCCGCCACCCGACATCGCGGCAACCGGGGTGTCGTCGCCCATCGAACCGGTCGCCTCCACGCCCTCCTGCGCAAGCGAGGTCAGCACCGTGTCGCGCTCTTCGCGCGACAGTCCGAAGAGCTTCTGGAAGCGCGCGAGAAGATCGGCCGGAAATGGTTCTGCGGCGAGGCTCGGATCGATCAGATGCGATTCGAGGTAGGTGACGCCGTCGCGCAACCAGCGCTTGAACGGCGCGAGGCTGCGGCTCATCGCATCGACGTCGGTATTCTTCAACAGCCGATGCTCGACCAGGTCGACCGCGATCATCTCGCCCGGTCCCAGGCGCCCCTTCTCGACGATCGCCGAATCACGCACGTCCCAGATACCGGCTTCGGATGCAACGAACAGGTGGCGGTCGTCCGAGAGCACCCAGCGCGCCGGGCGCAGGCCGTTGCGGTCGAGCGTGCAGGCGGCATAGCGGCCATCGCAAAGAACGAGCCCGGCAGGACCGTCCCACGGCTCCATGTGCAGGCCGTAGTACTCGTAGAACGCGGCGAGGTCCGAATCCACGTCCTCGCGCGCGGACCATGCCGGTGGAACGAGGATGCGCATTGCAATCGGCAACGAAATGCCGCCGACCAGCAGCAGCTCGAGTGCATTGTCGAGGCTCTGCGAATCGGAGCCGTCCATCGCGATCAGCTCGCCGAGCTCGGAAAAATCGATCGTCGGCGCGACCAGCTTCGGGCTGCGCGCCTGCATCCAGATGCGGTTCGCGCGGATTGTGTTGATTTCGCCGTTGTGCGCGAGGTAGCGGAATGGCTGCGCGAGCTTCCATTGCGGCGTCGTGTTGGTCGAGAAGCGGTTGTGGAATACCGCCGCGCAACTGGCCAGATCGCCGCGCGCGAGATCCGGGAAAAACGTGCGCAGGAATCCCGGCAGCACCATCGCCTTGTAGGTGATCGACGCGGCGGACAGGCTCACGACATAGAAATGCGGGTCGTGCTTGAGGGCGTTTGTCGCCAGCCGCCGTGCACGGTACAACGCGCGTTCGAACGCGTTTTCGTCCATCGCGAACGGCGCGTTGACGAACAATTGCAGGATGCGCGGCCGGCGCGACGCAGCCTGCTCGCCGCACACGCCAACGTCGATCGGAACGTCACGCCAACCGGCGATGGCGATGCCGCTCTCGCGCAGGCATGCCTCCAGATCGGCGACGGCAGGCGCACACACCGCATCTTCCGGTGAAAGAAAAACGAGTCCGGCGGCGAATTGTCCGCTGAGCGCGATCCCCGCTTCGGCGGCGAGGTTGCGCAACCATGCAGTCGGGCGATGCAGCAGGATCCCGCAGCCGTCGCCGGAAAGTCCGTCGGCGCCGACCGCGCCGCGATGGGCAAGGCGCTCCAGCGCATTGAAGGCGCGCTCGACGATTTGCGCGCTCGGACGCGCGTCGATCTGCGCGATCAGCCCGAAACCGCAGCTGTCGTGTTCGTAAGCGGGGTCGTAGAGACCCTCGTGCCGGTTTGCCATCGTGCTCACCTGTGCGGATCACGGCCGTCGGCGACGCTTACCGAACGCCGAATCGAATGGGCGTCTAGACATCCATACGAAACGCGCGGCCGGAAGGCGTGGTTCGCCCCGAGTGAAGCACAGTTGTTGCTTTGCGTC
Organism: Dokdonella sp.; assembly: GCF_039926425.1. Taxonomy (GTDB): domain Bacteria; phylum Pseudomonadota; class Gammaproteobacteria; order Xanthomonadales; family Rhodanobacteraceae; genus Dokdonella_A. Next base: position 14,321 of record NZ_JBDSWZ010000161.1, read on the forward strand.
AAAGCGCTCGACCGGCATCATTCGCTGCAATCGAACGGCGTCTGCGGCGAATCGTCCCGGCGGCGTCGATTCGCGCGGGCCATCAACGGTGAAAACGAGCCTTGCGTCCGTGTTCGCTGCTGCTCTACGCTGCTCCGCGCAGGTCCGTGCGGCGCTCCTCCGAACGGCCAGCCACTCGCCCGGCGGTTTGCGGTCGCGTCGTTGCCCAAACCCCTGAGACGATCGTCCGATGAGCATCAAGCTCCGCCTCGTGCTGATGAATTTCCTGCAGTTCTTCGTGTGGGGTTCGTGGCTGATCACGATCGGCGCGTACTGGTTCCAGACCCGTCACTGGTCGGGCGCCGAGTTCGGCGCGATCTTCTCGACGATGGGCATCGCGTCCCTCTTCATGCCGTCGATCGCCGGGATGGTCGCCGATCGCTGGGTCAATGCCGAACGCCTGTACGGCGTGTTTCACCTGTGCGGGGCTGCGGTGCTGTTCTGCGTGCCGATGGTCGACAACCCGACCACCATGTTCTGGGTGATGCTGCTCAACATGGTGTTCTACATGCCGACGATTTCGCTCTCGATCGCGGTGGCCTACGCCTCGCTCAAGAGTGACGGCAAGGACGTGGTGCGCGACTATCCGCCCATCCGCGTGTGGGGAACGATCGGCTTTATCGTCGCGCTGTGGACGATCAGCCTTTTGCATCTGGAAACCTCGGCCGGCCAGTTCCGTGTCGCCGCTGCGGCGTCCCTGGTGCTTGGGTTTTACGCGTTCACGCTGCCGCGCTGCCCGCCGCTCTTCAAGCGCGGGCAGGGACAGTCGCTGCTGGATGCGCTTGGTCTGACCTCGTTCTCGCTGTTCAAGGACCGCCAGATCGCGATCTTCCTGGTCTTCGCGATGTTCCTCGGCGCGGCGCTGCAATTGACCAATGCGTACGGCGACACGTTCCTGCACGACTTCGCCACGGTCGATGCATACAAGGGCACCCTCGCGGTGCGCTATCCCGCGATCATCATGTCGATCTCGCAGGTCTCCGAAACGCTGTTCATCCTCGCGATTCCGTTGTTCCTGCGCAATTTCGGCATCAAGCGCGTGATGGTGATCAGCATGGTCGCCTGGTTCCTGCGCTTCGGCCTGTTTGCCTATGGCGATCCGGGCGGCGGACTGTGGATGATCGTGCTCTCGTGCATCGTTTACGGCATGGCGTTCGACTTCTTCAATATCTCCGGCTCGCTGTTCATCGAAAGTCGCAGCAGTGCGTCGATCCGTGCAAGTGCGCAAGGCTTGTTCATGCTGATGACGAATGGCGTCGGCGCGATCCTCGGAAGTTCGCTCAGCGGCCTGCTGATCGACCGCTACTACACCGCAGCAGATGGCACAAAAGACTGGCATGGCATCTGGATCGCATTCGCGCTGTACGCGCTGGTTGTCGCGATCCTCTTCAGCGTGCTGTTCAAGTACAAGCACGATCCGCGCGCCGCGGCGGCGATCGCTTCCGACGACGCACTCGACCACCGGATCGGCATGTGATCGCGGCCCCTGCCCCATGACCGGCACGCCGGCGCGGCCCGATCATCCGCAGGTCATCGTCGTCGGCAGCTTCGTGCAGGATCATGTCTGGCGGATCGATCGCTTCGTCCAGGCCGGAGAGACGCGTCGTGCGCTGGGTTTCAGCACGGGACCGGGCGGCAAGGGATTCAACCAGGTCGTTGCGTGCGCGCGCCAAGGCATAGCCACGCTGTTCATCGGAGCCATCGGCGAGGATGCCCTCGGCGCGAACGCACAACGGCTCGCCCGCGACGAAAGGGTCGAGTGTCGATGGCTGGTTCGCACCGACCGATCCACGGCAACCGCCGGCATCGTGGTCGACGCTGCGGGAGCGAACCAGATCGTCGTCCATCTCGCGGCAAACGACCATCTCGACCCCTCGTTCATCGAGGAGCAGGGCGATGCGTTCGACGCGGCAAAAGTCCTGCTGCTGCAGATGGAGAACAACCTCGACGCAACCGTCGCCGCGCTGACGCTCGCGACGCGCCACCGGCTTCTGCGCGTCCTCAATCCTGCGCCAGTGCATCCCGGGCTGGATGCCGCGCTGCTCGCGCGGGTCGACGTGCTTACCCCGAATGAAACCGAGTTTGCGCAGTTGCTCGAACGCGTGATCGGTGTCGCAACCGATGCCGACACGCTGGCCCGCCAGAGCGACGAGGAACTGCACCGGCTCGCGCGAACGCTCGGCGTCGCGACCGTGGTCATCACGCTGGGCGCAAACGGCAGTTTCGTGTCGCACGGCGAGGCGGATCGGCGTGGGGATGCCGAAGCGTTCTATCGCGTCGAGGCCGAACCGGCGAACACGCTCGATACCACCGGGGCCGGCGATGCGTTCTCGGGCGCGCTGGTTGCCGCACTGCTGCGCTTCGCAGGGCAACCATTCCGCCAGGCCGTCGAACATGCGGGTCGCGCGGCCGCGCTGTCGACGGAAAAGGCAGGCGCATCCACGGCGATGCCGCACTTCGACGACGTCATCGCGCGGTTTTCCTGAGCGTCACGCCTCGGGAGGATCACTGTTGCGAAGGCGCCGGCGCTCACGATGGCCGCGCAGGCGCGCGCGCCGCTGCTGCGCGCGCCGCGACACGAACCAGACGGCGCCGACGATGGCCACGCCGACCAGCACCGCAATACTGCCCTGTCCGCGCTTGATCCATGCCAGCAGCCAGTCGCGATTCTCGGCGCCGTAGTAACCCAGCCAGACCCAGAACGGCACCGAGATCAGCGCAGCGAAACCGTCGAATGCGATAAAGCGCAGGAACGTCACCCGCTGCGTCATGCCGGCGGTGAAGAAGACTGCAGTGCGCAAGCCCGGCAGGAATCGCGCGACAAACATCAGCCGGTTGCCGTAGCGGTCGAACTTCGCCTGCACTTGAGCATAGCGGCGCGGGGTCAGCAGCACCGCGACCCAGCGCAGCCGCATCGCCCGCACGCCGAGGTAGCGGCCGACCAGAAACATCAGCGAATCGCCGAACAGCACGCCGGTAAGACCGACCGCGCACATCAGGCGCACGTCCGCATAGCCAAGCCCGGCGATCACGCCACCGGCAACCAGCGTGATGTCCTCGGGGAACGGGATGCCGAGGCTGCAGATCATCAGCACCGCAAACACGGCGAGATAACCGTGCTGCGTGAAGAACTGGATCAGGAGATCGAGAAATTCCATCCGGAAAGTCGGTTGCGATCAGCGCACGCCGGAGTCGGCCACGTCGTTCATCGCAGACAGGCGTGTGGGGAAAGGTTCGGCGAGTCTAACCGCGGATGGCATCCGCGTTCATTGCCGCAATGCGCGCATCGACCCGCAGGAGCAGGCGATGCGTGCGTCGCACCGCTAGAATGGGGCGATGCGTCTCGGCCCCTACCTCATCGATCCACCGGTCGTGCTTGCGCCGATGGCCGGCGTCACCGACAAGCCGTTCCGCCAGCTGTGCAAGCGGCTGGGGGCAGGGCTCGCCGTGTCCGAGATGACGATTTCCGACCCGCGCCTGTGGACCACGCGCAAGTCGCGGCAGCGGATGGACCACGTTGGCGAACCCGATCCGGTCAGCGTGCAGATTGCCGGCCATGACCCGCAAATGCTCGCGGAGGCAGCCCGCTACAACGTCGATCACGGCGCCCAGCTGATCGACATCAACATGGGGTGCCCGGCGAAGAAGGTATGCAACGTCTGGTCCGGCAGTGCGTTGCTTCAGGACGAGGCACTGGTGGCGCGGATCCTCGACGCGGTGGTGCGCGCGGTCGAGGTGCCGGTCACGCTGAAGATCCGCACCGGCTGGAACCGCGACAACCGCAACGGCGTCGCGATCGCGAAAATCGCCGAGGCTGCCGGCATCGCAGCGCTTGCGGTGCACGGGCGCACGCGTGCCGACCACTACGAAGGGGAAGCGGAGTACGACACGATCGCGGCGATCAAGGCGGCCATCGGCATTCCGGTGTTCGCCAACGGCGATATCGACTCGCCCCAACGTGCACGCCATGTGCTTGACCACACTGCAGCCGATGCGGTGATGATCGGCCGCGCGGCGCAGGGACGTCCGTGGATCTTCGGCGAGATCGCGCACTTCCTGCGCACCGGCGAAACCATCGAGCCGCCGTCACCGCGCGACGTGCGCGACATCCTGCTCGGTCACCTTGATGCGTTGTATGCGTTCTACGGCGAGCAACAGGGCCTGCGCATCGCGCGCAAGCATCTGGGCTGGTACGCGAAAGACCGGCCGGAAAACGTCGCGTTTCGCGCAGTGGCGAATCGCGCGGAGACGGCCGTCGATCAACAGCGGCTCACGCGCGACTATTTCGATGCGCTGCAGGCGGGCGTTGCCGGCCAGTTTGCGGCAGCAGCGTAGACCGGACGCGTTTTTTTGCGGCCGGCGCTCCTCGTCACCACGGATGTCTGATCGTCTGCTGGCGCTCGAGCTGGCCGCAAAAAAGCGCGTCCGGCCTACGGAAGCCACGGCAACAACAGCCACACCAGCACTGCGGCAATCGCCGCGACGCGCACAAAACGATACGCCTGCGGTGCCGCTCGCTTGAAGCGCTTGCGCTGCTCGCCGACCTGATGCGCAATGCCGTTGAGGCGGTTGACGATGCCGACCTGTTCGGTGCTGAGGTTCTGCGCAGCGGTCGCGCGACCGAGCACGCGACTGACGAAGCGGTTGATCGCGCGCATCACCGGCGTGCGCAGCGGCCGTTCGATGTCGCAAAACAGAATGACGCGCGTCTGGTCGGTGCGGTTTTCCGCCCAGTGCACCAGCGTCTCGTCGAACACCACGTCCTCGCCATCCCGCCATGCGTAAGCCTCGCCGTCGACGAAGATGCGGCACTCGGGTGAATTGGGCGTGATCAGGCCGAGGTGATAGCGCAGCGACCCGGCAAACGGATCGCGATGCGGATTGAGTTTTCCACCGGGCGGAAGCAGCGCGAACATGGCCGCACGCACCGATGGAATCGTCGCGAGCAACGCAACCGTGTTCGGGCACAACGCAGTCGCCGAAGGCAGCGGCTCGCCGTACCAGGTCAGGTAGAAGCGTTTCCAGCCTTCCTTGAAGAACGATCCGAAGCTCGCGTCGTTGTGTTTCTCCGCCGCGCGGATGTAGCCCTCGTCAAACAGATGCAAGGCCTCGTCGCGGATGCCTTGCCAGCCGTCGCGCAACGGGTCGAGCGCGGCGAACTGCGAGCGCTCGACGAACGGCTTGCCGCGCACCGCGGAGAATGCGTACATCAACACGTTGTACGGAGCGAACAGACCCGAGTGGTCGAGCAGCTGGCGCTTGAGCTTCAGGCGGACGCGGCCGCGCAGATGCACCACGAGCACGCTGGCGACGTACAGGATCAGAAAAATCAGCAGCGCGGTTCGGAATGAGAAGGTGTGCACGTGTTCGCAGGTTGAGGTCGCCGTTGGGGAAAGGTCCGCAAGCACGAGGCCGCGACGGACTCCTACTTCTTCGTCGAATCCTTCGCCACCTTCCCGGCCTTGAGTATCGCCAGCGCCGCAGCAATCGAGCCGGTCGGCAGCGCCAGTTCGTCGGCGGGCGCGCTCTTCAGCACCAGCGCGGCGAGCGTTGGTGCATCGTCAGCTGCGTCGACCAGCTCAGCAGTAACGCGTCCTGCATCTTTCGGCGAATCGAACGCGCGGCTCTGCAGCAGCACGGTGCCATCGCTGGCGCTCAGTTTGAAATAGAACTTGCCGTCGGCTTCGCGGTAGCTCTTCAGTTGCGGAACGCTGATCGATGAACCCGGTTGCGCGTCGACTGATCCGGTGGGTCCTGCCGTGAGACTGCGGATGCCAACTGCCGCGCGCAGGCGCTCGATGAAATCGACGCTGCGCGTGCGCGCCTTGTTCGCGCCTGCGAGCAGCTGCTCCTCGATCGCATCAGGCTTGGCGATCAACGCATCGTACCGCGCGCGCGGAGCCGACAGGTCCGCATCGATGCGTTCAAACAGCTTCTGCTTCGCTTCACCCCAACCGATTCCGTCCGCAAATGATTCGCGCATCTGCGCCGTTTCATCCGCGGTTGCAAACGCCTTGAAGATCGAGAAGACGTTCGATGAATCCGGATCCTTCGCGTCGCCCGGCGCACGCGAATCGGTGACGATGCCGAGGATCGCCTTTTTCAGGTCTTTCGCCGGCAGCCACAACGGAATGGTGTTGTCGTAGCTCTTGGACATCTTGCGCCCGTCGGTGCCGGGCAGTGTCGCGACGTTGTCGTCGATCTTCGCCACGGGCGCGACGAAGTAATCGTCGCCATAGAGGTGATTGAATCGCTGCCCGATGTCGCGTGCCATCTCGATGTGCTGGATCTGGTCGCGACCGACCGGCACCTCGTGCGCGTTGAAGATCAGGATGTCCGCGGCCATCAGCACCGGGTACATGTAGAGGCCCGCGTTGATGCCCGCATCCGGGTCTTCGCCGCCGGCGGTGTTCTGGTCGACCGCCGCCTTGTACGCGTGCGCGCGGTTGAGCAGGCCTTTCGCGGTGACGCAGGTGAGCAGCCAGGTCAGCTCGGGAATTTCCGGGATGTCCGACTGGCGATAGAAGAACACGCGCTCCGGGTCGAGTCCGCAGGCGAGCCAGCTCGCCGCGATTTCCAGCGTCGACTGCTGCACGCGCGCCGGATCGCCGGTCTTCACCAGCGCGTGGTAGTCGGCAAGGAAGTAGAACGATTCCGCGTCCACGCGGTGGCTGGCGGCAATCGCCGGGCGGATCGCGCCCACGTAGTTGCCGAGGTGCGGCGTACCGGACGTGGTGATGCCGGTGAGGATGCGGCGTTTGTCGGAGCTCACTCGGAGGCGTATCGATCGAAGGGGGACCCGAGTTTACGGGAATGTCGGCCACGCTTGACCCCGATCCGCTCCGGGCGACGTTGAATACTTCCGACCGACCGATCTTCCCCCACGTCATCCACCCAGGAGTTCCGATGCGCACTGTCCTCTACGCCGCCCTGCTCGCGACCGCCACGTTGTGCGGAACCGCCCAGGCCGGCAGCCTGCTCGATCTCGCGGTGGTCGACCGCGACACCGGCGCGACGCTTGATACCTATGCCGACCACGGCAAGCTGTACGTCGCCGGCACACCCGGGCACCGGTATTCGGTGCGGATGACCAATCGCAGCGGCGGTCGCGTGCTCGCCGTGCTGAGCGTCGACGGCGTGAATGCGGTCAGCGGCGAGACCGCGAATCCCGACCAGACCGGCTACGTGCTCGACGCGTGGGCGTCGACCGAGATCGGCGGCTGGCGCAAGAATGTCGATGAAGTGGCGCAGTTCAACTTCACCGCATTGCCGAACAGCTATGCCGCCCGCACCGGTCGACCGGCGAATGTCGGGGTGATCGGCGTTGCGGTGTTCACCGAAAAGCAGCCGGTGTGGCGGGAGCGCGAGCAGGACAAGGTCGCGCGCGATGACCGTCCCGCCGCAGCGCCCGCCCCGGCGCCGGCGCAGGACATGGCGAACCGCGCGGAAGCGCAGAGCGAAAGCCAGCCGGGCACGGCCACAGGCGCCGCGCGACCGTCCGCCACCGCAGCGCCGGACGCGATGGCCCGGCGCGAAGCGAAAAGTACCGAGCGTCTCGGCACCGGCCATGGCGCGCGCGAGTACGCCCATGTCGACACCACCACCTTCGAGCGTGCCTCGCGCCGTCCCGCCGAAACCGTGGCCGTCTGGTACGACAGCACGGCCAATCTGGTCGCCCAGGGAATCATCCCGCGGCCGATCGCCAAGGCGAATCCGCAGCCGTTTCCGGGGTCTTTCGTCGCCGATCCGCCGTCCCGCTAGTCGTTCGGGCCGTCGCGGTCCAAGGGCGCCTCATCGCAAGGAATCAACCGTTGGGCGGATGCGAATCCGCCCAACGGCTTAGGCCTCCTTGCACTTCCACCTCCGACAAGAGCCTGCGATAAATCCGCGTTGCGCGGAGTCCACAGGGGGCACCGCGATCTCCCGAAGGACTCCCGATGACTTCACGAACCCTCGTCCGCGGCCTTCTTGCGCTCGCGATCGCCCAAGGCCTTGCGATTGCCGCACACGCCGACGATGCCGAGCCAGCCGATCAGGCCGGCACGACCGAGCTGCCCAAGGTCGACGTCAACCAGCGCCGGTCGCAGGACGACACGCGCCCGAAACTGCAGCACATCATGCGCGAGGTCGATGGCGCGTTGATTACCGTGACGAAGAAGACCTCGATCACCAAGGTCGACAACATTCCGACCGTGGTCGACAACAACCTGCGCGACCTGTTCGCGCAGACGCCGGGCTTGTTCTATTCCGAGCAGCAGTCGCCGGGCCAGTTGAATCTCAGCTACCGCGGCATCGGCAATCCGCAGGAATCGGAATTCGTGACGGTGCTGCTCGACGGCATCCCGCTCGAAGGCGACTGGATCGGATTCCCGACCATCTACACGTTTCCATTGCCGCAGACGCTGTCGGAAGTGCAGCTGATCCGTGGCGGCAGCTCGCTGTTGTACGGGCCGGAGCCGCCGCCAACTGTGAACCTGATCAGCAAGAAGCCGGACCCCGATCGCGAACTCGCCGGCTACACGGAAAACGTCGTCGGCAGCAACGGCCTGTTCGGCACGTTCAACAAGGTTTCGGGTACATCGGGCGTGTGGGATTACCTCGCCGACGTGAACTACCGCAAAAGCGATGGCGAGCGCGACAACGGCGACTCGAAACTGAAAGGCCTCGATCTTCATCTCGGCTACCGCCCGGATGAGATGGCCTACACGGCGCTCGATTTCCACGCGTACGATCTTGAAACCGGCGATCCCGGTAAGCTCACCTACCCGCTGTTCGTGCAGAACGAGCACACGGTGACCACACCCGACAATCGCCTGTGGACGCAGCGCTACGTGCTCAGCCTGACCCACGACCGTCACCTCGATGCGGAAACCGAGATCATCGCGAAAGCGTGGTACGGCTACCAGGATCAGGCCTCGCGTTCGGAAGCGGCGTTTCCGCCGGCCAACGCGGCGCCGACCTCGACCACGCTGCAGGACGAGCAGTTCCGCTTCGGCGGCATCGATGCACGTCTCGTGCACCACTGGGGTCGCGGCAATGCGTTCACGGTCGGCGTCACCGGCTACGAGTCCGATGCGCCGTTCCGCCAGTGGTCGACGCCGAACCTGCGCGTGGATCAATACGACCGCAGCGGCAAGCCGGTTCTGCGCCAGCAGCGCTCGACCGAATACGGCGCGGTGTTCGCCGAGAACGTGTTCCGCTTTGCCGGCGGCTGGCATTTCGTGCCCTCGGTGCGTTTCGATTACGAGAATGTCGACATCAGCGAAACCGTGCACGGCCTGCGCGGAACCGGCGCACCGAACCAGCTTCCGCTGATCGACCGCAGTGTCGATCATCGCGTGCCGCTGTTCGGCCTCGGGTTCGGCAACGATTTCGGCAAAGGCAACGAAACGTATTTCAACGTGTCGCAGGGCTGGCGTCCGGTGCGCTACTTCGATGTCGGCTCGCCCTTCGGCAACCTCGATCCGAGCCCGATCAACGATCCGGACCCGACCCACGTGTTGTCGTGGGAAGGCGGCGTGCACGGCACGCCGGTCGCCGGGCTGTTCTATGACGCGAGCCTGTTCTGGGTCGACGTGAAGGACCGCATTGAAAGCCAGCCCACCGGCGTTGCCAACAACACCATCAACGTCAACACCGGCAACACGCGCCATCGTGGATTTGAGGGTCAGATCGACTATGACTTCCTCGGCGCCCGCGATCCGCAATCGACGCAGCATCTGTCGGTGTTCGCCAACGTGAGCCTGCTCAACGCCGAATTCACCGAGACGCGCAATCCCGCCAACCTCGGCAACCGGCCGGCGTTCTCGCCGAAATACCTCGCGCGCGCAGGCGTCGCGTACCGCGAGGACAAGGTGCTCAAGCTCGCGCTGTCGGCGGTGTCGTCGGCGAGCCAGTACTTCGCCGATTCAAACCTGCCGGCGGGCGCAGCGGGCGCGATCAACTACATCCCGGCCAAGGTGCCGTCGTACACCGTCGCGGATTTCTCGGCCGACTGGTGGGTGCTGCCGCAGGTCCGACTGCTCGGCGGCGTGTCGAACCTGACCGACCGCACGTACTACAACCGCGTGTTCTCCAACGGGCTCGAGCCTGCGATCGGCCGCACGTTCTACGCGGGCGCCGCGTACGAGTTCTGATCGACACCGGCATGGAACAGCCGTGCAGCCGTCCATACGGCTGCGCGGCATATGCGGATGAGGCTTCGCCATAACCGGCTAACGCCGTCCTAACCGATTCGCTGCCAGACTGACCCTTCGCTCGATTCGAAGGGGAAGTTCATGCGTCTCGCATCCACTCTCGCCGTTGCCATCGTCACGCTGGCCGCCATCGCGGGCTGTGGTTCGCCCCCCGCTCCTCCCAGTGCCGACTTGGCCGCAGCGAACCCCGCGGTGGCCGACATCAGCCTGCTCAACGTTTCCTACGATCCAACGCGCGAACTCTACGGCGAGATCAACACCGCGTTCGCGTCCGAGTGGAAGAAGACCGGCGGCGCCAACGTGTCGATCAAGCAGTCGCACGGCGGTTCCGGCAAGCAAAGTCGCAGCGTGATCGACGGCCTTGAAGCGGATGTCGTGACGCTCGCGCTCGCCTACGACATCGACGCATTGCACGACCACGGCGATCTGGTTCCGGCCGACTGGCAAACGCGGCTTCCGGACAACAGCGCTCCGTACACGTCGACCATCGTGTTCCTCGTGCGCAAGGGGAATCCAAAGGGCATCAAGGACTGGGACGATCTGGTCAAGCCCGGCATCGCGGTGATCACGCCGAACCCGAAGACCAGCGGCGGCGCGCGCTGGAACTACCTCGCAGCGTGGGGCTACGCCGCGAAGAAATACGGCGGCGATGCCGCTGCGAAGGACTTCATCGGGAAGTTGTTCAAGAATGTGCCGATCCTCGACACGGGGGCACGCGGCGCGACCACCACGTTCGTCGAACGGGGCCAGGGTGACGTCCTGCTCGCATGGGAGAATGAGGCACTGCTGGCCCTCGGCGAGGCGGGCGGCAAGGACAAGTTCGAGGTGGTCGCCCCATCGACCAGCATCCTGGCCGAACCGTCGGTGTCGGTGGTCGACAAGGTGGTGGACAAGCGCGGTACGCGCGCCGTCGCCGAGGCGTACCTGAAGTTCCTGTACACGCCGCAGGGTCAGGAGATTGCCGCGCGCAACGGCTACCGGCCGCGCGACACCGCGGTCGCGGCGAAATACGCGACGACGTTTCCGCAACTGCCGCTGTTCACCGTCGACGACACGTTCGGCGGCTGGAAGAAGGCGCAGGCGACCCATTTCGCCGACCGCGGCACCTTCGACCAGATCTACACGCCAGGCAAGTAAGCTGCGAGGGGAACATCCTCACGAGGGGTTTGCATGGGCCGTCGGCGCCGACACGCGTTGCCAGGATTCGGGCTCACCCTCGGCATCAGCCTGAGTTATCTCGGGCTGATCGTCCTTCTGCCCCTCGCTGCGCTGGCGCTGAAGACCGCGACGTTGAGCCCCGCGGAGTTCTGGGCAGTGGTCGCATCGCCGCGGGCGCTGGCGTCGTACCGGGTGACCTTCGGCTGCGCGGCGCTTGCCGCGTTCATCAATCTCTTCTTCGGTCCGCTGATCGCGTGGGTGCTCGTGCGCTACCGGTTTCCGGGTCGCAAGATCGTCGATGCGCTGGTCGACCTTCCGTTCGCGTTGCCGACCGCTGTCGCGGGCATCACGCTGACCGCGCTGTATGCGTCGAACGGCCCGCTCGGGCACTGGCTCGAAGCGCATGGTTGGAAGGTCGCCTACACGCCGACCGGAATCACCGTCGCCCTCATCTTCGTCAGCCTGCCGTTCCTGGTGCGCAGCGTGCAGCCGGTGCTCGAACAACTCGAATCGGATGTCGAGGAAGCGGCAGCGACACTTGGCGCGAGCCGGTTCACGACGATCTGGCGGGTGATCCTGCCGTCGATCTGGCCGGCGATCCTGTCCGGGTTTGCACTCGCGTTCGCGCGCGCGCTGGGCGAGTACGGTTCGGTGATCTTCATCGCCGGCAACATGCCGATGGTGTCGGAAATTTCGCCGCTGCTGATCGTCAGCCGGCTCGACCAGTTCGACTACGCGGGCGCGACCGCGATCGCCGTGGTGCTGCTTGCCGGCTCGTTCGCTGCATTGTTCGCGATCAATCTGCTGCAGTTGTGGATCGTGCGCCGGCGCTCGGCGGAGGCGCGATGAGTGCGCACATCGGCCACACGTCTTCTGTTGTTCTGCGCGATCCCGCGTGGTTGCGCTGGCCGCTGCTGACTGTCGCGCTCCTCTTCGTCGGCCTGTTTCTCGTGCTGCCGCTGGTCGCGGTGTTCACCTACGCAATCGAACGCGGCGCCGGCGTCTACATCGCAAGCCTGGTCGATGAGGATGCGCGCGCGGCGATCCGTCTGACCCTGCTCGTGACCGCGATCGCGGTGCCGGCGAACACCGTGTTCGGCGTCGCTGCCGCGTGGCTGATCACGCGCTTCACGTTCCGCGGCAAGAACCTGCTGCTGAGTCTCATCGATCTGCCGTTCGCGGTGTCGCCGGTGATCGCGGGCCTGATCTTCGTGCTGCTGTTCGGCGCACAAGGCTGGCTCGGACCGTGGCTGTCCGCGCACGACATCAAGATCATCTTCGCGGTGCCGGGCATCGTGCTCGCAACGACGTTCGTCACGTTCCCCTTCGTCGCGCGAGAATTGATCCCGTTGATGCAGGCGCAAGGCGCCGACCAGGAACAGGCCGCGCTGACGCTCGGCGCCGGCGGCTGGTCGATGTTCTGGCGCGTGGTGCTGCCGAAGATCGGCTGGGGTCTCGCGTACGGCGTGATCCTGTGCAATGCGCGCGCAATCGGCGAGTTCGGTGCGGTGTCGGTCGTGTCCGGCCACATCCGCGGACTGACCAACACGATGCCGCTGCACGTGGAGATCCTCTACAACGAATACCATCGCACCGCCGCGTTTGCGGTCGCGTCGCTGCTCGCGCTGCTCGCGCTCGCGACGTTGGTGCTGAAGCAACTGTTCGCCTGGCGCATGCGCCGGTCCATTCCCGATTTCGACACGACCGCATGAGCATCGAGCTGTCCTCCATCGCCTACGCGTACGGCAACGCGCCTGCGCTCGACGGCATCGACCTGACGATCGAGTCGGGCGAACTGCTCGCGCTGCTCGGTCCGTCCGGTTGCGGCAAGACGACGTTGCTGCGCGTCATTGCAGGGCTCGAATTTCCGGATCGCGGCAGTGTGCGATTTGCCGGGCGCGACGTCACCGCACTCAGCACGCGCAAGCGGCACGTCGGCTTCGTGTTCCAGCACTACGCGCTGTTCAACCATCTGACAGTGTTCGAGAACGTCGCATTCGGCCTGCGCGTTCGCGGCTGGCGGCTGCGCCCGCGCCGCGCGGCTCTGCAGGCACGCGTGCAGGAACTACTCGATCTGGTGCAACTCGGTGATCTCGGACAACGCTACCCGGCGCAACTGTCGGGCGGCCAGCGCCAGCGTGTCGCGCTCGCGCGTGCACTGGCGGTCGATCCGGAGATCCTCCTGCTCGACGAACCGTTTGGCGCCCTCGACGCGCGCGTGCGCAGCGATCTGCGTCGCTGGCTGCGCGGCCTGCACGACCGCATCCACGTGACCAGCGTGTTCGTCACGCACGATCAGGAAGAAGCGTTCGACCTGGCCGATCGCATCGCGGTGATGAACAGGGGAAAGATCGAGCAGCTTGCCGATCCGAAGACGCTGTACACGCAACCTGCCAGTCCGTTCGTCTGCCGCTTCCTCGGCGAGGTGAACGAACTGCCGCCGGCATTGCATGCGCGCTGGACCGGTGTCGTTCTGTCCGATGTCGTTGCGTTCGTGCGGCCGCACGATACCGAATTCGTGATCGCCGACGATGCACCGAACGACCTGCGCATCGAGACGATCCGCGACCTCGGGCCGACGGTGCGCGTCGAAGCGCGCCATCCCTCGCTCGACAAGCCGCTGGTTGCGGTCTACGAGCGTGGCCGATTCGGCGCGAGCGGCCTCGCGGCCGGCGCCGCGGTGTCGGCCCGGATCCAGCGATGGTCGCTGTTTCGGGGCGACGAGGTGTTCAGCGCTGCGGACCGGTAATGCGGTTTGACGAATCGTCGATGGAATTGCGGCCGCCGATCTGCAATCGTTGGCAAGCCCGTAACGGAGGACATCATCATGCGCGGTCTGCTCGCTCTCTTGCTGGTCGTCACCTGCGTCCATTCGGTTGCCCACGCCGAACTCATCGCTGCCGAACAATCGCGCCTCGATGAACTCGGTGCGATGGCGATCGGCGAGAGCCGCATCGTCAGCGCGTTCCCGGATGGCTACGGCGGACACGCCGACATCCGTTTCGAACGCATCGATGTCTACGCCCGGGGCGCCCGCATCGTCGAGGTCACCGAGACGGGCGAACACGAGGTACCGAGAAGTGCCCGCATCGAGTTGATCGGATCGAATTCCGCCGGCGACGTGCGGCTGAGCCTTGCATTCGATCCGGGCGCGAAGGCAATCCGCGGTGCGGGTTCGTCGTCTGCCGGTGCGTTCTCGATCGACGCGATCGACGTGTCCGGATCGACGCGGTTGCGCGTGCGACCGACGCACGAGTCGCTACCGCCCGGGGTCGACCCGCACATCGTCCCGACCGACGATTCGCTTCCAACCGGTCGCCCGATGCCCGACGCGTTGACCCTTTCTCTGGTCGGCGCGTCGCCGGCCGGCGCCCTGCGCACGGCCCTGATCGCGGTGGATACCGACAACGAATTCATGAGCGAGCGCTTTGGCAACAGCACGGCAGCCGCAACCAGCTGGATCGCCGATCTGTTCGGCGTGATGAACGTGATGTATCAGCGCGACCTCAACGTGACGCTGCAGCAGGGCACGACGTTCCTGCGCACCGGGAAGGATCCCTACAACGCGGTGAATACTCCGGCGGACGGGACGGATCTCACCGAATTCGGCACCTACTGGCAGAACAACGAAGGCGGCGTCGCGCGCGATTTCACGGTGCTGCTGTCGGGCAAATCCCCGAATGGTCTCTCCGCCTCCGGCATCGCATGGGTCAACGCGTATTGCCAGACACAATCGAATGGCGGCAGCTACAGCGTCAACCAGATCTTCACCAGCGCGCAGGCCGCGGTGGAATTCTCCGCGCGAATCGTCGGCCACGAGATCGGCCACAATTTCGGCGCGTATCACACCCACTGCACCAACACGACGACCGGCGCCGCGCCGACCGGCGTGAACACGATCGACAAGTGTTTTGCGGGTGAAGCCGCGAACGGCTGCTACAGCGGCGCGACGAGCTGTCCGAACACCGGGCCGGGCGCGCCGGCGGGCACGCTGATGAGCTACTGCAACTCGCTCAATGGTGGCTGCGGCGCGAACCACCAGAACGTGCTGCAGTTTCACCCCACGCAGATCACAACGATGTCGGCGCTGATCGCGCAGAACACACCGTCGTGCCTGAGCCTCGGCAGCGACGTGATCTTCAAGAACGGGTTCGAGTAAGCGACGACGTCGCGACCGTCAATCGCAGGACAGCTTCGATTGCGGACGCTCGCTGCCTCTACCAAGGCGCGCAATCACAGTTGCGAGCGAACCCTACGCCAGCGGTGCTCAGGCCGCCTTGCGCTGCAGGATCTCCCCGAGCGCGCCGAGCACGCGGTCAACGTTCTGCGGATTACTGCCCGCGCCCATCAGGCCGATGCGCCAGATCTTGCCGGCGAGTTCGCCGAGGCCGGCGCCGATCTCGATGTTGTGTTCCTCGAGCAGGCGTCGCCGCACCGCGGCTTCGTCGACGCCGGCCGGCACGGACACCGCGTTGAGCTGCGGCAATCGCGCCGATTCCTCGACCAGAAGCTCCAGCCCGATCGCATCGAGGCCGCGCACGAGACGCAGATGGTTCTCGCGATGGCGTGCCCAAGCGGCTTCGAGTCCTTCCTCGTGCAGCATCACGAGCGCCTCGTGCAGCGCGTACAACATGTTGATCGGCGCGGTGTGGTGGTACGCGCGCGCGCCGCTGCCCTGCCAATAATTGATGATGAGGTTCATGTCGAGAAACCAGCTCTGCACCGGAGTCTTGCGTGACTTCAGTACGTCGACTGCGGCATCGCCGAAGCTCATCGGCGACAGTCCGGGCGGCGCGGCCAGGCACTTTTGCGAACCCGAATAGATCACGTCCGCGCCCCAGTCATCGACCTCCACCGAAACGCCGCCGAGTCCGGTCACGCTGTCGACGATGCTGAGCGCGCCGTGCGCGCGCGCGAGCGCACACAGCGCCGCGGCGTCGGACAACACGCCGGTGGACGTCTCGGCATGCACGAAGGCCAGCGCCTTGGCTCCGGGGTTTGCCCGCAGCGCTGACTCGACCTTGTCGAGATCGACCGGCGTGCCGAATGCGTCGTTGACCATCACCGCGGTGGCGCCGACGCGCACGACGTTTTCGCGCATGCGCCCGCCGAACACGCCGTTCTGGCAGACGACGACCGTGTCGCCCGGCTCGATCAGGTTGACGAACGCGGCCTCCATGCCGGCCGAGCCTGGCGCGGACACCGGCAGCGTCAGCGCGTTGTCGGTACGGAACGCATAGCGCAGCAGCGCCTTGGTCTCGTCCATCATCGCGACGAAGCGCGGGTCGAGGTGGCCGATCGTCGGCCGCGCCAGCGCATCGAGGATCCGCTGAGGTACCGGAGAAGGCCCCGGCCCGAGCAGCAGGCGGGCGGGCGGCTGGAAAGAGTGGAACTCGGCCATCGTGGTTCTCCGGACCTGCGCTGTACGGGCAATGTGGCGGCCCGCGGGGACGGATGATCGCACGGGGCACGGTCGGACTTCATAATGGAGGCGGAGGCTGTTGACAAGATCACCCGAGACTACCTCTCGCCCTTTGCTTTACTTCCTCCGGCACCTTTGCTGCCCATCTGCAGTTTGCCCGACGTACCGATTCGAAGATCAGGACCGTTTGCTACTCTGCTCCGCGACACGGGAGGCAGCATGAAGCGAATTGAGATCCCCATGAGCGTCGGAACCTTGGACGCGCGAACGGCATCGGAACGGATCTCCCAGTGCGTCACCTCGCTGCGTGTACGCAGAATCGTCCTCTGTATTGCAGCCGCCTTGTCCCAAGGTGCGACGGCCAGTGCCAAACCGCCGACCGACCATCCCGAATGGCACACCGTTGCTAACTGCGACGATCGCGGTCCAGGGAGCCTGCGAGACACGCTTGCGGCGACGGTCGACGGCGCCCTGATCGACCTCTCCAAACTCACCTGCAGCACGATTACGCTGACCACGGGCGCGTTGGTCAGCAGTCAGGCGGACGTCACTCTCGCCGGTGCGGGTATCACGATATCGGCAGGGGACAACAGCAGCGTCATTCGCCATACGGGCACCGGCACACTTGAGCTGGATGGCGTCGTCATTGAGCGCGGACGCCACGCGAACGGCGATTTCTTCACGATCGGCGGATGCGTTTACACTCGCGGCGATTTGTTGAGCTTCGGCATGACTGTACGCAATTGCATTGCGGAATCGATTACGCCGACGTTCGAATACGTTCTCGGCGGCGGGGTCTACGTCGAGGGCGACGCGACTCTCTTCGGCGCAGTCATCGAAGACAACTCGGTCGTGGCGGCAAATCAATCCGATTTCACCGAAGGCGGCGGCCTCTACGTCAACGGGCTTCTCCGGCTCGTTGGCAGTTCTGTTTCCGGCAACAGGACAGCGGGAGTGCAGAACAACGCAGGCGTGAATCTTGGCGGCGGCATCGCAGCTCATGCTGCCTACATCAGGGACTCGACGATCAGCGGCAACTACGCATATATGGGAGGTGGCGCGGTCCTCGGCTTCGTGTACGGCCCGTTCGCGGAGTCGATGATCCTGAATACGACGATTTCCAACAACACCGCGCGCACGGGCGCGGGAGGCCTCGTCAGTACCGATCCCCTCCTGAAAATATGGAACAGCACTATCGCATTCAACTCCGCCAAAACTGATGTGTTCGGACCGACCTGCGGCGGGGTACTTGCGTTCGGTGGCGAGGAATACGTCAGTCTGCGTAGCTCGATTATTGCGAACAATACGATTGCGGGCGTGGACGCAGACCTGTGCGAAACCGAATTCACCGCGCAGGTCGTCGGATTCGGCAACCTCGTCATCGCTTCGAACAAGCCGTTGCCGCCGGATACGCTTCGCGCAGATCCCTTGCTCGCGCCGCTCTCCGCGAATGGTGGCAGCACACTCACGCACGCGCTTCTACCGGGCAGCCCCGCGCTCGATTCCGGAAACAATACTCGCAATCTTGAGTACGACCAGCGCGGCGTACCGCGGATCATCGGGCGTTCAGCGGATATCGGCGCATTCGAAAAGCAACCCGATCTGATTTTTTTCGATGGCTTCGACGGGCTGCCTCCCCAAAATGAATCGGGCAAAGCGCATTGATCATCGAATCGTTCGGGACGTAATTTTAGAGGCTGCAGAATCGCGCTAAGTGAATTTGTCGGCGAATGGCACGCGCCGTAGGCCGGACGACGAAGTCGGCCGCCAAGATCGCGTCCGGCCTACGGATCTGCGTGACTGAGGATCAATCCCGCATCAACGTCGATTTGCCAAACAGGCTCTCGACCAGATCGACAGAGAGCTTCGCGGTTTCGTTGCGCACGTCGAGCGCGGGGTTGAGTTCCATGATGTCGAGCGAGCCCATGCGGCCCGAGTCGGCGATCATTTCCATGCACAACTGCGCTTCGCGATAGTTCGGTCCGCCGGGAATGGTGGTGCCGACGCCGGGTGCGATCGACGGATCGAGGAAGTCGACGTCGAAGCTGACGTGCAGGTGGTCGTCGGGACCCATGCCTGCGAGTGCTTCCTCCATCACCCGCTTCATGCCGATCTCGTCGATGTAGCGCATGTCGAAGATGTCGAGGCCGACGTCGCGCACGAGCCGGCGTTCGCCTTCGTCGACCGAGCGGATACCGATCTGCCGCAGCGCGCCCGGTGAGATCGCCGGCGAATGGCCACTGAGGCCAGTGAGCGCGTCCGGACCAAACCCGCACAGGCACGCGACCGGCATGCCGTGAACATTGCCCGACGGCGTGACCGAGCTGGTGTTGAAATCTGCGTGCGCGTCGAGCCACAGGATGCGCAGTCGCTTGCCATTTTCGCGGCAGTGGCGCGCGACCGCGCCGATCGAGCCGATCGCCAGGCAATGGTCGCCGCCGAGCAGAATCGGCAGGCGCCCATCAGCAAGTTCCGACTGGACCGCCCGCATCACCTCTCGGTTCCACGCGACGACCGCATCGAGATGACGATATCCGTCGACGGGTGGCAGCCACGGGTTGAACGGGCCGTTGAGATTGCCGCGATCGACGACGTCGAGCCCGCGCGCGATCAATGCGTCGCCGAGCCCGGCGACGCGCAG
>NZ_JBDSWZ010000162.1:0-29324 GCF_039926425.1 Dokdonella sp.
AACGCGTCCGGGCTACGAACGATCCCGACTCCAGCACATTTGCAGCCTCACGGACCCCGAGGCAACCAGCGCCGCGCGCGCGCGATTTCCAGTCTGGATCTCACGACGCGACCAGGCACCAAACCGCAGGAGCTTCATGACGCGATGGGCGTATGAAGCCCTTACTCGCGGATCGATGCCGCCAATCTGGACAGCCTTCGCCAAGATTTTGCGCGGGCAATTTGCCCTGACATCTCACCGCCGAAGCGCGCGTATTGAATCAGACTCTGGTGGTCTCTCGTGAAACGCCGCCCGCGTTCCTTTGCAGAGGGAGGACGATGTCGTCGGTGAATCACATCACTGCATGGACCGCGCTGGCCGAAGGCTGGATGGGTACGCAGGACACATCCCGAGAACGTCCTCGACCATGAGAAAGGCGGAAAAACCCACGCCTGTCGCCGTCACTGCTGCACATCAGAAATTGGTCGGGGCGGCCGGATTTGAACCGACGACCCCCTGCCCCCCAGGCAGGTGCGCTACCAGGCTGCGCTACGCCCCGAATTGAAATACGTTGAACAGAACAATCAGAAATTATAGCAGACCGATGCCGACGAGATTCTACCAATCTCCCGATGCGCCGCCCCCTGCCGAGCCGCCACCGCCGCCGCGATAGCGGTCAGACGATTGGCCTGACGAGCCGCCACTGGAAGACCCCGGCGTCAGGCGGATCGAAATCACCGACGGGATCCAGAGGAGCCAGTCCAGCACGCGCCAAAACCCGCGTCTCTTGCGGGGCAACCAGCCCAGCCATTCGGCCAAAAGCACAATTGCTGCAAGGCAGAGAAGAACGACCAGGACGGCGAGGAAACCTACGAAAAGTCGATCGCGATGGGCGTCGAACCAACTGACACGGTCGGGTGCCGCAGCCATGATTTCGGCGGCGCCATGCGCAAGAGCGTAGTGAAGCTCACTCGCTCCTGCAATCACCGCACCGACAGCATCGTCGGCACGAAGATGAGGCAGGACACGTTTTTCCAGCAGTGCCAGCTTCAAGCCTTCATCGACACGATCGCGCAACTGCTCACCGACATCGATTGCAGCGGCGGCCGACTCGGGCGCGATCGCAAGCACGATGCGCCGTGAGGCGTCCGCGCATTGTGTGTCCGCAAACGCCTGCAACGCCGCCGTGGCCGCGACCTGCACCTCAATGCAGATGCCAGTTTCTTCCTGATATTGTCGAAGCTGTGATCCGATCGCCTGCACTTCGGCCATGTGCATCCGGTCGAGCAGATGCGCAGGATCGTGTACATGTTCCGCAACTGGCCACGCCGAAGCCACTGCAGCTGTGTGCAGGTGCATGACAACACAGAAAAAGACACCACGATTGAGCACGTGCGCGCATCTCCCGCACGGAGCGACGCGCTCCGTCTAGCGACGCAGGATCTGCAGAACTTCCTCGAGCTCCTGCCGCACCTGACGAACGATCTGGCTGGAAATCGTCGACTCGACGCGCGCCTGCGAGCCTTCGAGCCGCTGGCGTGCGCCGGTGATCGTGAAACCCTGGTCATACAGCAACGAGCGGATCTGACGAATCACCAGCACATCGTGACGCTGGTAATAACGGCGATTTCCGCGGCGTTTCACCGGCTTGAGATTGGGAAACTCCTGTTCCCAATAGCGAAGCACATGCGGCTTGACGCCACACAGTTCGCTGACCTCCCCGATGGTGAAATAGCGTTTCGCCGGGATGACCGGCAATTCGCTATTACTGCCCTGATCCAGCATAGGCTTCGACCCGGATCTTCAGTTTCTGCCCCGGCCGGAACGTCACCACCCTCCGCGCGGAGATTGGAATCTCCACACCGGTCTTGGGATTACGTCCGGGACGTTGGTTCTTGAATCGCAGATCGAAATTGCCGAAACCCGACAACTTCACCTGCTCCCCTTTTTCCAGTGCATCACGTACCACTTCGAAGAACGCGTCGACGAATTCCTTGGCTTCCCGCTTGTTCAAACCGACGTCAAGGAACAGACGTTCGGCCATTTCCGCCTTGGTCAACGCCATCCTACCCCCGCAACTTCGCATTGCAAACCGATTCCAGGGCAGCGACCGCGAGGGCCACGCAACGATCTGCGTCCTGATCCGTAAGCGTGCGGTAACGGTCCTGTAAAATCAAGCCTATAGCGAGGCTTTTGATGCCCGATCCGAGGTTGACTCCGGCGTATCGATCGAACAGGACGATGTCGGACAGGGATTCGCCAACGGCAGCACGAATCGACGATTCGACCGTCGCGTAGGGAACGTCTTCGGCGAGTTCGAACGAAAGATCGCGCCTGACCGCCGGAAACCTCGAGAGAGGCGCCGCCTTGGGGAGAGGACGCGCGGAGACGAGGGCCACGTCGAGTTCGAACAGGAACAGGTCGTCGGCGACATCGAGCGTTCGGGCGAGATCCGGATGGAGCGCGCCAAGATGCCCGACCCGCACACCATTCCTGGCCACTGCAGCGCCCTGCCCCGGATGCAGCCACGTCGGCGTATCTGCAGCAATGACGAATTCGCGCGGCACATTCGTCAGTGCCAGCAGGGATTCAACGTCTCCCTTGAGGTCGAAAAAGTCGACGGCACGACGGACTTCGCCCCATTGCTCGGCAAACGAAGCGCCACAAGCGACGCCGGCAATGCGCAGGGTTTCCGCACTGCCATTGCGGAACACGTTGCCCACTTCGAACATGCGCACGCGTTCCTGCTGCCGACGGCGGTTCGACGCCACGGCGGCAACGAGGCCCGGCAGCAACGAGGTGCGCATCACACCCAGATCGGCCGACAGCGGATTGGACAGCGCGATCGCCCCATCGGCCATGCGCCATTTCGCAAGCAACTCGTCGGCGACGAACGCGTAGCAGACGGCTTCGACGTAGTCCCGGGCGACCAGCTGCGACCGCAGTCGGGCGATATCGAGAACGGCTTCCGGCAGCACTGGCGCGCGCAGGTCGCCGCGCGGCGCGCGCGTCGGAACCCGCTCGTAGCCAAAGACGCGAACCACTTCCTCAATGAGGTCTTCCTCGATCGCGAGATCGAAGCGCCAGCTCGGCGGCGTCGCGCGCCAGCCATCCTCCGTCGCGACAACGGCGAGCCCGAGGGAATCGAGGATCCGCGCGACGTCGGTATCGGGGATCTGAAGATCGAGCACACGCGCAAGGCGCTGACGACGCAAAGCGATCGGTGCACGCGACGGCAGGTCGTCGGCGCGCACCCTTTCGGTGATCGGACCCGCGCGGCCGCCGGCAATGCCGATGAGCAATTCCGTTGCGCGTTCCATCGCGGCACGAGGGAGTTCCGGGTCGACGCCCCGCTCGAAGCGGTGAGACGCGTCCGTGTGCAGGCCGAGTTTGCGCGCGCGACCCATGATCGCCGATGGCGCGAAGTGGGCGCTTTCGAGAAAGACATCCTGCGTGGTGTCGGTGACGCGCGAATCGAGCCCGCCCATCACGCCGGCGAGGCCGTGGAGGCCGTGATCGTCGGCAATCACGAGAAAACTTGAATCCAGGGTATGCACCTGGCCATCCAGCAGCGTCGCGCGTTCGCCCGCTGTCGACTGGCGAACCACCACAGGACCGGCAAGCTTCGCGTGGTCATAGCCATGCATCGGCTGGCCGAGTTCGAGCATCACGTATTGCGTGACGTCGACCACCGCGCTGATCGGGCGAATTCCGCTGCGGGTGAGCCGCGCCGTCAACCAGGGCGGCGTCTTCGCGTTCGCATCGACCCCCTCGATCACGCGTCCGAGATAACGCGGGCAGTCGGCGCCGGCTGCGAGCCGCACGTCGCGCGACGCGCTTGAGGTCACCGCAACCGGCAACGTTTCGATGAGATGGAACGCCGTGCCGAACAATGCGCCCGTGTCGCGCGCCAAGCCCTGCAAACTGAGGCAGTCGGGACGATTCGGCGTGAGCTTGATCTCGACGCTCGCATCCGGCAGGCCGAGGTACGCCGCAAGCGGCTGCCCAACCGGCGCGTCGGAGCCAAGTTCGAGCAGCCCCGACGCATCGGCATCGATGCCGAGTTCCTTCGCCGAACAGAGCATGCCGTTCGATTCGACGCCGCGCAGCGCGGCCTTTTTGATCTGCATGCCATTCGGCATGGTGGTGCCGACCGTCGCGAGCGGCGCCTTCAGGCCAGCGCGCGCATTCGGCGCGCCGCAGACGATCGTGAGCGGAGCATCGTCACCCGCGGCGACCTGGCAGACCTGCAGCTTGTCGGCATTGGGGTGGCGCTCGCAGCCGACGATTTCGCCGATGATCACGCCGTCGATTGCCGCGCCATGCGTTTCAACGCCTTCCACTTCGAGGCCCGCCATCGTCAGGCGATGCATCAGCGCGTCGCGATCAACCGGAATGTCGACCAGGGTGCGGAGCCAGTTTTCGCTGAATTTCATGTTTGGAACCGGAATTGGGGAATGGAGAATCGGGAAACGAAAGCGGCGAGTGGGCAAGCTGTGGCTCGCCGATCCACAATTCCCATTTCCGGCTCTCAGGCAAATTGCCGAAGAAATCGCAGATCGTTCTCGAAGAAATGCCGCAGATCGTTGACGCCATAACGAAGCATCGCAAAACGTTCGCCACCCATGCCGAATGCAAAACCGGTGTAGCGCTCCGGATCGATATTGCAGGCGCGCAGCACGTTCGGATGCACCATGCCGCAGCCGAGCACTTCGAGCCACGACGAGGTGCCATCGTCCCGGTCCCAGCGAATGTCGACCTCGGCGCCCGGTTCGACGAACGGAAAATAACTGGGGCGGAAACGCATCTCGAAATCGCGCTCGAAGAACGCGCGCACGAATTCGGCGAGCGTTCCCTTCAGGTCCGCGAAACTGACGTCCTCGCCCACCAGCAGGCCCTCGATCTGATGGAACATCGGCGAATGCGTCTGGTCGGAATCGCTGCGGTAGACTTTGCCGATCGAGATCACGCGTATCGGTGGTTTGCGCTCCAGCGCGGCGCGAATCTGCACCGGCGAGGTATGCGTGCGCAGCAGCCGACCGTCCGGAAACCAGAAGGTGTCATGCATCGTGCGCGCCGGATGATCCGGCGGAAAATTCAGCGCTTCGAAGTTGTGCCAATCGTCCTCGATCTCGGGGCCGTCCGCGAGTTCGTAGCCCAGACGCGCAAAGATCTCGACCGCCCGATCGAGAGTGCGGGTGATCGGGTGCAGACCGCCAAGCTGGGCACGCCGCCCCGGCAAGGTCACGTCGACGCAGTCCGTCGCGAGGCGGCGATCAAGTTCGATCGATTCCAGTTCCGCCTTGCGTGCGGCGATCGCCTCGGCAATGCGTTCCTTGGCGCGATTGACGTCGGCGCCACGCGACTTGCGCTCGTCCGCCGGCAAGGTGCCGAGGGCCTTGAGCGCAGCGGTGATGACGCCGCTCTTGCCGAGCAGCGATACGCGCAGGGCGTCCAATGCGTCGAGCGCTTCCGCACCGCGCACATCATCGATCGCCCTGGTCACGCTGGAATCGAGTTCGTCCATCGACAACGCTCCGGAAAACGCAGCTTGGCACACGTTCCGGCCGTCATTCCCGCGAAAGCGGGAATCGCTCCACACGAGCGAAGCGGGTCATCCAACCGCCGTGACGCAACAACGTCAAATGGGTTCCCGCGTTCGCGGGAATGACGTCACGGGCAGTGAGTGGATTCGCGTGCCGCAAAAAAAACGGGGAGGAAGCCTGGCCTCCTCCCCGCGTACTTTCCATCTGAAAGTGCGGCCTCGAACGACCGCTACCTGATCGCCGCGCCCACGATCGGGCGCAACGGATCAAGCCGCCAGGCTGGCCTTCGCTTTTTCCACGAGGGCGCCGAACGCCTTGATGTCGTGGAATGCGATGTCCGCGAGGATCTTGCGGTCGACCGTGATCTCCGCTTTCTTCAAGCCATTCATCAGGCGGCTATAGGAAATGCCGAACATGCGGGCGCCTGCATTGATGCGGACGATCCACAGCGCACGGAAATTGCGCTTCTTCTGCTTGCGGCCGATATAGGCGTACTGGTGCGCCTTGGTGACGGCCTGCTTCGCGACGCGATAGACCTTGCGACGCGCGTTGTAGTAACCCTTGGCCTTGCCAATGAGCTTCTTGTGACGACGGTGGGCGGTAACGCCACGTTTGACTCGTGCCATGTCTCGTCCTCCTTATGCGTAGGGCAACATGCGGGCGACGCGACCTGCATCTTCCGCGCGCACATGGTTGGTGGCACGAAGGCCGCGTTTCCGCTTGGTCGACTTCTTCGTGAGGATGTGGCTCTTGAACGCGTGTCCGCACTTGAACTTGCCGGACGCCGTCTTGCGGAACCGCTTCGCAGCGGCCCGATTTGTTTTCATCTTGGGCATGACAAAACTCCGTAGTGATCTCTTCGTGACTGGCTCGAGCGGCGGCGTGAACCGCGCTTTCCATCCTGCTCGTTCCGGCTTGTGTGGCCCATCGAAGGGCCTCTCCTGGATCCGTCGCCGCAATGGCCGGCGACAAAACTGTTGCGTGTTCCTACTTGGTTTTCTTCGGCGCGATCATCATGACCATCAACCGGCCTTCCATTCTCGGGTACTGCTCGATCACCGCTTCCTCGATGATGTCCGCCGAGATCTTGTCGACCATCGCGCGCCCCAGTTCCTGGTGCGCCATTTCGCGACCGCGATAGCGGATCGTGATCTTGACCTTGTCGCCTTCCTCAAGGAATCGTCGAAGATTACGCATCTTGATCGTGTAATCGCCGATATCGGTAACCGGGCGGAATTTCAGTTCCTTGATCTCGACCTGCTTCTGCTTCTTCTTCGCCGCATGCGCCTTCTTCTGCGCATCAAACTTGAACTTGCCGAAATCCATGATCCGGCACACCGGTGGATCGCCGTTGGGCTGGATCTCGACCAGGTCCATGCCGATTTCCTGGGCCATGGCCAGCGCTTCGTCGCGGGTCAGGATGCCGACCTGCTCACCCTCCGCGCCAATGACACGCACCCGCGGGACGCGGATTTCCAGGTTCCTGCGGTTCGGTTTGCTATCGGTGGCGATACTTCAATCCTCCAAGGGAAATCACGGCCGGGTTCGCGACTCAGTTTCGCGCGCACTCGGACTTCAGACGTTCGGCAAAGGCTTCGATCGACATCGACCCGAGGTCCTCGCCCGCCCGTGTACGCACGGAAACAGCCCCCGACTCCTTTTCACGGTCACCCACGACCAGGAGGTAGGGAACTTTGCCGAGCGTATGTTCACGGATTTTATAGCCGATCTTCTCGTTACGCAAATCGGCCTCGATGCGGAAACCTTGCCCCACAAGGGTTTGCGCCGTTTCTGCCGCAAAACTGCGCTGAGCGTCAGTAATGTTGATGACCACCGCCTGGACGGGCGCCAGCCATGGCGGCAGCAGCCCTGCATGGTGCTCGATCAGGATTCCGATGAACCGCTCCATCGAGCCGACAATCGCGCGGTGGAGCATCGCGGGATGCTGGCGCTGGCTGTGCTCGTCCACGTACTCGGCGCCGAGACGCTCGGGCATCATGAAATCGACTTGCATGGTGCCAACCTGCCACGCACGGCCGATCGAATCCTTCAGGTGGTACTCGATCTTGGGGGCATAGAAGGCACCCTCGCCCGGCAACTCCTCCCACTCGACACCTGCGGCCCGCAAAGCACGACGCAGCATGCCCTCGGTGCGGTCCCAGAATTCATCCGAACCGATGCGCTTTTCAGGGCGCAGCGCCAGCTTGATGGCAAGATCGGTGAAGCCGAAGTCCGCATACACCTTCATGGCCTGCAGGTGGAAAGCCGTGACCTCGCCCTCGACCTGCTCCTCGGTACAGAAGATATGCCCGTCGTCCTGGGTGAACGCCCGCACGCGCATGATCCCGTGCAGCGCACCCGATGGCTCGTTGCGATGGCAGCCTCCGAATTCGCCGTAGCGGATCGGCAGCTCGCGATAACTGTGCAGGCCGGTGTTGAAGATCTGCACATGCCCCGGGCAGTTCATCGGCTTCAGCGCGTAGGTGCGCTTTTCCGACTCGGTGAAGAACATGTTCTCGGCGTAGTTGTCCCAGTGGCCCGACTTCTTCCACAGCGACACGTCCAGCACCATCGGGCAGCGCACTTCCTGATACCCGCTGGCCTTGTAGACGCCGCGCATGTACTGCTCGACCTGCTGCCAGATCGCCCAGCCTTTCGGATGCCAGAACACCATGCCCGGGCTTTCTTCCTGCTGATGGAAGAGATCGAGCGCCTTGCCGATCTTCCGGTGGTCGCGCTTCTCGGCTTCCTCGATCTGATGAAGGTACGCAGCGAGGTCCTTGTCGTTGAGCCACGCGGTGCCGTAGATGCGCGACAACATCGCGTTGTTCGAATCGCCACGCCAGTACGCGCCGGCCACCTTCATCAGCTTGAACGTGGCGAGCTTGCCAGTGTTGGGAACGTGGGGGCCGCGGCACAGGTCGGTGAACTCGCCCTGCGTGTACAGGGACAGATCCTCGTTCGCCGGAATGCTCTCGATGATCTGCGCCTTGTACTCCTCGCCCTTGCCGCGGAAATACGCGACGGCCTCGTCGCGGCCCATCACGACGCGCGACACCGGCAGCGCCTCGGCGACGATCTTCTTCATCTCCGCTTCGATCGCCACGAGGTCGTCAGTGGTGAACTGGCGCTCGAATGCGAAGTCGTAGAAGAACCCGTTGTCGATCACCGGACCGATCGTCACCTGCGCCTGAGGGAACAGTCGCTGCACCGCCTGCGCAAGCAGATGCGCGGTCGAGTGGCGGATGATGTCGAGCGCTTCCGGGCTCTTGTTCGTGACGATCTCGAGCTTTGCGTCGTGATCGATCGCGCGGCTGGTGTCGACCAGCTGGCCATCGACCTTGCCGGCCAATGCGGCCTTGGCGAGACCCGCGCCAATGGAGGCGGCGACGTCCTGCACGGTGACCGGGTGATCGAACGATTTCAGGCTGCCGTCGGGGAGCGTGACATGGATCATGGGGTTCTTCTCGAAAAGTCCGGCATTGCCGGAGAGGCCCGCCGACTCGACGACCGTGGCCAGCGACGGAAACAAAAAAAGGGCGCATCGCGCCCTTTTCATTTCACCATGGGAACGATCGCGCGCGTATCAGATGTGGGTGAAGGTTCGCGTCATGGTGATCGTGTTCTTTCGAACTACGTGTCCTGTCGGTCGAGTGCAAAAACCAGCTTCGTGAAACTCTCCACTGGTGGGCGGTACAGGGATCGAACCTGTGACCCCTACCATGTCAAGGTAGTGCTCTACCGCTGAGCTAACCGCCCGGTCGTGAAACGTTGGCACCTCCGCCTGACACGCGAAGCCCCTGCAAGCGATGACAGATGCCACGCGAGGGGCGCGCAAGGTAGCACACAGCCTGAAACGGGACAACACAAAATACGTTGACGACGGTCGGCGCGGATGTCCTCAGGCAATCCGCGTGATCGCTGCCTCGCGCAACCGTCGCCAAGCCTGCAGCAGTCGACCCGGCATTGTTGCCGCTTCAGCGCGCGGCGCCTCGACTGCATGCCGGCGCAGCAGATTCGATGCAACCCGCATTTCCGCATGCCGCTCCAGGCCGGCGATCAGGCCGCGCCGCAACAATTCGCGCGGCGGCGGGTTGAGCAGGAACCGGAAGATCTGTCCTTCATTGATGAGTCCGATCACCAGCCGGCTGTCGCGCAGCGGCGAGACGACCACGGACAGCGTGGCCGGCCGCAGCCGCTTCAGTTGCTTGAGCGAATCGGCCACATCGCCATTGGCGCTGGCGAGTTGGGCGACGACCATCGCGACGTCCTTCTCGGCGAGGATATCCAGGGCCGCTTCGAGGCTGGTCGCATGGGCGACATGCACCGCCGTTGGCAGGAGGTCGCGCACCAGCGCGACCAGATCGCCCGATTCGTCCAGCACCACCACCCTCGCCGCAATCGCGTTGAACGAAATCCCGCCCTCCGCTGACTTCGCGCGCGCATCGCGCGGGATAGCGGACCGCGATGCCGCGGCGAACTCGCTCATTGCGATCCCCGCTGCCTCCGCGACCGAATCCACCAACGCCACTCCGTTCCACGGTTTTTCGACGAAGCGGAAGATCTCGCCTTCGTTGACTGAATCGGTCACCGCGTCCATGTCCGCGTAGCCCGTCAGCAGAATCCGCATCGTCGACGGCGAGTGTTCCGCCACCTCCCGCAACACCGCGACGCCACTCATTTCCGGCATGCGCTGGTCGCTGACGATCACGTGCACGGGACGCCGCTTGACCCAATCGATCGCTTCGCGACCCGACGTGGTTGTCAGGATCTCGAACCGCCCACGGAACAGCATGCGAAGGGACCGGAGGATGCGTTCCTCATCGTCGACGAACAGCACACAGGGCAAGTCCGCCGTCATGCCGGCGCGCCTTCGATGCCACGTACCGGCAGCACGATGAGGAATCGGGTACCGACGCCCACCTTGGACCGCACCTGGATCACCCCACCATGCTGCTCGATGATCTGATGTGAGATTGCCAGACCCATGCCGCTGCCCTGCCCCACCGGCTTGGTCGTGAAAAACGGATCGAAAATGCGCGGGAGATCCGCTGCAGCAATGCCCTTCCCATTGTCTTCGACCAGCACCAGCACGCGCCGGTCGAGCGCCTGCGTCCGCACCACGATCCTGCCGTGCGCGTGGTCGATGGCCTGCGCGGCATTGCTGATCAGGTTCAACAACACCTGATTGATCTGCGCGGGCGCGCAGTCGATAGGCGGAGTCTCGCCCGCGTCATGCACGACCTCGATCCCTCGCTTGCGCACGATGTGCTGCACGATGCGCAACGCGCTCTCGACCAGCGCGTTGAGATCGGCTTTCTGCAATCCGGCCTGATCGAGCCGGCTGAAATCCTTGAGATTGATGACCAGCTCGCTGATCTGGCCGATGCCGTGCACCGTGTCGTCAAGCAACGCGCACAGGTCGTCGAGTGCGGCGGCGTCGATGCGCGGCCGCAGGTCCTCGATTTCGGCCAGTCGCAGGTCGAGCTCCGCGCCGGGTTCCTCGGTTCCTGTCAGCGCGGCAATCACAGATTCCTGTGCCCCGACCAGCTGCGCTGCGTCGCCCAACGTCGCGCGCGTCATCTCGACGTTGTTGCGCACGTACCCGAGCGGCGTGTTGATCTCGTGCACGAGGCCCGCAACCATCTGCCCGAGAGACGCCATCTTTTCCGACTGCACCATCTGCAACTGCGACGACTTTACCCGCGCATACGCACGCTGGAGTTCGTCGCCGTGTTGCGAAAGCCGACTTTCGACCGCGCGCAGTACATCGAGCACGAGGCCCGTCCCTGCATACCGTCCGCTGTCGTCGACGAGGATGAAATCCTCGGTGATGGGGCTGGTGATGTTCATCGCCACCGCCCGTGCCGCTTCGTCGATGGGCGTCGCCGACGCGAGCATCAGCGGCTTCGCATTCATCACCGCCGTGATGGAGCGACGCCCGAACAACTCGCGCCCGTAGGGCATCAGGAAGATGCGCATCAGCTCGTAGCGGCTGATCAAACCGAGTGGCGTTTCGTTCAGACCGACGACCGGCAGGCTCAGCAGGCCGGCGTGTCGTGGCTCGAGGAACAACGGGGCGACATCGAGCACGCACATCGACGGATCGATGGCTGCGGTCGCCAGCAACAGGCTGCTGATCTGCGTGGCGACCACGTCGGCAGCGATCGGCGCGGGTTTGCGCGCCTGCAAGGGTCGGATCATCGTCAACGGCTTCGGCGGTGAACGCACACGGCACACCGCATGCATCCCGGTAAAACGCCAAGCCTAGTCGGGTGAAAAGTCAGGCCCGTGACGCGCGGCGCATCAGCCGAGCAAGCCGACCTCGCGGGCGCGATGGATCTCGTCACGAAGGCGCGCCGCGTCCTCGAACTCCAGATCCTGCGCGTGTTTGTACATTGCCGCTTCGAGTTGGCGGATCTTCGTCGACAGCTGTTGCGGCGACATTGCGCGGTAGTCCGCCTGCTGCTCGGCGACCTTGCGCGCCGCCGCGCCACGGCCACGCGGCTTGGCCGCTTCTGCCTCGCGCGCACCTTCCATCACGTCATTGATGCGGCGGACGATCGACGCCGGAGTGATGCCGTGATCGAGGTTGTACTGCACCTGCACCGCGCGTCGCCGGTCGGTTTCGTCGATTGCCGCCTGCATCGAGTTGGTGATGCGATCGGCGTACAGGATCGCCTTGCCGCGCAGATTGCGCGCCGCGCGGCCGATCGTCTGGATCAGCGAGCCGGTCGACCGCAGGAATCCTTCCTTGTCCGCGTCGAGGATCGCAACCAGCGACACCTCCGGCATGTCGAGACCTTCGCGCAGCAGATTGATGCCGACCAGCACGTCGAACTTGCCGAGGCGCAGGTCACGGATGATCTCGACGCGCTCGACCGTCTCGATGTCCGAATGAAGGTAGCGCACGCGCACCCCGTGTTCCTCGAGGTATTCGGTGAGGTTTTCCGCCATCCGCTTGGTCAGCGTCGTCACCAGCACACGGTCGCCCATCGCAATGCGCGCATTCGCTTCCGACAGCAGGTCGTCCACCTGCGTGCGCGCAGGACGCACCTCGATCGGCGGATCGGTGAGCCCGGTCGGGCGCACCAGCAGCTCGACGATGTTTCCACTGGACTTCTCCAGCTCGTACGCACTCGGCGTCGCCGACACGAAGATCGCACGCGGCGTGCGCTCCTCCCACTCTTCGAACCGGAGCGGGCGGTTGTCCATCGCCGAGGGCAGCCGGAACCCGAAGTTGACCAGATTTTCCTTGCGCGAGCGGTCGCCCTTGTACATCGCGCCAAGCTGCGGAATCGTCACATGCGATTCGTCGACCACCAGCAGCGCGTCCGGCGGCAGATAGTCGAACAAGGTCGGTGGTGGCTCGCCGGGCGCGCGTCGCGTCAGGTGGCGCGAGTAGTTCTCGATGCCTTGGCAGTAACCGACCTCATTCATCATTTCCAGGTCGAACTGCGTGCGCTGCTGCAACCGCTGCGCTTCGAGCAGCTTGTTCTCCTTGTAGAGGTAATCGAGACGATCCTTCAACTCGACCTTGATTGTCTCGACAGCGTTGAGCGTGGCCTGTCGCGTGGTCGCGTAGTGCGTCTTCGGATACACGATGAAGCGCGGGATCTTGCGGATCACTTCGCCGGTGAGCGGATCGAAGATCGACAGGTTCTCGATGTCGCCATCGAACAGCTCGATGCGCAGCGCCTCGGTTTCCGACTCGGCCGGAAACACGTCGATCACTTCGCCGCGCACGCGATAGGTTCCGCGGCGCAGTTCGTAGTCGCCACGCGTGTACTGCAGTTCGGTCAGGTGGCGGATCAGCTCGCGTTGATCGGTATGTTCGCCGCGCGACAGGATCAAGCGCATCGAGAGGTAATCCTGTGGATCGCCGAGGCCGTAGATCGCCGAGACGGTCGCGACGATCAGCGCATCGGAACGCGACAGCAGCGCCTTGGTCGCAGCGAGCCGCATCTGCTCGATGTGCTCGTTGATCGACGCATCCTTCTCGATGTAGGTGTCACTGCCGGGGATGTACGCCTCGGGCTGGTAGTAATCGTAGTAGCTGACGAAGTACTCGACCGCGTTGTGCGGAAAGAACTCCTTGAACTCGCCATACAACTGCGCGGCCAGCGTCTTGTTGGGCGCCATCACGATGGTCGGCTTCTGGATGTTCTGCACCACGTTCGCAATCGTGAACGTCTTGCCCGACCCGGTCACGCCGAGCAGGGTCTGCTGGGCGAGGCCCGCTTCAAACCCGGCAGTCAGGCGCTTGATCGCGGCCGGCTGGTCGCCGGAGGGCTGAAACGGGGACACGAGTTGGAAGCGATCACTCATTGAGGGTTTCCGTGCGAGGGTGGGTCGCTGGAGACGAGTCCCCGCGAAGCGTTCCTACGATATCAAGGCGAGGCGCTCGCAGGACCGGTCGCACAATTCCTACGCCGGCTGCCGTCGCTCCGCCATCGCACCATATGGCGTCGTTTCCTAGCATTTCGAGGTCTTCCACGGAGCCTCGCCATGCAAACGGAATTGTCGCGCAACCGCGGTTTCACCCTGATCGAACTGTTGATG
Source organism: Dokdonella sp. (assembly GCF_039926425.1). Lineage (GTDB taxonomy): Bacteria > Pseudomonadota > Gammaproteobacteria > Xanthomonadales > Rhodanobacteraceae > Dokdonella_A. Next base: position 14,088 of record NZ_JBDSWZ010000162.1, read on the forward strand.
ACCCTTGCGATCCTCACGGTCCTCGCGATGATCGCGGTACCTGCCTTCAGCGGCCTCATCGGTCGCACCCGCGGAAATGGCGCGAGCGCCGAGCTGAACAACGCGCTGAACATGGCCCGCCTGTCAGCGATGAGTCGCGGCACCCACGTCGTCGTCTGCCCGAGCGCGGACCAACAGCATTGCCTGCACGACCGCCAATGGCAACACGGCTGGTTGGTCTTCGCCGACCTCGACCACGACGGCGAGCGGTCCGCCGACGAAAGCGTCGTCGCCATCGCGCAGGCACAGCCTCAGGGAGTTGCGATCCTCAGCACCCGCGGACGGCTGCACGTGGATTACCGGCGCGACGGCAGCGCGGGCGGTACCAATCTGACCCTGACGGTTTGCGACCGGGGGGCAGGCGCCGCAGGTGCGATGAGCCTCGTGATCAACCAGGGCGGACGTGTCCGGCAGGGCACGCCGTCCGCCGGTGCAGCAGCCGAGTGCCTGCAGGTTGCCGCAACGGCGACTTGACGTTCCCACCCCGAGCAAAGAAAATGCGCGGCTCGCCCGAATAGCTCAGCTGGTTAGAGCACTTGACTGTTAATCAGGGGGTCGTTGGTTCGAGTCCAACTTCGGGCGCCAGTTCCATGAGGGCTTGCAGAGATGCAAGCCCTTTTGTTTTGGGGAGCAGGACGAATCAGGGCGGGTGCCGATTGAGTGGGCACATTCGCCGCCGCGGCGCGCGCGTGCCCGCCGGGTCGCAGTCGCCGCCTCCGCGATTCAACCTGCCAGTGAAGCCGGGAACGGATCGGACTCGCGCTCGAGACGCTGATGCGACCAGGTGAGCGCGCGACTGTGACAGCCGAGCGATGATGCGACGGCGGGCGCAAGCGTGCGATGCTCCGCCAGCGAAACAGGAAGTTCGCTCAACGGAGCGCCACGTGAGGGAATCCGCGCAACCACGGAGCAGACTCGGTCCGATGTCCGCCGAGCGTCGACTCTCATTCCTCTGCGCGCCGATCGCCACCCTCCTTTCGGCCGCGCTGCTCATTGCGTTCACCCCCGGTTTGGCCGCCTATTTCGATTGGCCTTTGCACCTGTGGTGGGCGCAGGAATTCAGCAGAAATCTTTCCGAGGGGACGCTCTATCCGCGGTGGATGGCTGGTGCAAACGGCGGATACGGCTCGCCGGCGTTCGTTTTCTACGGTCCCCTTGCCTATTGGGTGGCGAGCGCAGCGACAATGCTGTCCGGCTCGGCGCTTGCTGGTCTCAAGAGCGTCTACATTGCCGCCGTTCTGATTTCTGCCTGTTCGTGCAGCGCGCTGTACCGATCGCCGGGATCAGACGGGTGGCTCCTCGCGGTCACCGCGACGGTGTCTCCTCCGCTGCTGATGCTGGTGACGCACTACAACCTTCCGGCAGCGGCGCTCGCCGCCTCGATCTCTCCATGGGTGGTTGCAGGCGTCCAGCGCGCGCGAACGTGCAGCGCTCGAGACGTGTCGGCGATCGCGGTCCCGTTTGCGCTGGTTGCCCTGGCCCAGCTTCCCAGCGCATTCATGCTGGGCGTCGCGGCGTTGCTTCTTGCGACGACCCGACTCGGCGCGCCGTCGGGACTTCGCACGCTGTGGATCGTCGCGGGAAGTCTTGCGACAGGCATCGGACTCTGCGCGTTTTACGTGCTGCCGGCACTCTGGGAATTGCAATGGGTGCATGCTGATGCGTTGGTCGGCGGTGTACTCGACTGGCGAGCAAACCTGCTGTTCGATCCGGACGAGCCATTTCTGCAACGTGCTCGCGGCGACGCGCCCTACCTTGAACCGGTGGCGATGGGCGTGCTGTCGATTGCGACCCTCGCCTGGATTCGGCAGGAGTTCTCGGGAACCCACGCCAAAAAGATCGAAACGAGGCGCTGGTTTGTCTGCACGCTCGTGCTCCTGGCGCTCTGCACGCCGCTTGCCGCAAGCTTTTACACATACGTTCCGGGTGCTGCGTTCCTGCAGTTCGGCTGGCGATGGCTGCCGCTGGCGTCGATCTTTGCGTGGTCCGCCGCTTCGTCCATCTCTGGCCGAACTTCCAAAGCCAACACGCTTGCAGCGTCGATCGCTCTGCCTGCATTCGCTCTGCTTGCGTCCTTCCCACTGCTGTTCGGAACGGGCGGATCGCTGCCTCCAGTGAAACGAACCAGCGACGCACAGATCCGATGGGCGCTGAGTGCGAGTCGACTTAATCCACCCGAACACGTCCCGTTGTCGGTTGAAACAACGCCTTCGGGCACCAGTACGTCCAAATTGTGGACCACCATTTACGGCGATGCTGTCGCGACTCCGCTACTCGAGCGGGACGACACGCACGTGTGGCGGACGCTGGGCCGCACGGATTCCGTCGTGCGCATGAAAATCCTGTGCTATCCAGCGTGGCGCGTTCTCATCAACCAACAGGAAACGCCCATCGGCTGCGATCGCGACGGCGTCATCGTCGTCAAGGTTCCCCATGGCTCCCACGTCATCGAAGCCACCTTCGCGATGACGGCCGATCGATGGATCGGCTGGATCTCCAGCGTTCTCACTCTGACCGCACTGGGAGGGTTCGCAGGGTGGAGGAATTGGCGGTCAAGACCAAGACGATCATCGCGCTTCTCCTATCGCAATCCACGTCCGCAAGCTCCATCCGACCCAATGACGTGAATCGTGCGTTCCGAACAAAAAAACCAACGAAGGACACGCCAAACCGGCGGCGTGAGCGCCGGCATGTCACGCGACTCCGTTCCCGACGCGTCCGTCGGTCGCCACGACCGTGGCAGAGCGGTCGTGGCGCGGAAGGGAAAGGGGATCCGCGTGATCAACTCGGATTTCTGATCGACTGGCTCCGTTGCCCCTTTCCATCGAAACGCGTCCCGGCGATTTCCAGCGCGACCGGGATCGCCGATCGCGCCTCATTGCTCGCAATTCAGTGACGTTCCAAGCAATCCGGCGTTCAGTCGAATCCGCTCTTGAAAACGATGTCGCTGACCTGCACGGCGGCGGCATTCGAGTACTCGGATGTGTCATTCGTCTTGCAGCTCGACAAGAGGATTCCGTTGTTGCCGATGAAGCACTTCAGTTGCGCCTGCCAGCCGCTGCCGCCCGCGGGCGTGTCGGTGAGTGGCGTGATGTCGGTGGCGGTCATCACGATGCGGCGTCCCGGCGACACTGCGCTCAGCGATGCGAGGCAGCGCCCGCCGCTGCAGGTTCCACTGTTGGCGGGCTTTCCCTGCGCATCGGTCGACGCCAGCTGCTCGCCAAGAAAGGTCATCGTCGACGCAGCCATCGTCGTCGACGCATCGATCGCGAAGAACTCGAGGCGGAAGTTCGCCACGCCGTGGCTGGCCAGGGTCCACTGCAACGCGGTGGTGCCGCTGCTGCTGACCGGCGCGCCGGATCCGCTGCACGCGCCGGAGCCCTCGGTGCCGAGGCAGATCTGTGCTGGCGCCTGGTCGCGATTCGCGTAATTCACCGGAATTTCCGAATGCGGGCCATCGGCGGTGTTCACCGGATGCTCGAGGTCGATGTCGACGCCTGCCGTGGTGACGGCGTTGCCGAACACGCGATTGCGCTGGAACACGTTGCTCCAGCCATTCTGATCGCCGCCGCCATTGCGCAACGCGATGCCGTTGCGATGGTTTGCCACGATCACATTGGTGTCACCCCCGGCGGGCCCGCCAATGGTCGTGGCGCTGGATGCATCGATATGGATTCCGTCAACACCGTTGCCCAGAGTGAAATTTCCAGCGAACGACGGACTGACGCCGATCGAATTGCCGGCAATGCTCGTGCTGGCCGTGCCACTGCCGCGGACGACGATGCCGTGGCGTGCGTTCGCCGCGATGATGTTGCCGCCGCCGATCGCGTTGCCGCTGGCCGTCACGATGACGCCGTCGCCTGCATTGCCGTAGGCAGCTGAGTTGATCGGAGTTCCGGTAGGGAACTCGGCGAGACCGATCGTGTTGCCGAAGACCTTCACGCTGTTGCTCGCACCAGTGATGAGGATGCCGGCGCTGTCGTCGCCGAGGACATCCGGGAACGCATTGTTGTTCGCACCGTTGTTGTCGGCAATCACGTTGGCCGGCCCGATGACCAGCGACGTGAGGCTTGGATTGAAACTGCCAACGCTGCTGTCCGGGCGGGTATCGGTGACGATTCCGCTGAGCGCATTGCCGATGTGGACATTGGGAAGGGTTGCGCTGAGGCCGATGCGGTTGCCCATGATGAAGTTGGGAAGGAACACGCTGCCGGCGTCGACCCGGATCCCGTTGGCGCCGTTGCCGCTGATGACGTTGCCCGGCCCGATCAGGTTTCCAAAACTCGATCCGACCAGGTGCACGCCGTTGCCGCCATTCGGGATCGCGATGTTGCCGCTCAAGTCGGTGCCGATCATGTTGCCCGACACGGTGACCGCGGCAATGTTCTGGCTGAAGATCTCGACCCCGTTCTGGCCGTTGCCGGAGATCACGTTGTTGCTGATCAGCACCGGCTCCAGTGATGCGAGCGCCGTCGCCAAATTGCTGGCGAACGCGTTGATGTCCGATGCATCGACCGGTTGCACCGGAAAGTGGTCGTAGAGATCGAGCAGGACATTCGAACTCGTGTCCGGATAGACGTGCGAGGCGGACACCGAGATGCCGTGACCGACGTTCGGCATCGCCAGCAGGCCGGTCGTATTCACGCCGATGAAGTTGCCGGTGAAGATGTAATTGTGGCCGTTGGCGCTGATGCCCGAACCGCTGCAGTTGCCGATCACCAGATTGAAGACCTGGGAACCGGTTGCTCCGTCGCTGTGACCGACGTTGGCGGTGCCGGAATCGGTCAGGTCGAGGCAGCCATGTCCATTGCCATTGATCGTTGCGTGGTTGCCGTTGAGCGTGAACGGTGCGCGCATCTGGGCGAGGCTGCCGTTGATCACGGTGATCGTCGGCACGCCGATGTTGATGGTGTGAATACCGGCGCGCGTGTTGCCGAGCATGATCGCCGCACGCAGCGTGCAATGCGAGGTATCGCCCGACGCGGCGCAGTGGTTGGTGATGGTGGAATCCTGTCCTGCGTCCGCGCCGCTGTCGACGTTGAAAATGTCCGCGGAGGCGGGGATCGCGATCGCGCACAGCAGTGCGCCGAACAACCATTGCGTTTGCCACACCTTCTTCGCAAACGCAGCTCCGCTGCCGCGCACGCGCGCAGTTCGAATCGAATTCATGGTCTTCCCCTTCCTTCTTCAGTGCCCGCGAGCGACGTGCTCGCAACCGGGCTTGCTGACTGAAACCCCGAAGCGCCGCCGAACCGGACATCAGGCCGGCGCAAGCGCAGGGAGTGGAGGATCGCGGAAGTTTCCTTGCCGGACACGTTCCCGGCAAACACACCGAAAACGGGTTGAATCACGGTCCATCGAAGTGGACAGGCGTTTGACATCGCGCGGCGGCGGTAGCGAGCCGCGTGATGGTCTGCCAACCGGGATCGCATCAAGTCTGCGAATACGGATTTTCCTCGCGCCACGGCGCGGCAGTTCGATCCGTCCGGATCATCCACATACCGGCCCAGACCATCCACACCGATTGTCCGAGCACGAGCAGCATCAGTTCGTGCACGTGCACGTAGGCGGGTCCTCCGAACAAGGTCGCGAAGCCTGCAAGGCCGACGATCCCTCCGACCCAAGGCAATGCAGCGTCCAGGCGGTCGCTGCGGATGACCCACGACCACAACAGGATCGCCAGCGCCACCATCATGATGTAGATGCGCGTGAGCGAACTTGCGGCAAGGACGCAGAACCGGATCAGCTGCTCGAGTCCCGCGCGTGCGGTGGCATCCGCGCCCGTCCATTCATGCGCGATCCTCGGAATGACGAAACCATCCAGAGCTGCCGCGACGACCAGTCCCGTCGACGCCATCGCGGATGCCAGCAGCGCGGCGGCTACCATCGGTCGTTGCAGCCCAAGCGTCCGCGACAGGCCCGCCTGGCCGACCAGCAGCAGCCAGACACCGACGATCGCGAGGCTGTGGGCGAACGCGTCGACGATCGCCATGCGAGCCAATGCCACCTCGTCGCCGAACGGAATGGCGCTCGGATGCACCACACTCATCAGCAGCAGAACCGCGGAACCGGAAATCAGGATTGCGCCATAACGGATCTGCTGGCTCACGTCGTTCTCGTTGGGATGCAGTTGGCCCGACGATATGCGAGGCTTGCAAGGTTGTGTGCGTGGCCGACGCATTCCCGGACAATCAAGGGTCCACTGTGCCGCATTTCATTCCGATCCCCGGACATTCCGACGATGCGCGTGGCGTGCGAACGCGCGGTGAGTTAGCGTCGGCGCTGATCGGGCTGATGCACGAAAAAGGCTTCGACGATATTTCGGTGCTGGCGATTTGCCGACGCGCAAACGTCGGTCGCTCGACGTTTTATGCACACTTCGAGGACAAGGACGAATTGTTCATCCGCCACACACTGACTTTCGCCCGTGAACTGGGCGGACGACTCGAATGGAATGATGCGGTCGGCAGCTACCAGTTTCCGGCGTGCTGGCTGTTCGAGCACATCCGCCAGATGAAACCGTTGTTCGACTCGTTGGCGCGCGCGCGCAAGACCGAATTCATCCTCAAGGTCTGGCAGAACAACATTGCCGAGGTGTTCGAGCAGCGGGTGCAAGCGGCACGCGTACGCATGCAGACGAATGCCGTTGTTCCGCAAGTGATTCTGGCGCAGCAGCTGTCCGGCACGTTGATCACGCTGATGACGTGGTGGATGGATCATCACTACCCGCTCCCCGAATGCGAAATGGACGCGCAGTTCCATCAGCTGATTGCAGGGTTGAGGTAGAACGGCCGCGACGACGGAGTTGGCTCACAGACAGAGCATGTGTAAACGACACGAGAGAGGCTTCATGACACACGACGATTTCGGCAACCGGATCAGAAGCGGCGATCTCGACGGCGTTCGACGTGCGCTGCTGTCGGACGAGAGTCTCGCAAGCCGCCCCATCCGCTGGTTCCTGAACCAACAGAACGAATCGGACCCGCTGCATTACATCGCCGATTGCGTCGGCCAAGGCTGGCTGACCAACGGCACCGAAGGCGAGCTGGCTCGACTGATGATCGAGCATGGCGCATCGATCAACGGTTCGGGCGACCGCGAAACGCCACTCATCGGAGCGGCCTCGATGGGTGTCGAGCGCGTTGCCAGTGTGCTCATCGAAGCGGGCGCGGATCTCGAGCGAACGTCGGTCTTCGGTGCACGCGCGCTGCACTGGGCGGCGTGGATGGGCAATGCGGCCACCGTCGGTCTGATGGTGTCGCGGGGCGCAGCACTCGAAGCGCGATGTTCGCAGTACGGTGCCACGCCGCTGTTCTGGGCGGTGCATGGATTTGGACCCGGCGGTCCATGCCCGAAAGGGGATCAGGTCGGCGCCGCGCGGATTCTGCTGGACGCCGGCGCCCGCGTTCAAACCACGAACTCGCATGGCCAATCGGCCATCGAGCTGTCGGGATTGTGCGGCAGCGACGCCATGTACGAACTGCTCCTTCGATCGGCTTGAAGCGCGCGACATATCCAACGTCGCGGAGCACTCGATCGTTTTCCGGGAGTAGCTCGATTTTGCCATTCAGTGCGCAGCCTCTTTCGAGAACTCGTGGGAGCGGCTTTCGCCGTGGCCCTTTTCACGTGGCAGAACCGCATCGCGGCTGAAGCCGTTCCCACGTGCCCATTGATGACCTTGGTCTCCGGCTCTTTGACAGCGCTCAACAATTGCTGCGGGGTCGCATCCCGTCGCGGAGATGAACGCGAGCCATCGACACAACTTCGCGCGTGCACGACCGCATGCTAGCGTACGGGTCATTCGCGCCACCGCGGCCCTATCGACGGATGACACGGCATGAGTGGCCCTTCCAGAACGGCATCGACAAAGGCACCCGCGAAGCGCGCAGGCAAGCGCGTCGACGATCCGTCAAAACGCGCATCCGACGCGTCGGCCGAGCTATCGAAAAACGAGAAAAGCGACGTCGAGGAGAAGCGCCCACCACGCCCGGCGGTGATGCATGAAGTCATTCGCCGCGAAGGGGAGCACGAGCTTCGCCGCAATGTTTCGGCACTCGCATTCTCATCGCTCGCAGCAGGTCTGACGATGGGATTCTCGCTGGTCGCAAGGGCGCTGCTGCATCGCCACTTCGGCGACATTCCCGGCCGGTTCCTGCTTGAAAGTCTTGGCTACAGTGTCGGCTTCGTCATCGTCATCGCAGCGCGGCAGCAGTTGTTCACTGAAAACACGATGACGGCCGTGCTGCCGCTCATGAGCAAGCCGAGCTGGGAGAAGTTTGGCCAGCTGTTGCGATTGTGGGGCGTTGTGCTGCTCGGCAATGTCGTCGGTGTCGCCCTGTTCGCCTACGGGCTCCTGCATCTCCAGCAATTCGATGCAGAAACGCAAGAGACGTTCCGCGACATCGGCAAGGAGCTGATGCAGAACTCCGTGTGGCAAATGTTCACCAAGGGCATCCTCGCCGGCTGGCTGATCGCGACGATGGTGTGGATGCTGGCCGCGATCGAGCAGTCCAAACTGGCGATCATCGTATCGATGACCACGCTCATCGCGATTGGTGGCTTCACGCATATCATCGTCGGCTCGGTCGAGACGTTGTATCTTGTCTTCAACGGCGACCTGAGCTGGGGCGGCTATGTGTTCGATTTCGCGCTGCCCGCACTGGCCGGCAACATTGTCGGCGGCAGCGGCATCTTTGCGTTGATCAGCCATGCTCAGGTGCGAAGCGATCGGAGTTGACGCAGTCAGTGCAATGCGCCAATACCAGTTTCGAAGGATCCTCCTCGACGATCCTTCCGTTCCCGATTGAAAGCGCGGCCCAATGACCGACGGCACACATAGCCGGCAATACCTGGCGCCTGGAATCCTGCGCGACGCACTGGATTGTCCGGCCGACGAGCGCGGCGCATTCATTGACGCCCGCTGCGAAGGAGACGCCGCACTGCGCGAGCACGTGCATCGATTGCTTGCCGGCGCGGACGATTCCGATCTCGCAACGGGCGTCGCCGATGACGGCCCTCCCGACGAACCGCTCGACCGGTTCATTGGCAGCACCCTCGGACCCTTTCGCGTCGTCGAATGCGTCGGCCGCGGCGGCATGGGTGTCGTGTATCGCGCGCATCGCGAGGGCGCCGACTTCGACCAGGAGGTCGCGATCAAGCTAATCCGTCGGGGGTTCGACTTCGACGACGTGCAGGCGCGCTTCCTGCGCGAACGCCGCATCCTCGCACGGCTGTCGCACCCCAACCTCGCCCATTTCATCGACGGTGGTGTCTCCAGCGACGGGCGGCCTTGGTTTGCACTCGAATTTGTCCGCGGGACCACGATCACACAGTGGTGCGACGGCCAGCGACTCGACGTTCGCGCGCGCGTCAGATTGTTCCTCGACATCTGCGCGGCGGTTCGCCACGCGCATGCACAGCTCGTGGTGCACCGCGACCTCAAGCCCGGCAACATCATGGTGGATGCGTCGGGTGTCGTGCGACTGCTCGACTTCGGTATCGCCGGGCTGCTCGAGGGCGATGCGGGCAACGCATCGATGTCGACCGCTCCGGGCCATCGACCGGCAATGACGCCGGAATACGCGGCGCCCGAGCAATTCTCGGGCGAGCCTGCGGGTGTCGCGACGGACGTGTATTCGCTCGGCGTGATCCTGTACGAACTGGTCAGCGGCGTGCGGCCCTACGACGTCGGCCGCGCGGGATTTGCGGCCGCCGAACGCGTTGTGCGTGAAACACTCCCGCAGCCGTTGTCCCAGGCAATCTCGCGCGCGTCATCGCCACCCGACGAAGCGCCAGAGGCGCATCAAGCCCGTAGTCCGTTGCGCATGTCCGAGGTGGCGTCGCCCCCGCGCAATCCGGACAGCGCGGCAGTCGACGACGGCATCGAGGTGCGACTCGTCGCGCGCGCCACCCACGTGCGCGCATACCGAAAACAGGTGCGCGGCGATCTCTCGCGAATCATCGAAAAAGCTCTCGCCAAGGATCCGTCCTGCCGTTATCCCACGGTCGAGACGTTTTCCGAAGATCTGTCGCGCTGGCTCGCGGGTGCGCCCGTTCGAGTCACCGGCAACCGGTTCGGCTACCGGCTGGCCAAATTCGTCGGACGAAATCGCGTTGCCGCGGCAAGCGCGGCACTCACGCTGATCGCACTTGTCGCCGCCGGCTCCTTTGCGTTTTACAGTGCATGGCGCGAAGGCATCCAGCGCGATGTCGCAGTCGCGGAAGCGGCGCGCGCGAACGCAGTGCGCGAATACGTGATGCTGATGTTCGGCGATGCCGCCGATCGGTCCGGCGCAACCACGGTCACCGCACGCGACGTGCTCAAGCAAGGCGCTGGCGAGATCTTCACGCGCTTCGCCGATCGTCCCGAAGCGGGCCAGGACATCGCATTGAATCTCAGCGACCTGTTTCTCGCGCTGGGCGATTCCGAAGGTGCGGTCCCGCTGCTCGAAGGCCTTCTCGCGTGGCCCGGGATCGATCGCAACCCGTCTGTGCTCGCCAGTGCGCGCTACAACCTCGCGCAGGTCGAGTACTCACGCGGCAAGACACCGCGTGCACAGGAACTTCTCGATCAGTCGCAGGCCTTCTGGGCAACGCAGCCGGAACGTTTCCGCTCGATTCTCAGCGAAAGCCGTTCGGTGCAGGCGCAATTGCAACGCGCGGAAGGCCACACGGATCTCGCCGTCGCAACCCTCGAGAGCGCAATCGCGGAACGACGCGCGTTTCTCGGAACATCGGACCGGGAGGTGGGCTCGGCGCTGAACGCACTGTCCCTCGCGCTGATGCAGCTGGGTCGTTACGAAGAGACGATCGATCGCGCCAATGAAGCGTACAAAGTATTCGAGTCCATCGGGCAGGCGCGCTCCGCCACCGGTCTTGCGACGATCAACAATCGCGCGCTCGCCGAGGGCTACCTCGGACGCCATGCGGAAGCGGAAGCCGACAACCGCCTCGTCGTCGCAGCACGTCGCGAGCTGTATGGTGAATCGCCGGAACTCGCGGCAGCGCAGAACAATCTGGCATTGTCTCTGACGCGGCGGAAGAATTACGCCGAGGCGATTCCGCTGTTCGAGGATGCGCTGCGCATGGGAATTGCGCAGCGAGGGGACAGCGGACGCGAGGCGACCATGGCGCGCATCAATCTCGCCGAAGCCTATGCCGCGACGGATCGGGTGACCGAGGCCGCGGCGCTCGCGGAAGAGGCGGTGGCGAGTGCGGAGACGCACTATGGTGCGCACAGCGTCTACGCCGGCGTCGCACATCGCGCGCGCGCGAACGTGCGTCTTGTGCAGGGGCGAATCGTTGAAGCACGCGAGGACCTTGCCACTGCGACGACCGTCTTCGATGCAATGGGCAAGGGCGGCGCGATCTATCTCAAGTCGCTCGCCGACATCCGCGAAAAACTTGGCGCGCACTGAGGCACGGAACTTCAGGCGGCGCAGCCGTTTCCGGGTGAAAGCGGACCGTGTCAGTCGCTGGACGCTCGCCGACGCGCTGCCCGCGTGGCGAGGATGACGAGAGCAGCCAGAACCGGGATGCTTGCCCCGACGATCAATTCCGGATCGACATGCAGTCCGCCACTCTTGAGAGATTTTGCAATCAGCCCGACGACGCTCGCCGCGTAGTACACGATGGCAATCACCGAAAGTCCTTCGACGGTTTCCTGCAATCGCAGCTGCATCTTCGCGCGCTGATCCATCGAGCCCAGCAGCATGTGGTTCTGGCGTTCTCGTGCAATATCGACGCGGGTCGACAGCAGCGCGCTGGCGCGGGCAACGCGTTCGGACAATCCGTAAAGCCGATCGAGCACGGTCGCGCATGTCGCGACCGCGGGCGTGAAACGGCGCGTCATGAATTCGCCGATGGGCTGAACACCGGGAAGGCGCCGCTCGCGCAATTCGGAAATTCTCGCATTGACGATGTTGGCGTAAGCGCTGCAGGCCCGGAAACGGAACTGCGACGCCGCAAGTCCGCGCTCGACTTCCGCGGCGAGCCGCGTCACCAGTTGCAACAGTGTTTCATCGTCTCCAGTTCGCGCAGCGATGTCGTCCGTGACGGTGGCGAGCTCCGCCTCCATCTCGGCAAGTTTTGCGATGTAGTGCCGCGCAACCGGCAGCGCGAGCAGCGCCATCATCCGGTAGGTTTCGATCTCGAAGATGCGCTGCATCATCCGACCGGCCTGTCGTGCGGTGTACCCGTCATCGAGCAGCAGCACGCGAGAAAAGCCATCGGCGTGGATCTTGAAGTCGGAGAAGATCGCGCCGACACCTTCACCGACGCTGCCACCGGCAGTAATGTTGTCGTCGAAATAGCGAGCAAGCAGCACTGCGTCGGCAGTCGACGTGCTCGCGGCGATCAGCTCGGCATGCGCCGCAACGAGCGTGAGACCCGGGATTCCAGCGAGCCACCCCGCAGGGAGCAGCGCCGCCGCAGGTTGGTCGAAGGGTGTTGCGCCAACTCCAGGCACGACGACGGTGTAGCCGGAAAATTCCCCGTGACGTTCCCACTTGATCGTCAACCCACCCAGACGCGCGGTGAAGTGGCTGCTGGCCGTGTCCGGCGGGTCGACCGCGAATCGGCTACACAGGTCTGCGAGGTGCTCGATTTCGCGCTTTCGATCGGCAGGCGGGATCAGCACCGCCACATACGTTGCACGTGAAGGCGCCTCGAGCGAGTCCGACGGGCGCGCGTGCACCTCCTCGGAAATCTCCCGGCGCGAAGGATGTTGCGGTCCCAACATCATGGATGGCGTCGACATACTTGACTCCCCCGGCAGACAGAAAGAGCGGCAGCAAGGCACGTTCGCGCAGCATGCATGGCGCGTGGCAGGCTCGGATACGGGCCGCACGTCGCTGCCCACCGATCGTTCGCCCACTCGACCCTGATGTCGTTCAGAACGGCTCGCAGAGATATAGCCGAATTGGATTAAAAAACACAGGAATAGAGTGGACTGCTAGGCTTTCCGCATCAGCACGAGACCTCGCCTTCGATCGGACAGAGCTGAAATTCGCCAGGCACCGGCCGCCATGTTCCGGCCGGCTCCACGGGGCTTGCGCGCGCGTCGCGATGCATGCACCTTTGCGCTCGCCATGATCAAGCAAACATCGAGTTTCCCGACCGATCGTGGTTCGCCGCATCCGCGACGCATTTTCATGCTCGGCGCAACCGGAACCATCGGACGCGCGACGACACGAGCGCTGGTCCGACGCGGCCACCAGGTCGTCTGCTTCGTGCGAAAGCACGCCGACATCGAAGGCGCCACAGTGCGCATCGGCGATGTCTGCGCGCCCGCTTCGCTGCTGCGCGACGGTTTTTGTGGTGAGCGGTTCGACACGCTGGTGTCATGCATGGCATCGCGCACGGGCGTACCGGAGGATGCCTGGGCGATCGACTACCAGGCGCATGTGGATGCGCTGGAGGCCGCGCGCGTCGCAGGAGTGGGCAACGTCGTCTTGTTGTCCGCGATCTGTGTCCAGAAGCCACAGCTCGCGTTCCAGCACGCCAAGCTCGCGTTCGAGAAGGTGCTTGTGGATTCCGGACTCCGCCATTCGATCGTGCGTCCGACCGCGTTCTTCAAGTCGCTGTCCGGGCAGGTCGAGCGCGTGAAGAAGGGGCGCCCGTTCCTCGTGTTCGGCGACGGCACGCTGACCGCGTGCAAGCCGATCAGCGACGACGACCTTGCCAACTACCTTGCCGACTGTCTCGACGACGAGCGCCTCCACAATCGCGTCTTGCCCATTGGAGGGCCGGGCTCCGCCATCACGCCACGTCAGCAGGGCGAACACTTGTTTGCCCTGCTCGGACGCAAACCGCGCTTCAAGCAGGTCCCGGTGGCGATGCTTGATGCGATCATCGCAATTCTCAGCACAGCCGGGCGCATTGTTCCGGCTCTGGCGGCGAAGGCGCAACTCGCACGCATCGGTCGCTACTACGCCACCGAATCGATGCTCGTGCTCGATCCGGCGACAGGTCGATACGACGCCGATGCAACGCCGTCGACCGGATCGGACACATTGTTCGATTACTACGCACGCCTGATCAGCGGAGACGCAAGCGCCGAGCGTGGTGAGCACGCCGTGTTCTGAGCGAGTGGATCAGCCGCGTGCTGCCAACCGATGCGATCCGTTCGAGACAGCGACCGCGCACCGCGCGCATCGGTTCTACGGCTTCAACTTCTTCACCGCGTCGAGCATTTCCTTGACGTGGTCGTTCGGGCTGAGCGCCGAATACGCATACGCGACCGATCCCGACGGCGCGATCACGTAGGACGTCCGGTTCGACCAGCCAGGCTTCATCGTCAGCAATGCGTCGTATTCCTTCGCGATCTTCGCGCCGGCATCGGCTGCCACCGGAAACTTTCCGCCGCAATGCTCGGTTTCCTTCGAAAAATCGGCGAGCTGGTCGACGTTGCCGGCGGTGACGCCAATGACCGTCGCGTTCTCGGCCTTGAACTTGTCCATCGCTTCGGAAAACAGGTGCGCTTCGACATTGCAGCCGGATGTATGCGCTGCGGGGAAAAAATACACGACGACCGGCCCTTTCTTCAGGGCGTCGGCAAGGTTGAACGTGAACGGCTCACCCGCGAGATAGGCGGGCGCGCTGAATTCGGGCGCTTTCGCGCCGACCTTCAGCGCACCGAACGCCGGAGCCGCGAATGCAAACGCGGCGACGGCGCCGAGGGTCACGAGTGAGACGATGGATTTCATGGCAGATGCTCGCGTTGGGAAGTTCTCCGTTATACACCGACCGAATCGGCGATCACCATTCGCGGTGGAGACATGACGGCGTCGGCCGCGGGTTCCGGCAAGAAAGGCGCCGCGTGGCAACCGCTGTCGAAAACGCAGCATCTGCACAGCACCCGCGGCGTACCGGCTCGACGCACGCCGGATGGAGCGTGACCGAGGGACACCCTGATGAGCGTCGCGGTCAAAGCTTCCGCTCGGCGTCGTCGAACATGAACCGCCAACGTCAAGCGTGCAAATCCAGAGGAGCAGACGCCTCAACCGTCAGCACCCGCCCCTGCGTGTTCGTCGTGTTTCCAGCGTGCGCTGTCGATCCCACCTCAAGACGCGAGGATGCGGTAGCACGGAACGTACGTCGCCCCCGGCAGTTTCATTCGATGCTGCTCGACGAAGCTCGCGAGCAGCGCATCGAGCGCCTGCATGATGTCCTTGTCGCCGTCGATCTCGAAGGGGCCGT